>NZ_LMMH01000034.1:0-487788 GCF_001422185.1 Sphingomonas sp. Leaf257
CGACGGCCTGACGCCCGCCACTGCATGGCGAACGCTTGCCAAGGCGACGGACGTAACGCTGTTCTGGCCGGGCACGCATTTCTTTCTGGAACGTGGCGCCGCGTGGTCCGAGACGCTGCTGCCCAGCACTCGCTGTACCTATCGGCCCTATGGCTCGGGCGCAGCGCCGCAAGTCGGGATCGGGCAGACCTATGGTGTCGACGAAAACGCGGCAAACGATTTTCGCATTCAGGGCCTGCATATCACCCGCGCCAAATCGCGGGGCGTAAACTGCTATGGCGCGTCGGGCGTCATGCTGGTGGGCAACGAGATATCACGCAACGGTTCGACCACGGATGACAATGCGATCGGCGTCGCGATCCGGGGCAATACGCGCAAGGCGGAAGCGGAGTTGGTCGCGGTCCCGAACGGTGTTCAGGTGCAGGCCTACGCCACGACGGAGGCCGCCCTTACGGGCATATTCCGGGTGGAGTGCACGACGGGCGGCAGCGGATCGGCGACGCGCTGGCGGGCGCGGCGGCCGGATGGGTCCTTGGTCAATGGCACCGCCAGCGGCGGGGTCGCCTTTTCGGGCGGCGGGGTGTCCTTCACGCTCTCCGGTACGGCGTCGGTGGGAGACGTTGTTCAGATACGCAGTAAGCCGTTCAACGAAATCGCCTTGCCCGCCAACGCCCTGGCGGAAGACGTGTTGGTCGAAGGCAATTATATCCATGACAATGTGGGCAAAGCGGCGGGCGATGCGGTCTATATCGAAGGTGTCGGAGGCANCCAACGCCCTGGCGGAAGACGTGTTGGTCGAAGGCAATTATATCCATGACAATGTGGGCAAAGCGGCGGGCGATGCGGTCTATATCGAAGGTGTCGGAGGCATCTGCATTGTGCAGGGCAACGACATTCCCCCGCCCGTTGGCGTTCAGGCCGACTGTATCCAGTGCGGGCGAAACAATCATCTGTATGTGCGCAATCCCGCCCACGCCATCATCCGGCAGAACCGCGTTCGTGCATTCACGGGGGGCGGCAAGGGCGCGATCGTCATCCTGTCAGAAACCTTCCTGATCGAAGGCAATCATATTCGCGGGCACAATTTCTGTGTCAGCGTCAACCCGATGGGCCGATCCGTCATCAGGGGGAATTACTGTGAGGAGGCCGACCTTTACCCCTACTCATGGGGTATCGGCATCGGCTCCGATTTCGATTCCGTGGGCCTCGAAATCTACGGCAACATCATCGTAAATTGCCGCCGAGGTGTCACCCTGTCGGGCAACGGAAACAGCACCTTCACCATGAATGGCCGCAATCCCGGCTTTCAGAACCGGGCGGCAATCGCGGTCTATGACAATGACATTCGCGATGCTGACGCGGCCGTTTTTATTGATCGCCCCACGAGTGGGCGCATCCAGTTCAACACCGCGACGAACGCGACATTGCTGGTGGAACGTCGCACCACCGCCTTGCCGCCCGGCGAGACTGATCTGCGCATCGGGTTCAACCGGCTGAACTAAAGCCGGACCTTCAGGGAGATAATGATGGATGATCTATGCTTTGCGGCCTTGGAGGCCGTGAAATGACGGCGCTCGCCCATATCGTCAGCGTCGTGGCCATCTGGACATTGATGCTGTTCGGCGTCCGGTTCGCCGTGTCGGCCGGTCATTGGCTTGTCCCGTGCGGCGTGGCGCTATGGCATCTGGCGCGGTGCCGGGGGCCGGACAAAAGCGAGTGCCGCGCCGCGTTCCGGGCCGCGATTGCGCAACTCCACGCTGATTTGGTGTCGGCTATCAAGACGCCGTGGAGCGCGACCTTGCTCTTTGGCGGGTCCGTGCTGATCGGTCTGGGCTATTTCTTCGGATCGGCGGGGGATGCGGCGCGGCTGGTATCCGCCCAGCCTGACCACTGGATCGCGTTCGATGTGGCCACGGACTGCATGGCGTCCATGTTCGCAACGACGGGCATGAGTTTCGTGCTGGCGGCCTTTTCCCGTCATCGGACCGCCAGCTTTCTGGTCAGCGGCGTCCTGATCCTGACTGGCCTGGGGATAGGAGTGGTGACGCTGTGAAGGACTGGCAGTTCTACGCACTGGCGGCCTTTGCGGTCGCGTCGGGGCAAGTTCTGAAGATCGGCCGAAAGCTGGAGGCCGGGCGCGCCGTGACGTGGCGCGATATCATGGTCCTGTGTTCGATCCTGCCCGCGTTCGGAGCGATCGGCGGGGCGATGGCCATCCATTTTCATATGCCGGTGTGGTCCGTGCTGTTCGCGGGCACCTGCGCCGGTTGGACGGGCATCGGGACCATGCGCGTGATGCTGGCGGCGCTGCCGTACATCCTGCCCGAGGGGCTGGCGAAGCTGTTCCGCCCGATGATCACGGACAAGGATCAAACCGGGGCCTGATCCCCCCCACCAACCAAGGACATGGATAGATGACAAAACCAGCGGGGCAACCGGCCGCGCGGGCTACGCTCACGCGTGCCGCAAAAGGGGGCGGCGTCGCGGCGATCGTCGCCGCAATGATCGCCGGGGTAATCACCCTTGAGGGAGGGTATGTGAACCACCCGGCCGATCCGGGCGGCGAGACGAACAAGGGCATCACCAAGCGGGTTGCGGTGGCGCATGGCTATACCGGCCCGATGCGGACGCTGCCCGACAGCGTGGCGCATAGCATATATTACGCCGATTATCTGGTGAAGCCCGGCTATGCCCCGCTGATCCCGATCGATGCGGCCGTGACAGAAGAACTGTTCGATACCACGGTCAACATGGGTGCGGATCGGCCGGGGCGCTGGTTCCAAACCGCGATCAACGCGACCTGTGGCACGCGGCTGGCGGTCGACGGCAAGGTGGGGGCCGCGACGATCGCCGCCTATCAGGCGTGCCAGACGCAATACGGCGCGGTCCGGCTGTGCGTGACGATGCTGGGCCTGCTCGATGGGCGGCAGCGGGCCGAATATGACCGCTTGGTCGCGGCCAATTCCCGGCTGAAGGTTTTCCATGTCGGCTGGATCGCCAAGCGGATCGGCAACGTCGATCGCCGCAAATGCGATGCGACGGCATGATCCGGCTTGCGGCGCTGGGGCGCTTCTGGCCGCTGATCCCCATCCTGTTGCTTGCCGTGTGGGGCTGGCGCGTTGACCAGCTGCGCGCGGTCCACCTGCTCGATTTGACCAAGGAACGCGGCGATCGGCGCGCCGAGGTCGCGGAAGCCAAGCAGGAAGCAGCATCGGCCGAGGCCGCCCATGCTGACCGGATTGCGACGGCGACCGAGCGGTACGCGGCCGCCATGGCCGATCGCCAACCCATCATCCTCCACTCGAAAGATACGGTGACACGCTATGCGCAAACTGATGCTGGCCGTTTCGTGTGTCGCGGCCCTGACCGGGTGCGCGACCTCGACGCGCTGGACGCCGCCCTATTCACGCCATCGCGATCCGCCGACAGCGGCCTTGGAACCGTGCGTTCCGACGCCGCAACATCGCCAGCCGGACGGTAGCGCCACGGCGGCCGATGATGACGCCACGATCCGGGACGGCCGGGTCGATCTGGCGGCCTGTGACGACAAGCGCCGCCTGTTGCTGGGCAGCTGGCCGCGCAACCCCACTCCACGAAAGGACTGACCTATGAGAAGCATCCTGCGCGCGGGCTTAATCGCGCTCGCCTGCCTATCGGCCGATGCCGTCGCCCAGACCACCTACCCTAGAATTATTTCTCCATCGACCATCGTACCGCCCGCTGGAGCGGCATTCACCGATTCGTCGGGCGAAACCCGGATTGCCTCCCCTACCTCGCCGCTGCCCGTTACGGCGGTCCTGCCGCAAATCACCGCGACCAGCCGGAGCGGCCTTTTCGGCACGACGGCTGCGCAGCTGATGCCCGCAAATCCTTCGCGGCGTTTCATCCAGGTGCAGGTTCAGAACAGCGCCACCTGCTACATCAGCGGCCTTTCCACCGCGACAGCCGATCAGAACAGCCTGTTGCTGCCCGGCGGGGGGCAGCTGTTCGAAAGCAGCACGCACGTCACGACCGGCGCGATTTCCATCATCTGCACGGCGGCTTCGACCCCCGTTTACGCAAGGGAGGGCTGACGCATGGGCTTTAAATTCAACGTGGGCGGTGGTGGTCCGGGCCTGTCGGCCAGCAAGTCCACCTATTATACCTCCATCGCGCAAGGGGCGCTCATTGCGTCCCTGACCGATCCCTTCGGCTCGGGTGCGACTTACACGGTTGTGGGCAACACCCCGTCTACGCTGGCGCTGGCATCGGGCGGCCGGATCGTCGCGGGGGCGGGTGCGCAGGCCGATGGGCAGGCCTCCACGATCGTCATCCGGGCGAGCAAAGGATCGCGGGCCGTTGAGGAATCCTTGACCTTTACCTCAATCCCGATCCCGCGCGCCGCCACCTATCCCAAGGCGGGTGATCTGGTCTTTGGCCTGTCGCCATACCGGACGCAGGGAAACAGCCTTACGGCGTTGGCCTATCCCCCGTCGTCAGGCGCTCTTAACGAGGTTTCGGATAACTTCATGCCCGCCCAGCCTGCCGGTTGGCGGCCGGTGTACTTCAATTTCGGCTTGAATAGCGCGGATAGTAGCGGCCCCACCGCACTGGAGACGCTGCCCGGCAACGCCAACACTATCGACGGCAGCGTGACCTTCACGGCCGCGAACGGCGGTGGCACGCGCGTTGCGGGCACCTTCAACGGGGCCGCTTCCGTGGTCATCCCGGATGGCGGCTTTGCCATTGAGGATGCGCGCCCAGCCTTTGCCGGAGGCTTCCATCGGGTCAGCCTGACCACGCCATCCGGGGGCAAGCGCCCAACGGGGTGGAATGCCGATCCGGCCTATGGGGAGTATCGTCGACGCAACGGCGCGTTTGCATCGAGCAACCTGGCTGGTGGGCAAATCACGGGCAGCGCGCCGGACAATTTGCGCGGCTATAAGCCCCATGGCGTCGTTGTCCCGTTCGACGGCCGGACGCCTTCGGTGCTGTTCATCGCCGATTCGATCGGTGCCCAGAACGACCAGCGCCCGGACGCCCGCCAGCTGGTCGGTGGGATCGTCAAGGCGCTGGGCGATCCTGCCGGCATCGGGTCGTTCGGTGTCGCCAACTTCACCCATCACGGCGCATCCATGGAAGATTTCATGGACGTGACGGCGGGCAGCAATCGGTTCAGCCAACGCTATGCCGCGCTGGCCGCCATCCGTGACATGAATGGCGGAAGGTGGCCAATTACGCATATCTGGAGCCAAGGGCTCAGGAACGATTTCAGCGCCATGGCGAGTTCGGCGACGCCGGACGACGTACTGGTCCTGATGAAGGCGCGGGCGCAAGCGTGGTGGGACTTCCTCGCCAAGACCTTCCCCGGCATCCCCATCATCCAGTCCACGGTATCATCCCGTGTCACGAACGATAGCGTAACGAATTACACGCTGCTTGAGGGTCAGCTGCCCCGCCCCGCTGCGGCGGGGATCGGTCTGGAGAATTTCAACACTTGGTTGGTGCAGACCGTGCCTGCGCCGCTCGCCATGGTCGTCGACCTTCAGGACGGTCAACGTGAATTGCGGGCAGACCCGAATTTCTCGGGGCAATCGCCAGTGTGGGGACGGCTCGCGTTCGTGAAGGCGGGAGGCGGCAAGCTGGCGACGGCGCTGGCTGCCGGTGTCGCCACGTCGACGGTGAAAATTACCGCCAGCACACCCCCGGCCGTCGGAAGCGCCGCCTATTTCGAGCCGGGCACGTCCGTTATGGAAATGAAGGGCAGCATCAACACCGTTACCGACAACGGCGACGGATCGTTCACCTTAGGCTTATCGGCCAGCATCACCCCAAGTAACGCTCACGCGGTAGGTTCGGTTTTCGCCACGTCGCCCACCACGGACGGCACCCATCCCGAAACAGTCGTACATGAAATTTGGGCATCTATGGTGCGTCCGCTGAAGCCACTAATTGCGAGCCTCTGACATTCGCTTGAACCGGGTTCGACCGGTTCAAGCGCTGCTCTTGGCGACTACCTGCTATACGGCCACCGGGTCAGCCGCGATCATGAATAGTAACACATTAGAAGGTATCGCACATTGTTCGAGCCCATATCGCTGCAACATAGGCAACGCGAAGTTCGGTATTCCGCGGAGCGATTAGCTAGCTGGCAGGTTGCACCATTTTAAGTAGCGCGGGAGGCAAGCAAAGATGCGTCCAAACACCAGGCTCAGATAGCTTTGAACTTTCACTGTCTAGCATTGCGGTAAGCTTAGAAATTGCCCTAGGTCTTGACTTAACCTTTAAACCACCATTTACCATGGTCGTGAGAATGCTACGTTGCTCCAATATTGATCGTTCCGCCAGCGAAGAACCAAACATGAGAAAATGCTGCGCAGCGTCAGCATCAATACTGGTGGACAGCACGTTCGCCACTTGGTCGGCGTCCCTCGATTGACGGAGGTATCCTAGCGTCATCCCGTATGTATCATCCTCCAATTTTATAGCTTTCGAAGCCTCATTTTGAGAAAAAGCATGCGCAAATTTAGAATCTGCGATAGCGATGTGGACAGTAGCTTCGGCAAGATCGGGATCACACGACATTCTCAGTAAGCCGGCTCTAAACGGGGGGTCGAACGAAAAACCATCAGAATCTGCTTGGCTGTAGAAGCTATCCCGGGTCGTTAGCAGCTCCTTCATATCAGAACCGGCAAGGTCTTCAGGATTGCAAGAATGAAGGGCCCGCACATCTAGCCAATGCACTGATGGCTTCAACAATTTACTGAACCGATTTCCGTCCAAGGGCGGATTAAGCGGCCGCCGTGCGAGCGCAACGCTTGTAAACCAAGCCATTGAAGCACGCGTGGGGCCTGCCGCTGCCTCAGTAGACTCGATGATGGCCCAGACCCATGATTGATCGATTGGTCGATCCCCACTCCAAGATAGGTGTGTAGGTGCTGGCATTCCTACAATCGCGACATCGCGGCCAAAGTACTTACCTGAAGCACATGTTGCGAGATCGTCTGCATTGATCCCGTTCTTCGACCAACGAAGTTCGGCAGCAAGCCAATCCGCAGCTTGGCCCAACTCTCCCGCCCGGGCTGCGGTGGCCAGCTCTGCCGGATCGGCCCCGCCCTGCACCATTGATAGCATCGTACGGATGGGCCAAGGAGTGATAATTCCTTGGTACGCTTTCAAAAGTGTCGGCTCGCACCATGTATCGAGTATGTTACCCAGCCCGCTCGGGCTGGGCGCGGACACGAATGCCGCCAACGGCCGAAGACCGCTCAAATTCGGCTGTGTAAAGCTTCCTGCGAAAAGCCTCTCGGCGTTTTTCATGGTTAAGAACCGAAGTTTGCCGCCATGCCCTAAACTCTTTGCAACCGTGAGCTCCGCATCCTCCCTGATGTGCCCTTTGTCCATCGTTGGAATCGGCAGCTGATGCATGATTAGCCTGTTCCGCCCAACCACTTCCAGCAGCCGGGCGATCGTCGCCCCGTCAAGCAACGATGCCAGTTTCGTGCCAGCCCGCGTCTCCGCTTGGAACTCTAGCGCCGCAAAATTAAGGGCTTCATCGTCGTCGCGCGGCCACATTTCGATGGCCATCTGATCGGCCCAGTCGTCTTTACTCCGGACTGCACGAAGCAACATGGCCCAAGCCGCCTGCCTCTCAGAAGGATTATCCGAGACTAATAATGGCCTCATCATCTCGCGATGCGCGGCGTCTACGGTCCAAAGTACGTCCGAAAGGCGTGCGTCAACTGATCGGGGCCCCAACTTAAATTGTTGGAAAGCCGTTGCGATTAAAATCTTTAGATATTTTGGGTGCTGTTGCGCCACGCCGTCAAGAATTAGATCAACGGCGATGCGGCTTGAGCGCTGGGTTGCTGCCGCGGCTGGATCGCTATTAACGGCCTCGATTGCTGTGATCACCGAGTCACGATACTTACGCGCATCGGAGCTAGCAAAGGTCTTTGATGCAGCAATACGAAATACATGACTCCAATGGTTCTTTCCGGCGATTTCTTGAATCCTCTCACCGACATCACTATCGGTACCGCCCATGAGTTCGGCGGCAGCAAGATATTCTTGGAGCGATCGGACCTCAAATGCGATTCGCCCTTCAACTCTTTGTTCAAGCAAAACAAGACGCTGCGTGGCCAATGATACAATTTCGGCAGGCCCGGTGACTAGTTCACTTCCCTCAATCTCGTCCTCAACCAGTACATCTCTAGCAATCTGCTCCAAACGATTAGGCGTTAGATAGGACTCGGATCCGCCGCGTCGCTCGGCCTCTAAGTGAAGCAGCAGGCCTGCACGACGCAGCACCAAATCGATGACGGCCTTATGCTTGAGCAATGTTTCGCTGACCTTACCGCGCTTGCTCAATTCTCTTTTGACTATAACGTCACGGTAATCGTCGAAAAGCTCCCATCGGTTCGATGACGGCACCCGCTGGCCCGCGATCTGCAACATAATCGCAACCTGGAGCGGACTGATAAGTAATAACTGTGTGCTTGAATTGTCGGCCGCGTCTTTCATCCGAGCCATAACCATTTCATGATCGGGGCCGGCGATAGTCACATCAGCTAGCTTCTGCGCACATTCTAACGCCTTGTCCGGCGTTAGCCGCACCATTTCGAGCTTGTGATATAGCCGCGGGTCGAGGTCATCGTTGTATCCTTGCGGGCGGGAAGAGATAACCATCGCGAGGTCTGCCTTCGCCAACGCCACTTCGTCCCAAAATGCTGCGATAGCGACCAAGAGTTCGCGCCGGTTTGCGGAGGGCGGTACTTCATCAAGGCCGTCCAGCACCAAAAGCCATGGAAAACTTGCGAGCCAGCGCCGCAGCACAGCAAGATCTAGCCGCTCCAAAGTAGCCGATTTTTTTATCTGGCGCGCTAGGAAATCCAATAAAGATAAACTCTCGTCATTCGCGGCCGCTCTTGCCAGATGGTCAGCGAAGGTTGGAAGGTCGACCGTGATAGGATAGCGAGGCGCACCGTCAATCGGCACGCCTAATGCCTTCATACGTGAGACTATCTCCGGGAGTATTGTGCGGGTTTCTATTGTCAGATCATTCAGCGGGCGCGATTGGAGAAGCCGCACCCGGGCTACTTGAGCTAAGAATTGTCCAATCGTCGACTTGCCCTGCCCCGGCCCCCCAAGCACTAAGAAACGGTTGTGAAGGTCTCCACCACCCATCGAGTCCTGCGAGGACGGGTCTAGCTTCATTGCCGTCGAAAGCAGTAAGTCATGGAGTAGCAGACCAGAGCAGTGCTTACTCAATTCAAAGTCACGGATCGCCTCTCTCTCGTCGGCGAATACGTCCTCAACCGCATAAGGTAGATCGACAAATACACCGTCCAGCGGCACCGGCACATCATCCATGTGGCCAGCTTGACTCAATTTTGCGGGTCGTTGCTCACGCAGCTCGCGTTGAAGCATCCTAAACATAGCGTCGCCAAAGTTTGGTATTTGATCGGTAATTTTGTCAAATAATGCGCCAACAACCTCCCTTGGTGACAGGAAAGCGTGGTAAGACCGTAACAAATCAGGCTGCGCATCAAGCAATGATGCAATTTTTTCTTCATGCCAAACGTGCATCGCCCGAATACCGAGTGGTTTAAGATGATCTTCAAAAAACTCTTCTAGTTTTTGCTGACCACCTTTACGCTTGTCGCCCACTACAGCCGACAGGCGTACATTCGTCACTGCAATATAGTAATCAGGCGCATTGTCGCGGGACGACATCATCGCCGCGTCCTTGGCAAGTTGGCTGATCAGCCACTCGGCGTCTCTATCACCCGGACGCTGCCGAAATTTGGCTTGCATCGTAGTACGGCCGGTCCACTTTCGGCCCCTTCCAGGGTAATCGATTTTACCCTGAAACTCAGCCTCCCGGCCGCCGTCTGGACCGTCTCCAAAGATGAAGGTGCCGGCTCCCATTACGCCGGCGGCAAGCGCCTGCGCAAATTGCTCAAAGGAGCGCGGGTTGAACGATTCGAAGGAAATGTCAGGCATAATGACAAATTCGTGAACTGGGAAATAGAGTCAAGGCGTCGTTGCCGTTTGCCTGAGCAAAGCTGGGCTGCGATAAATCGTTGCCACCCTAGGCGCTACTGCGGAAGGCAATTAGGGGAAAAGCATCCCCCCAGCGACCCCATTGAGAGCGCGTACTTGACATCATTCGAAGATGAGCGAACGATCCATATATTTGCCGCTTTGCCTGCAACCGGCAGGCCAATGTTCTTGATCCGTCGGCACCCCAGACCACCCTGCCTGCTTAACGAACTTCGACTTTCTTCCAGCGGAGGTCCCTGAAGCCGTCATTCCGATTGCGATCAAAAGCGAACACGCCGCTTACGCCTCTGTTGAGCACAAATAGGTTAGACAGTTTTGATTAGCAAAGGGAGATGTAAGAGCATGGCATGTGCCGGTTAGACATTTTACCAAACTGTTTTCATTCATTTATTCTTATCCTGCCGGGCCCACCAACTTCCCGTATCAATCTTTCCCGTTACCGATCCTTGTCTTCGGCCAATTCGAGCGACGCCGCGTTGATCCGGCTGATCTCCACCAGCACATCCGACGTCTCGACCGAAAGGTTGCGCACCTCCTCAGCGACGACCGCGAAACCGCGCCCCTGGGCACCGAGCCGTGCGGCCTCGATACTGGCGTTCAGCGCGACCAGCCGGGTATTGGCCGATATCCGGCCGACCCGTTCCAGCATGGCCACGGTCTCGCGGTTCAGGTCATCGCGTCGCCGAATCACGCGCGTCAGATCACGCTCATGCGTCACGTCGACAAAGGTCAGCACCGCCCCAAGATCGGGTTGCGGGTGATAGGTGATCTCCAGCACGTGGCCGTCATCGAAATGATGATCGAACTGGCGCCGCACCCCCTCGCGGGCCCATTGCCGATGATTGTCGAGGATCGCCGCCTTTCGGACATCCGACCAACCCACCGCATTGCCGACATGGTGCAGATAATCCGCCAGGCTCGACCCTGCGGTCACGGCACTGTCCGACAGGCCGAAGATGCGACTAACATACTGATTGATCAGGAGAATCCGCTCGTCCCGATCATAGATCACGATACCGTGCCGGACATGTTCCATGACAAGGGCCAGCTGCTCCGCCGCACTCACCGACACCGTTAACCTCATTTTTGATAACTTATGTTGCCCCTAGCAGCTTTCGCCCAAGAAGAAAGCGCGACGCATTTTTACTTATGAAATCGGCCTTGTCGGGGTCGCCTAAGGTCTTCTAAGGTGCCGCCAAACACATTCACGAAAGGCGAGATCCATGGCAGTTAAGGGCGATCCGAAGGTCATCGAGTATTTGAACGAGGCGCTCAAGAACGAGCTGACCGCGATCAACCAGTATTTCCTGCACTACCGGCTGCTCGACCATTGGGGCGTCTACAAGCTCGCCCAGTTCGAATATCACGAATCGATCGACGAGATGCGCCACGCCGACTGGCTGGCCGAGCGCATCCTGTTCCTGGACGGGCTGCCCAATTTCCAGCTGCTGGGTCGCCTGCGCATCGGCGAGACCGTCGAGGAAGTGCTCAAGGGCGATCTGGCCATCGAGGTCGAGGCCGTTGCCCAGCTCAAGGAAGCCATCGCCTATTGCGAGGAAGTCCGCGACTATGTCAGCCGCGACCTGTTCCAGCGCATCCTGGCGAGCGAGGAAGAGCATGTCGACACGCTGGAGCGCCAGTTCGAGATGATCGCACGCATGGGCATCCAGAACTATATCCAGCTGAACGCCATGGCGGAGAACGACACGCCCAAGTCGGGCGCGGCGCCGCACCTTCAGGGCTGAGAATGCGGGGCGGGTCTGATGGCCCGCCCCTGTTTCCGGAAAATTGTCCACCCGACCCGTTCAGCCTGAGCGAAGTCGAAGGCCACGGGAATTATATCGGTCGTGGCCCGGACCTTGTGTCTGCCCTCGGCCTTCGACTTGGCTCCGGCTGAACGCCGGTTAGGAAGGGGGACGCCCGCCCCTCCCCTCAGTCCTTCTTACCGAACGGGTTCTTCGGCGCCCGCAACGTCAGACGCACCGGCACTGCACCAAAACCAAGCTCGCGCCGCATCGAATTGACCAGATACCGCTCATAGCTGGCGGGCAACTGATCCACGCGCGTACCGAAGATCACGAAGCTCGGCGGACGCGACTTCACCTGGGTGACGTAGCGCAGCTTGATCCGCTTGCCGCCCGGTGCGGGTGGAGGATTGGCCTCGACCGCACGCTCGAACCAGCGGTTGAGCTCGCCGGTCGGCACGCGCTTCGACCAGGCGGCGCGCGTCTCGAACGCCGCTTCGATCAGCGTGTCCAGCCCCTTGCCGGTCGCGGCCGATACCGCCAGCAGCGGCACGCCCTTGACCTGGCTGAGCCCGTCTTCCAGCGCCTTGCGCACACCGTTGAACAGCGACGACGGATTTTCCGCGACGTCCCACTTGTTGAGCGCGATCAGCAGGGCACGCCCCTCTTCCAGCACACGATCGGCAATGCGCAGATCCTGCGATTCCAGCCCCAGGGTCGCATCGAGCAGAAGCACCACGACCTCGGCGAAATCGACCGCGCGCAACGCGTCGGCGACGGACAGCTTTTCCAGCTTGTCCTGCACCTTGGCCTTTTTCCGCATGCCCGCGGTGTCGATCAGGCGGACCTGCCGCACCTCGCCGTTCCGGTCGTGCCATTCCCAGTCGATCGCGATCGAATCGCGCGTAATCCCGGCTTCCGGTCCGGTGATCAGGCGATCCTGACCCAGGAAACGGTTGATCAGCGTCGACTTGCCCGCATTGGGACGACCGACGATCGCCAGCTTGAGCGGAGCGAAGGGGTTTTCGAGATCGACTTCCTCTTCTTCCTCGACTTCACGGTCGATGAAGGGGAGCAGCGCTTCGAACAAATCGCCCACGCCTTCGCCATGCTCGGCGGACAATTGCACCGGATCGCCGAAGCCAAGCGCCAGCGCCTCCAATATGCCCTGTTCGGCCGCACGGCCCTCTGCCTTGTTGGCGGCGAGCACGATCGGGGTGTCGGAACTGCGCAGCCAGCGCGCGATCTCTTCGTCCAGCGGCATGACCCCGGCGCGGGCATCCACCAGGAACAGCGCGACATCGGCCTCGCTGACCGCCGCCTCGGTCTGGCGGCGCATCCGGCCCGGCAATGTGTCGGGGTCTTCGTCTTCGTAACCGGCCGTATCGATGATACGGAAATCCAGGCCCAGAAGATGCGCGTCGCCTTCGCGCCGGTCGCGCGTCACGCCGGGCCGGTCGTCGACCAGCGCCAGCTTCTTTCCGACAAGACGATTGAACAGCGTCGACTTGCCGACATTGGGACGGCCGACGATCGCGACGATAGGGAGATTAGCCATCGCCGTCCGTTAGCGAAAGGCGGGGCTTTCGTCACGCCAATAGCGGTACGAAATGCACCACCCCGTGGAACAAATGTCCCACGGGGCAAAACCGCATCACTTATAGGCCGCGATCCGACCCTTCTGGTCGAGGACGTAGAGCACGTTGTTGGCGACGATCGGCGGCAACGCAAACGGCGTCTTGGTGTCGACCGTTGCCTGGACCGATCCGTCACCCGGATTGGCGTAAACGATCTGACCTTCCGAATTGGTCAGGATCAGGCGGTTGCCCGCCAGCACCGGGCCGAACCAGGTGATCGCACCGGTCTTCTTCTTTTCCTTGTGGAAGCGCTGAAGCTGCGCGATCCAGCGGGCCTTGCCGCTCGACCGGGCCAGCGCGACCAGACGCGCATCGTCGGTGACGAGGAATATCCACTCGCCCGCGATCCATGGCGTAGAAAGCCCGGCGAAATTCTGCTCCCAGAGACGCTGACCGGTCGACAGTTCCAGCGCAACCATTCGGCCGCCCTGGCCCAGCGCATAGACGCGGCCCTGGTCGATCACCGGCGCGGCGTCGATGTCCGAGAGCGTCGACACCGAGGTGGAAATGCTCGTCCGCGACAGCGCGTCCTGCCACAGCAGGCGGCCGTTTTCGTAACGATAGGCGTTCAGCTCACCACTGGAGAAACCGGCGACGACCGTTCCCTGACTGGCCGATGGAGCCGCGACGCCGTACACGCCCTGCGTCTCCAGCGTGCCCTGCCCGGCCCAGACGATCTTACCGTCCGTCTGGTTGATGGCGTAAAGCTGATTGTCCTGGGTCAGGACATAGACATTGCCGTTGGCGATGGTCGGCGATCCGCGCAGCGGGCCGCTGGGCTTGGCACGCCACAGCACCTTGCCGTCGGCGGCGCTGGCCGCGATCACATCGCCCAGACCGTCCGATGCGAACACCGTGCCGCTGTCATAGCTCGCCCCGCCGCCGAAGCGGGCCAGGCGGTTCGCATCACCTTCGGTGATCCCGGTCGACCACAGGCGCGCGCCGGTATCGGCGTTCATTGCGACGAGATTGCCCTCGACATCCACGACGAACAGCTTGCCCTCGGCCACGACCGGGGCGGCGCCCAGCGGATCGCGCGCCGAACCACCGTTGATCGTCGCGCTCCACAGGCGCTGCGGCTGCTCCGCCAGTGCGAGTTGCCCCATCGACTTGGCGGCATTGCCGCCAGGCTGCGACCATTCGGGGTTCGCTTCGGGCGCGGGCAGCAGGACCTGTACGTCGGCGATCGTCTTGTCCGCCTCGACCCCCGTTTCCGAAACCAGGATCGGCACGCGGTTGCCCACGGTCGGCGTCTTCTTGGGCGCGCTCTTGAATACCCCGCAGGCGCCCAGCGCCATCAGCGCGGCAAGCGCCGCCGAGGTGCGGAAATGCTTCGTCATTGGGTCTTGGTGTCCTCACTCTGGCCGACCGCGTCGACCCCCAATACGCCGGCCATCTGAACCGCACGTTGCCGCAACGTATCGGGCACATCCTTGTCGCTGGCAATCTGGCCGAACAAACGGCCTGCCTGGTCGCGCTTGTTCATGCGCAGATAGGCCACGGCGACCATCTCGCCCGCGCTGCCGAAATAGGCGTTGCCGGGCACCGCCATGCCGCCCAGTCGCGCGACGACCGCCTCGGGCTTCATCGTGTCATATTCGGCCATGGTCTGGCGAACCAGCGCCAGGTCGCGGAACGGCTGGGCGAGCGAGGCATCATTGGCGATGGCGGCGAAGCGTGCCGCCGCGCCCTTCATGTCGTCACGCTGGAGCAGGATATCCGCCTGGGTGAACTCGGCGAGGGCGCGATAGGCGTCGACATTGGTGTCGGACAACGCCTTCAGCTTCTCGCCCGCGGTCTTGGTGTCGTTCTGGCCCAGCGCGTCATAGGCGGCCTGCAACTGCTCGCCATCGACGCCCGCCGCCTGATGCTGGCGGTGCTGCCAATAGAGATAGCCGCCGAACGCAGCGAGCGCGACGACGATCGCCGCGCCGACGATAAGGCCCCACCGGGTCCAGAAAGACGTCAGCCTTTCCCGACGCAGTTCGTCGTCGACCTCGCTCAAAAAGGCCTGGCTGGATTGGGGCGTTAGGGCCAAGACGGGCTCCGCTATTCTGGATCAAGGCAAGATAGAAGCCGCGACCTTTAGCGAGGAGCGGCCCCTGTGGGAAGCGGGCTTGGCTTATGCCCCATCGCGGTTGGCTTCCCGGGGGGCATAGGTCTGCTCCGGCCCTGGGAAGCGGCGGGCGCGGACATCCTCGGCATAAGCGCGCGCCGCCTCGCCGATCCGCTCGCCCATCGTCTCGTAACGGCGGACGAAGCGGGCGGTGCGGTCGAACAGACCCAGCATGTCCTCGCCGACCAGCACCTGGCCGTCGCACTCCGCCGACGCACCGATGCCGATCGACGGGCAGGCGATACGCTTGGTGATCTCGATCGCGATCGGCTCGACCACACCCTCGATCACGACCGAAAAGGCACCCGCCTCGGCCACGGCAACCGCGTCGGCGATAATCTTCTCGGCCTCTTCCGGCGTGCGGCCGCGCGCGCCATAGCCGCCCAGGACGTTCACCGCCTGGGGCGTCAGGCCGACATGGCCCATGACGGGAATGCCGCGCTCGACCAGGAAGCGCACGGTCGGCGCCATCGCGACGCCGCCCTCCAGCTTGACCGCCGCCGCGCCGGTTTCCTTCAGGAGCCAGGCGGCATTCTCGAACGCCTTTTCCGGGCTCGCCTCATAACTGCCGAAGGGCAGGTCGATGACGACGACCGCATGATAGCTGCCCCGCACCACCGCAGCGCCATGCGCCGCCATCATCTGAAGCGTGACCGGCACGGTCGAGGGCAGGCCGTAAATAACCTGCCCCAGGCTGTCGCCGACCAGCAGCATGTCGCAATGCGGATCGAGCAGCTGCGCCGAGCGCACCGTATAGGCGGTCAGCATGACCAACGGCGTCTCGCCCTTGCGGCGACGGATGGCGGGTACGGTCAGCCGCTTCATCGGCGCGGGCGTGGGGTTGGCGCGGCTGGTCGCGGTGTCGAGCGTGTAGGTTGTGGACATGGCCAAGCCTCTAACCCGTGTACGCCGTGCGCTCCACCCCCTTGGTCCGTCAGAAGATTTCGGCGTAGACCTCGGGCTTGAACCCGACCGTCAGCGCGCCGTCGCGGTCGAGCACCGGCCGCTTGATCAGTGAGGGCTGGGCCTGCATCAGCCGGATCGCCTTGTCGGCATCGATGTCCTGCCGGTCGGCCTCGTCCAGCTTGCGGAAGGTCGTGCCCGCGCGGTTGAGCAGCTTTTCCCAGCCGACCTGATCGACCCAGCGGCGGAGCGTGGCTTCGTCGATGCCGTCGGTTTTGTAGTTGTGAAAGCGGTATTCGACGCCGTGCTGCTCTAGCCAGACACGGGCCTTCTTCATCGTGTCGCAGTTGGGGATGCCGTAGAGGATGATGGTCATAAAGCCTCGAACTTCGGGAGCGTCCGGCGCTTAGCGGAATGCATCAGGATAAGGGAAGCGAGGCCTTCGACTTCGCTCAGGCTGAACGGGTGTTTGAATGTCCGGCTTTCGCTCCCCCGCTCCGTTCGGCCTGAGCGAAGTCGAAGGCCAGGGGAAACCCTCACATCCTAACCCGTGGCAACCCACACAGGCTAGCGCCCCCGTTCCCGCGTCGCTATCCCGAGAGGATGCAGGATCACCCCTTTTACGCGCTTCACACCCATGGCCTGATCCGCGTCGCCGCCGCGACGCCCGCCGCATCGGTGGGGGATGCTTATGCCAATGCGCAAGCCATGCTCGATCTGGCGCGCAAGGCGGATGAAGACGGCGTCGACCTGATCGTCTTTCCAGAATTGTCGCTAACCTCCTATGCGATCGACGATTTGCATTTGCAGGGCGCGATGCATGCGGCGACGCTCGCGGCGCTGGGCGAGATGGTGGACGCCAGCGCGGCGCTGTCGCCCGTCATGCTGGTCGGTGCCGCGCTGCCCCGCAACGGGCGGCTGTACAATTGCGCCGTCGTCATCGCACGCGGGCGGATTTTGGGCGTCGTGCCCAAAACCTTCCTGCCCAACTACCGCGAATATTACGAAAAGCGCTGGTTCGCGAGCGGCGCGGCGCTGACCGGCCTGACTATCGAGCTGGATGGCCAGAGCGTGCCCTTCGGCACCGACCTGATCTTCGCCGCCGAAGACGTGCCCGGCTTCGTCGTCCATGCCGAGATTTGCGAGGATTACTGGGCCCCCACCCCGCCCTCGACACTGGGCGCGCTGGCCGGGGCGACGATCTGCTGCAATTTGTCGGCGTCGAACATTGTCATCGGCAAGGCACGCGACCGGGCGATGCTGGCCGCCGCCCAGTCCGCCCGCGCGGCTTGCGCCTATGTCTATTCGGCGGCGGGCATTGGCGAGAGCACGACCGATCTGTCCTGGGACGGCCAAGGCCTGATCCATGAGCTGGGCGAGACGATCGCCGAGTCCGAGCGTTTCCTGCGCGAACCCGCGCTGACCACCGCCGATATCGACGTCGAGCGGATCGAGCAGGAGCGCCTGCGCTTCGGCACCTTCAACGACGCCGCTGCCTTTGCGGGCCATCCGGAACAGCGTTTCCGCCGGATCGGCTTCGTCCATGGCGCGGAGGCGAGCGATCGGGGGCTGCGACGCGCCGTTCACCGCTTTCCCTTCGTGCCCGACGATCCCGCCCGGCGCGATGCGGATTGCTACGAAGCCTATAACATCCAGGTCGAGGCGCTGGCCAAGCGGCTCGATGCCAGCCGCGCCAAGACGCTGGTGATCGGCGTATCCGGTGGGCTCGATTCCACCCATGCGTTGATCGTCGCGGCCAAGGCGACCGATCGGTTGGGCTGGTCGCGCGACCGTATCCTGGCCTTCACCATGCCCGGCTTCGCCACCGGCGCGGGCACCAAGGCCCATGCCTGGGCGCTGATGCGTTCGCTGGGGGTAACGGCAGAGGAAATCGATATCCGTCCCGCCGCGCATCAGCTGCTGGAAGACATGAAGCACCCCTTTGCGCAGGGCGAGCCGGTCCATGACGTGACCTTCGAGAATGTGCAGGCGGGCCTGCGCACCGATTATCTGTTCCGCCTCGCCAATCAGCGCGGCGGCATCGTGCTGGGCACCGGCGACCTGTCGGAGCTGGCACTGGGCTGGTGCACCTATGGCGTGGGCGACCAGATGAGCCATTATGCGGTCAATGCGGGCGTGCCCAAGACGCTGATCCAGTTCCTGATCCGTTGGTGCATCCGTACCGGGCAATATGACGAGGCGACGAACGAGGTTCTGGCGGCGATCCTGGCGCAGGAAATCTCGCCCGAGCTGGTTCCCGCCGACGCCAGCGGCGCCATGCAGTCCACCGAGGCGATGATCGGCCCCTATGCGCTCAACGACTTCTTTGCGCATTACGTCATCCGCTATGGCCTGAAGCCGTCGAAGATCGCTTTCCTCGCCTGGCACGCATGGCATGATGCGGAAGCGGGCGGCTGGCCCGAGGACCTGCCGCAGGACGCGCGCGTCGCCTATGACCTGCCGACGATCCGGCACTGGCTGGAGCGATTCCTGACCCGCTTCTTCCAGACCAGCCAGTTCAAGCGCTCAGCCCTGCCCAACGGTCCCAAGGTCTCGGCAGGCGGTGCCCTGTCCCCGCGCGGGGACTGGCGGGCGCCATCGGACGGAACGGCAACGGTCTGGTTGAACGAACTTCGGGACGCCCTGCCGCCCAGTCTATGACACGGACTTGGCAGGCTGTGGGGAACAGGGCTATGCTGAAGGCTTGTTCGTTACATTTCCCCCTAAATTACAGGCTTCTCCCCGGCCTGTCGGCACGAGAGAATCCATGAGCCTTGTCGTTCGCACCCTGTCGGAGCAGATCTTCACGATCATTCGCGAGCGTATCATCAGCGGCGACCTGCCGGAGGAACAACCGATCCGGCAGGACGCGCTGGCCAATGAGCTGGGGGTCAGCAAGATCCCGCTGCGTGAGGCGCTCGCCCGGCTGGAACAGGAAGGGCTGCTGACCAGCCAGGCCAATCGCGGCTTTTTCGTCCGCTCGCTGGGCGCTCGCGAGGCGGAGGAGATTTACGAGCTTCGCCTGGCACTCGAACCCGATGCGGCGGCGCGTGCGTCGCGTGTGGCGACGGCGGAGGATCAGGCCGTCGCGCGTGAGGCGCTGACCGCACTGGATGTCGCGGCGCGCGATGCATTGCACGAGGTCGCGCACCGCAACCGCGCCTTTCATCTCGCGCTGGTCCGCCCGCTGGGTGCCGCGCTGACCTTCCAGCTGATCGAACGGTTGCAAGTGCTCGCCGAACGTTACGTCGTCCAGCATCTGAAGCCTGCGGGTCGCGAGGACCGCGCGCATGAGGAGCATCATGCGCTGCTCGACGCCTGGCTGGCGCGGGACGAGGCGCGGGTGGCCGGTTTCCTGACCGAGCATATCGGCGCGACGCTGGTCGACCTGCGCGCCCAGCTGATCCGCTGACCCCCGTCAGCCGGGCGGGCGGCCAATAGGCGTGGTGATGATCCGGGCACCGCGCCGATAGGTCAGATAACGCCACAGCCATTGCAGGCTGACGCGGATACGCTGCGCGAAATTGACCAGCAGCACGACATGGACGATCGCCCAGAGCATCCAGGCCGGATAGCCCTTCATCCGGAACCGGCCGAAGTCGAAGATCGCGGCGTGACGCCCGATGATCGCCGCATTGCCGCGATTGTGGAAGCGGAAGGGTTTGGGCGCCGCGCCGCCCGTCAATTGCGTCCGTAACGCCTTACCCAGATACTCGCCCTGTTGCTGCGCGACCTGGGCCAGGCCGGGCAAGGGCTTGCCGTCTTCGTCCAGGCAGGCGGCGACATCGCCCAGCGAATAGACATTCTCCAGCCCCTCGACGCTCAAATCCGGTCGCACCGCCACGCGTCCGCCCGGTCCCGGCGCTATGCCGAGCAGCTTGGCCGCCCCCGTCGGTGCCACGCCTGCGCCCCAAAGGACGGTGCGAGCCGGGATGAATTGTCCGCCGGCGGTCAGCCCCTCGGCTGTGATCGTCTCGACCGGCATGTTCGTCATCACCCGAACGCCCAGCCGCGCCAGCGCCCGTTCGGCATAGGTGGCAAGTGAGTCCGGGAAAGCCGCCAATATCCTCGGCCCGCCCTCGATCAATATGATCTTCGCCGTCTCCGGCCGGATTCGGCGAAAATCGGAGGTCAAAGCATAGCGCGCCAACTCGGCAACCGACCCGGCCAGTTCCACGCCGGTCGGGCCGCCGCCGACGATGACGAAGGTCATCAGCGCCTCGCGATCCGCGGCCCCGTCGCGTTCCGCTTCCTCGAACGCGCCCAGCACGCGCGAGCGGATGACCCGCGCTTCCTCGATCGACTTGCAGGCGGGGGCATGGCGGCGCCATTCGTCATGGCCGAAATAACTGCTGGTCGATCCCGTCGCGACGACCAGCCGGTCATATTGCAACGTCTCGCCCGTGGCCAAGCCCACGTGCCGGGCATCGGTATCAACCTGCGTCACCTCGCCCAGCACGACCCGGATATTGGGATAGCGGCCCAGGACATGGCGGATCGGCTCGGCGACATCGGCGGGCGACAGGGCGGCCGTCGCCACCTGATAGAGCAGCGGCACGAACAGGTGGTAATTATTGCGGTCGACCACCGTCACCCGCACCGGCGCGCGCGCCAGTTGCTGCGCCACCGCAAGCCCGCCGAACCCCGCGCCAACGATCACCACATGCGGCCAATTGGGATCGACGCCTGCTCTCGTCATGTCCTGTCCCCCGTCATCAGAAGGTCACGGCGATCTTGGCGAAATGGTCGCCGCTTTCCTGATAGCGAAATGCATCGGCCAATTCATCCAAGGCGAAGGTTCGATCGACCACCGGCCGGAACGCCGCATCGTCCAGAGCGCGGACGAATTCCGTCTGCATCCGGCGGCTGCCGACGATCAGGCCCTGCAGTCGCGCCTGCTTGCTCATGAGGGTGGCGGTCGGCACGTCGCCAGCGAAGCCGGTCAGCACTCCGATCAACCCGATATGTCCGCCGATCCGAACCGCATCGATCGACTGGGCCAGCGTACCCGGTCCGCCGACCTCGATCACATGGTCGACACCCTTGCCCGCCCAGTCATGGACAAGCTTCCCCCATTCGGGGTGGGTGCGATAATTGATCGTATGCGCGGCCCCCAGCGAGCGGGCCCGTTCCAGCTTTGCGTCGGAGGACGAGGTGACGACCACCTGAGCGCCCATCATCCGCGCGATCTGAAGCGCCCAGATCGACACGCCGCCGGTCCCCAGCACCAGCACGCGGTCCCCCGCCTTCAAACCGTCATCGACGACCAAACTCCGCCATGCGGTCAGTCCGGCCGTGGTGATGGTCGCTGCCTCGGCATGGCTGTAGCCCGTCGGTGCGCGGGTAAAGGCGGTCGCGGGGGCAACCACCAGTTCGCACGCATAGCCATCGATCCCGTCGCCCGGCACGCGCGAGAAGTCGCCGATCCGGGGCGGCCCTTCCTGCCAGTCGGGGAAGAAGCAGGAGACGACCGCATCGCCCGCCACGAAGTCCTGGACGCCCTCGCCCACCGCCTCGACGATGCCCGCGCCATCGGCCATCGGAATACGACCATCCTGGGTCGGCATGCGGCCCGCCACGACACCATAGTCGTGATAATTCAGTGACGTCGCGTGCAGCCGCACCCGGATCATACCCGGTCCCGGCGCACCGGGATCGGGGCGGTCGACCAGTCGCAGACGGTCCAGCCCGCCAGGTGCATCGAGGATCATCGCCTTCATGCCGTCGCCTTCATCGCTATCTATCGATGAAAAACCAACGCTGCTGCAATGCGATGCGATCCCTCAGCCGGTCGCCAGAGACCACCCGTCGGGCAGGAAATCGACTGACATATAATAGTAAAAGGCACAGCTGCCGTCGCCGCCGCGATAGCTGCCGCCCTTGACGATGCCGTAAGCCATACCGCCGAGGAAAACCGGCCCGCCGCTGTCCCCACTGCGGCAGGTCGGCCCCCGCACCGCGACCCAGGTCGGGGTACAGCCGCCGCCGCACAAATCCCCGGCGGGGGCGAAGTCGGGTATCCACACCTCGGCGCAGCTATAGCCCGTCCGTTCGCCGCGATGGCAGACGATGTCGCCCGCGCGGGTCTGGTCGCGGCTCCTCTGCCCCGTGACGCGGCGGCTTATCGTCTTGGCCGTGTCGCTCCAAAAGGCGGGCGATAACGACACCGGGCTGCCATTCACCTGCACGTCCTGATAGCCCCATCCCCATTGCCCCAGAAAGGGCAGCGGATGCTCGCGCCGCTCGGCATCGGTCCAGGCCAGATTGTCGGGACAATGGGCGGCCGTCACGATCGCACTGCCGCTCCCGCGCCGGACGACGAACCCGCTGGTACAGGCATAGCGGCGACCATTGCCGGGATCGATACCGGTCAGCCGCGCGCCACCTTGAACGTCGGCCAGGTCGCTGTCTGGCGCATCCAGCGTCGCGATTCGCACCGGCACGCCTGCGATCCGGGCGATCCGATCACGCAGGGCATCGCCCGGCTCCACCTCGGCATCCGCACGGGCCACCATCACGACCAGCGCCCCGATCCGGGGATCGACGCCGATGCCCGGCGGCTGGGTCAGGCTGGCGCGGATTTCGGTCTGGTGAAGCGCGAGTGCGACGACCAATTGGCGGTGTGTGGCATAGGCGCCGGTCCGGAAGCGAACGAGCACCGGACTTCCCGCCACCTGCATCACCCGGTCCGCGACGGGCGCATCTCCGGTCAGCAATATGTCGATATGGAAAGGCGCATGACCGACCGACAATCCCGCGAGGCGGTCGGCGAACTCCACCTTGAGCGAGTCGGTCAGCGCCACCGACGCCTCCTGCACCGCCAGTTCGTGCGCGGCCGCCATCGGCGTCTGCCCGGACAGGCTGGCATATTCCGCCGCATCCAGAGCAAGAGCGGCATTCCCGTCGAGCGGCGCCACGGCCTGTGCCCATGCGCCGCCCGGAATCGTGACAAGCAGGGCTGCCGCCAATCGCAGGAAAGCCCATCTTTCCCGCCGACAAGATTTGCGTTGGTTATATCCCATCGATTTAGTATGTATTACCTATGAGAAGCCGATAAGCGGCGATATACGGCATAAACGACCAAGGGGACCGAATTGATGTTGCGACGCCATGCCCTTCCGCTGCTTCTGATCGCATCGGCCGTCCCGCTCGCCGCGTGCTCCAAATCGGAGCCTGCCAACAGCACCGCCCTCGACAATGGCGGCGTGGCCAACGACGAGCTTCTGGCCAATGACGAAGGGCCCGTCGACGGCAATGCGACGTTCGGCAACGACGTACTGCTCGACAATGAAGCGGCGCCGGGGGGCGCGAACGCGAGCTAAAATTTCCTTCGGTGGCATGGGGCCCCTACCGGGCTTCGTCACCGCTCCTGCCTCGCCAAAGGAAGCTCCCTGTGGCGATCAACTGGTCCGGCGGTTACGCAAACCGCCGGACCGTTTTTATGTCAGCGTTCGGGAATGCCCAACGTGCGCAGGACACGCATATCCTGTTCGACCACCCCGGCCGAGAAACGTTCGATCAGCCGCTGCGCCTGACGCCACATGCCGGTCGGCACCGGCGTGGCGCGCGGCGGGGCCAGCAGGCGACCACCGCAGATGCTGGCCAGCGCCGGGCCGTGATTGGCACCGTCGACGACCAAGGAGGGAAAGGGCAAGGCCGCCTCGGGCGAGGCGAAGAGCTGGCCGCCCTGCCGATCCAGCGAATCGGCGGCGGGCGGCTGGAAGAACAGTGCCCCCGCGACCTTCGACACATAATGGCTGGGCGACAGTCGCGCCCACCAGATGCTGGCCAAGCAAGCCGCGCCCTCGGCCACCAGCAGCACCGCCTTGTCGGCATGCGCCACCGCATGGTCCAGCCGAGTCGCCCAGATATCGCGGGATTCCCGCGATCCGTCGTCAAAGGGGAGTTGCAGATCGCCCTGCCGGGGCCAGGCGAACAGGCTTTCCCACGGCATGGCGCGCTCGCCGACGGATTTGCCCATGTCAGGCTCCACCACCGGCAGGGTGATGATCGAGAAGGGGTCGCTCAGACGCAGTTCGGCCGCCATGGTCTTCTCCGTCACTGATCCCCACAAGGTACGTCAGTTTCGGGGAAGGGCAAGGGGTGACGGACGCACCCCCGCCTCACCTCATCTTTACTCGGCCGCCATGGGCCGGGCCAGCCTACGCGAATCGCTGAGCGCGGTCGCGATGCTGTCGACCATCAGTTCATACTGGTCCGGCGTGTAGCCGGCGGCCAGGAAGGCACGAACCTCGTGCGAGGGCACGCTATAGCCATGATGCCAGCTCAACACCGCCATCCGGCGCAGCGCCTCCAGCGAGGGATCGGCCAAGCGCGGGTTGCGGGTCTCGCCGAAGATGCTGCCGATCGCGCGGATCAGCTTGGTCGGCTCGCGCAGGCTGGACAGGCGGTCGCGGCGGGCGAGCGCGACGACCTGCCATTCGAGGGCCGACAGACGGGCATCGGGGCGGATAGCCGCCGCGCCCTGCTGTGCGATGGCGGCATCGACGGCGATCCGTGCGGCACCGATTTCTTGAAAAGCGACATAGGCCATGATGCAAACCCCTTTTTGCGCGGGACATCCTGCCCCGGCCAGCATCACGCTCGCCCGAGGAAGCGGCACCGGGCCGCCCTGCCTGCTGTCTCGCCATTTCAATCACGAAGGTGAGGATCACCTTCCATACCGGCTGGTATATTAATGCGCCGTACAGGCGTCAATGACTTTCATACCAACCGGTATTAAAAAATTCGGCTTAGCGCGAAGGCCATAGCGCCAATGCCGCGTCGACCATCGATTGCAGCTGCTCCGAAGAGACACCGCACCCGGCCTGGACGCCCATGCCCTGCAACACGGCGAAGATCAGGTTGGCCAGTCCCGCCGGATCGACACCGGCAGGCATATCGCCCTCGTCCACCGCGCGCTGGAAACGCCCGACGATCGCCGCCTGCGACGATGCCCGCCGCGCCACCACTTCCGCCTTGATCGACTCGGCTTCCGATCCGCAGGCAACCGAGTGGATCACGCCCAGGCAGCCCTTCGGCTCCCATTGGCTGGTCATGGCCTTCAGCGCACCGCGCAGCAGATGCTCGGCGACGCCACGTGCCGTGGGCTGACCCAGCGCTTCGCGGATATAGGCGAGCTTCTCCGCCTCGTAGAGGTCGAGCGCTTTGTGGAACAGCGCCTCCTTGTTGCCGAACGCGGCATAAAGGCTGGGTTTGGTGATGCCCATCGCCTCGGTCAGGTCGGCCATCGACGCGCCCTCATAGCCCTTGCTCCAAAATACACGGAGCGCGGAGGCCAAGGCTTGGTCGGTGCAGAATTCACGCGGGCGGCCCTTACACGCGGGCAGAGCATTTTCCATAACGTTCGGTATAGAATTTCGGAGGCGGTTTGGAAAGCCCTTCCCACACGAAAGGACAATGGTCCGCTTTCGGACCTATATTACGTTTTTTGCAATGGCCTTCGGAACAAGTGTCGCCGGGGGAATGGCGCATATGATGCTCGAAATCATGGGGTGCATTATCGGGAGCATGATCCCTGGCTGATGCTGCCCGCTCTGGGCGTGTGCGCGCTGGGACTGATCGCTGTGTTCCTGCTGCACGACCGGGCCGAGGAGTGCGTCGAGGTCCGCCGACGCAATTGGGTGGCGCTGGCCGCGATCACGGGCGGCGTCAGCATCTGGTGCACGCATTTCCTGTCGATGCTTGCCTATCGGGATCCGTTGCCGCTGGGCTTAGATCTTCCCCTGACGCTGACGTCGATCGCGGCGCCCTGCCTGACCATCTGGATCGCGCTTGGCCATATCCGGCGAAGGCGTGACCTGGCCGGTTGTCTGGCCGTTGGCGGGCTGACCATGATCGGGATTGGTGCCATGCATCTGATCGGCATGGCAGCGCTGATCGTCCCGGCGCAGATTCGCTATGACCCCTAGGGGCTGGCGGCTGCATTTCTGGGTGCCATGCTGCTGCTGACGGATGCATTCCATATCCATGTGCGGATGCCTGGACGGGGCCGTACCGCCCTGTCCGTCGGCGTCGCGGCCCTGGGGATCGTCGTCCTGCATTTCGGCGGGATGACGGCCACGACGCTGGTGCCCGGTGGCGTGGTCGTCGATCCGGGCCTTCATCCGCTACAGCCACTCAACCTGGCACGCCTGGTGGGCTTGGTGACGGCGACCATTGTGGTTGCCCTTGTCGCGGCGGCACTGCTGGACCGACTTCTCACCGACCTGCGTGGCCTGACCCAGGCGACGCGCAAGGGGATCGCGTCGGGCGTCGCCACCGATGCCGCCGCGCGCTCGATCGTCCGGGCGATCGTCAGGCTGGGGCAGAGCCTGAACCTGCCCGTCGTCGCCGAAGGGGTCGAGACGGCCGAACAGCATCGCATGGCGCTGGAGGAAGGATGCCCCCAGGCCCAGGGTTATCTGTTCGGCCGCCCCGCCCAACCTCTGGTCGGGGTTCAGCCCTTGGCCAGGGCGCTGCGCTGACGCCCATAGGCGAAGTAGAAGGCCAGACCCGCCAGGTTCCAGATGATGAAGCGGATAATTGTCGCGCTCGGCAGGCTGAACAGCAGGTAGATGCAGCCCAGAATGGCGAGCGTGCCGACCAGATAGGGCTGCGGGCAACGGAACAGCCGCTTGGCCTCAGGTGCCCGGCGCCGCAGGACCATCAAACAGGCCCCGACCGCGATGAAGGCGAGCAGCGTGCCCGCATTGGCCAGCTCGGCAATCTCGTCGAGGCGGAAGATTCCGGCAACGATGGCGATCGACACGCCCGTCACCAGCGTGATGCGGGTCGGCGCGCCGCTGCGCTTGCTGACCACCGCCAGTGGCTGTGGCAACAGGCCGTCACGCGCCATGGTGAAGAAGATACGGCTCTGGCCATACATCATCACCAGGATGACCGAGGGCAGCGCGATGACGGCGGCCAGGGCGATCAGGTGCGCCGCCGTAGGCTGGCCGAGCGAACGCAGGACGAGCGCCAGCGGCTCGGGCGAATTGGCGAGTTGCAGGAAGGGCAGCGCGCCCACCGCCGTGACCGCCACCGCCATATAGATCAGCGTACACACCAGCATCGACCCGACGATGCCGATGGTCAGGTCGCGGCCGGGGTTCTTGGCTTCCTCGGCCGAGGTCGCCACCGCGTCGAAGCCGTAAAAGGCGAAGAACACGATCGCGGCGGCCGCCATCACGCCGCGCTTGGCCCCGTCCACTTCGGTTGCACCAAAGCCGTACGGCATGAAGGGATGGAGATTGGCGTTGTTGAACGCCGGAAGGGCAAAGGCGACGAAGACGCCCAGCGCGACGAGCTTCACGACGACGAGAATGATGTTCAGCGTCGCGCTCTCCCGCGTACCCGCCACCAGCATGCCCATCACCGACAACGCGACCAGCACGGCCGGCAGGTTGATGATGCCGCCGCCATGCGGGCCCGACAGCAGCTCGGGCGGCAGATGCACCCCCGCCGCCTGGATCCAGCCGACCAGATAACCCGACCAGCCGACTGCCACGGTCGAGCAGGCCAGTGAATATTCAAGGATCAGACTCCACCCGACGACCCATGCAAGGGTTTCGCCGAGCGCGGTATAGCTGAAGGTATAGGCGCTGCCCGCCGCCGGGATCAGCGTGGCCAGCTCGGCATAGGCGAGCGCGGCGCAGGCGCAGACCGCGCCCGCAATGGCGAAGGCCAGGATGACGGCAGGTCCCGCCCGCTCCGCCCCGACGCCGGTCAGCGTGTAGATGCCGGTGCCGACGATCGCGCCGACCCCCAATGCGATCAGGTGCGGCCAGCTGAGCGTTTTGGCCAGCGCCTGCCCCTCCGCATGCTGGGTCACGCTGCCCAGCGATTTCCTCGGTCCGAACATCGTCGAAAAATCCCCCCGCCCCATGGGCTTGTCATTGTCACTCGACGGGCGCGAACCCGCCTTTCAGGTCCATCAGGGTGGACCGGATATGCGTATCAAGCAATGCTTTAACCCGGTCGGTGTCACGCGCAAGAAAGGCATCGAGCTGTTCGCGATGCTCCAGATGCGCCCGCGCGTCGCGTCCGGCGGGCTGCAGATGCGCGACGACATAGCGTTCCGCGAGCAGCGCGAGTTGACGGATCAGCTGGATGGTGAGGGGCTGCCGCGTCGGGCGGACCATGGCCATGTGAAAGCGACGATTGCAGATGGCGACGCGCGCCAGATCGCTGGCCGCCGCCTGGTCGAGCGCCTCGAATGCCGCGATCAGGGCGGCGCGGTCATCGGCATCGGCGACGAACGCAGCGCGCGCGGCGGCCGCCGGTTCCAGCTTGAGACGCAGGCCGTAAATATCCTCCGCCTGCGCGGCGGATAGCGCGCTGATCATATAGCCGCGATTGGCGACGCCGTGGAGCAGCCCCTCCTGCTCCAGCCGGGCCATCGCCTCGCGCAGCGGTATCTTGCTGACGCCCAGTTCGGCGGCCAGCGCATCCTGGCGGATCGTTCGATCGGCGGGGATGGCCCCCGCGATGATCCGTTCGCGTATGATCGCGAAAATGCGATCCGCCAGGGTCTGCACGACGATGACGCCCTCGCCCCGATGACGCCCGTCATCCAGGGCGACGTCCGGTAGCGAGAGCGCCGTCGCCATCAGGCGGCCTTGGCCTGGCCCAGGTCCGGGCGGGTCGCGGCGGCCTTTTCGACCATCGCGATCACCTCTGCGCGGCGCTCGCCTTCCAGGACATAACGCGGCGGCAGGACGCGCTCCGAACCACGGCCCATCACCTGCTCGGCCAGCTTGATCGACTGGACCAGGTCATGCTCGGCATCGAGGTGGAGGAGCGGCATGAACCAGCGATAGATTTCCATCGCCTTGGCATGATCGCCACGGTCGAACGCCGCGACCAGTTCGACCGACTCCTTCGGGAAGGCATTGGTCAGGCCCGAAACCCAGCCCTGCGCGCCCAGATACAGCCCTTCGAGCGCCACGTCGTCCAGACCGGCGAACAGGGTGTAGCGATCGCCAAACGCGTTGCGGAAATCGGTGAAGCGGCGCGTGTCGGGGGCCGATTCCTTGACCGCGACGATGTTCTTCACATCGACCAGCGCTTCCAGCACCGACTGGTCGATGACCGTGCGGTACGCGGGCGGGTTGTTGTACAGCATGATCGGCAGGCCGGTCTGGTCGGCCACGCCCTTGAAGTGGTTCACCAGCTCATGCGCCTTGGGCACATAGACCATCGGCGGCAGCAGCATCAGGCCATCGGCCCCGGCCTTTTCGGCCGCCTGCGCGTAACGCACCGCACGGCGCGTGTCATATTCCGAGCAGCCGGTGATCACGGGCACGCGGCCCGCCACCGCCTCGACGATGGCGGTCAGGACCGTGACCTTCTCGTCATAGTCGAGCGAGTTGTTCTCGCCGACCGTGCCGAGCGCAATCACGCCGGTCACGCCGTCATTGACCAGATCGTCGACGACGCGCTGCGTGTCGGCGAGATCGATCGACATATCCTCGCGGATCTGGGTCGTCACTGCGGGGAATACGCCGCGCCAGCCGATGCTCACTATTTGTTTTCCTGCCATTGTTTTAGATATCGTATACTGTTTAGCGCGTCATATCCGCGTGGTCAATCGTCATTCCTCGTCGGGATATGGCCCCTTGCCCCCTTCGGCGATGAAGCGATCGGTCCGCTGGTCGATGACCGGCAGCGGAACATAGCCCAGTTGCAGCATCGCATCGTGCCAGGCGCGGATATTGAACTTCGGCCCCAGTGCCTTTTCGGCCTTGGCCCGTGCCCGCTGAAAGGCAAGCTGCCCCATATAATAGGACAGCGCCTGACCCGGCCATGCGATATAGCGATCGACCTCGGTTTCGATCTCGTGATTGGACAGGGCGGTATTGTCGCGAAGATAGGCCTGCGCCTTTTCGCGGCTCCAGCCCATGGCGTGGACGCCCGTGTCGACGACCAGCCGCGCGGCCCGCCACGCCTGATAGGACAGCATTCCGAAGCGGTCATAGGGATCCTTGTAGAACCCCATTTCCTCGCCCAGCGCCTCGCAATAGAGCGCCCAGCCTTCGCCATAGGCCGACAGATAATTGTCGCGGCGGAAGGCAGGCAAATTCTTGTTCTCGGCGGCCAGCGGCATCTGGAAGGCATGACCCGGCGCGCTTTCGTGCAGGGTCAGCGCGGGCAGCGCGTAGAGCGGCCGCGAGGGCAGGTCATAGGTGTTGACCAGATAGATGCCCGGCCCGCCACGCCCGGAGGTGTAGAAGGGCGCCTGGTCCGCAGGCACGGGTTTGATCGCAAAGCGGCTGCGCGGCAAATGGCCGATCCATTGGGCCGCGACCCCGTCAAAGCCCTTCGCGATCCAGGCGGCCTTGTCGAGAAGCTCCTGCGGCGTCTTCGCATAGAAGCGCGGGTCGGTGCGCAGGAAGGACAGGAACGCGGGCAGGTCGCCCTGGAACTTCACCTCCTTCATCACGCCGTCCATCCGGGCGCGGATCCGCTGCATCTCGGACAGGCCGACTGCATGGACCTGTTCGGGCGTCATGTCGGCGGTCACATATTCGCGAATTTTGGACCGGTAATAGGCCTGCCCATCGGGCAGGTCATAGGCTGCCGTGCTGGCCTGGGCATGGGGGATGTAGTCCTCGCGCAGGAAGGTCAGCAGCCGCCTATGCGCGGGCAGCACGTCGTCCCGGATCGCCACCAAGGCGTCGGCCCGCAGCGCCGCGACGGTGGCGGGCGCCATGCTGACGGGCATGGTCTTGAACGGCTCGTAAAAGGGCTGGGCATCGCCGGTTCCGGCATCGACCACCTGCGCGACGCCGATCTCGCGTCCCTTCAGCGTGACGCGCGGCACGGTGAAGCCCCGCGCGAGACCGGCCCGCATGTTCGCGATCTGCTGGTCGTAATAGCGCGGCATCTGGCGGAGCATCGCGATATAGTCGCGATACTGGCTTTCCTTGGTAAAGCTGCCCCGTGCCCAACTGGCCAGATTGCCCCAGAAGCTGGTGTCCGAATTGAGCGGCTTTTCATATTCACGGAACCGCTGCGCCGCGAGCAACGCGTCGATCTGGCCACGATAGACCATATAGTCGGTGCGCACATCGGGGGAGAGCCTGGCCGGATCGATCGCATCCAGGGCCTTGGCGGTCGCTTCCCAACGCGCCAGCCGCGCGGCCTGGGCGGCGGGGCCGACATCGGGCAATTGCCGCGAGCCCGCGCTGCCGCTGTCGTCGTCGGCGGCACTCTGGCTGATCCGCCACTGATACTCAGCATCCGACAGCGCGCGGAACCGCGCGTCCGGCGTAGCGGCCTGCTTGCTTGCGACCTGGGGGCGGCCCTTGGCCTGTGCGGCGCCCAGCGGCATCGCCGTCAGAGCGACCCCCGCCAGCAGCCATCCGATGCGGTTCGTCATGCTCATAACCCCTTTGCTCAACCCTTCAGCGCCGTCACGTCGCGGTAGAGATCGGCCGAAATCTCGACCCCCCCGACCAGCGACACCTGACGCGCGGTATAGCGGCGGGCGGAGGGCAGCCGTGCCCCCTGCCCCGTGATCGCGGCAAACATCGCCTCGGCCCGATCCTGATTTTCGGAAAGAAGATCGCCTAGGAAGCCTCTGGGATCGATGGCAATAATCAACTCGCCACCCAGCGGCGAGCCGCCGCGCCCGCCATCCCATTCGATCGACTCGCGGCTGGTCATGTCGCCGATCAGCGGCCCGGCGAGCAGTTCGACCATCGCCGCCAGCGCCGATCCCTTATGCCCGCCAAAAGTGCGCATCGCGCCCGACAGGATCGCGGCCGGGTCGGTGGTCGGCCTGCCATCGGCATCGACGCCCCAATCATCGGGCACGCTCTTGCCCGCCCGGCGATGGAGTTCAATCTCGCCGCGCGCGACCATGGAGGTTGCGAAGTCGAACACGAAGGGCGGCCCATCCGGGCGCGGCCAGCCGAAGGCGACGGGATTGGTGCCGAACACCGGCTCGGCCCCGCCCGAGGGCGCGACCCAGGCATGGCTGGGCGTAAAGGCCAGCGCAACGAGCCCGGCCTCGGCCAGTTCCTCGACCTCGGGCCAGAGCGCGGCAAAATGCACGACATTGTTAAGCGCCAGCGCGGCGATGCCGTTGGCCTTCGCCTTTTCGATCAACGCAGACTTGCCGGTCTGGAAGGCCAGTTGCGCAAAGCCGCCGCCGCCGTCGACACGGACCAGCGCGCGGGCAGGATGGGACAGCACCGGCTCGGCATCGGGGACGACCACGCCCTTTTGAATGCTGGAGACCGCGACCAGCAGGCGGTAGATACCGTGCGAGGTGCATCCATCGCGCTCGCCCGCCACCATCGTCTCGGCCACCGCTTCGGCATGGGCGGGGGCCAGCCCCGCGCCCAGCAGCTTGGCCCGCGCCAGCGTGCGCAATTCGTCCAGGGTCATCCGCACGCCGCTCACGCCACCGCCCCCGCCTTGGCCGCGAACAGCCGCATGCCGAAGATCGGTCCCGCCGTGCTGCGATCATGCGGCACGATCCGAACACGCACGTTCTTCTTGCCCGCCGTCAGCGCGGGCGGCAGCGGGTATTCGACGTCGAAGAACGCGCCCGGCTTGTCATTCTCCAGATGTTGGGTGGCGACCTTCACATTGTCGACCAGAATGTCGAAGTCCCGCGCCCGCTCCTCGCCCCAATAGGTGCCTTGCAGGATCATCGGGCCGGGGCGCACCGCCATGGTGAACTCGAAATAGCCCCCCGACCGCGCATCACGCCCCTGCCGCCCGCGATAGGACACGGGGTAGGAGATGTCGGAGGTCAGGCCGTGGTCACGCTCCGGCTGCATCTCGCCCAGATGCATGACATCGACCGAGCGCGCGGCGATATCGCGTGCCCGGGCCTGATCGGCCAGGAACGCCGCCTCCTGCGTCTTCCATCCCGCCTCGGTGAAACGCTTGAAATAGACGGCGCTGCGGCGGTCGTATTGGCTATAAAAGGGCACGAAGCTGAGGTCTGCCGGACGGAAGACCCCCGCCGTCCTGTATCGCGCGGTCGCCGGATCGGCGGCGGTGAAGCTCGCCAGCGGATTGGCGCCGACCAGCACCGGGTCGAGCGAGTCCCACTTGTCCTCGCGCCCGCCCAGGTCGGCGGCCATCACCATCGGTCCGCGCAGGACAGCCACGACGCTATCGTCGCCGGGCGTCGTCTCGACCCGAAGGTCGAGCGGCAGGCGGATCGAAACCGTATCCCCGGTCTTCCATCGGCGATCGACCACGGCATAGCCTCGCTCGAAGCGCGGGGACACGGCTTGGCCATTGACCTCGACCTGCGCCTGCCCGTTCGCCCAGCCCGGCACACGCAGCGCCAGCGGGAAGCGCCCCGGCCGGTCGAGCCGCGTGAAGCTCAACGTCGCCTGCCCTTCCATTGGATAGGCGGTGTCGAGCGTCACGACCGCACCGCGCTTCTCCCACCGCGCCTCGGCCGGGATGTAGAGATTGACGAAGAAGGTATCGCCGCCCTGCCAGAAGATGGACTCGCCATGCTTGGCATGCGCCTCCATCCCCGACCCGACGCAACACCAGAAGGCGTCGTCCTTGTCGGTCGAGAACTCGCGCGCCACGCCGCTCATCAGCGGCGTCATATAGGTGAAGCCGCCATTCTGCGGATGCTGGGCGGCCATCGCGTGGTTCAGATGCGCGCGTTCGTAATAGTCGAAATAGCGCCCGTCCGGCTGCCATCCATAGAGATGCCGGGTCAGCTTCATCATATTATAGGTGTTGCAATGCTCGCACGTCTGGTCGGTGACGTGCCGCGCGATCGTATCGGGTTCGGAGAAATATTCGCGGTCGGCATTGCCGCCGATGACATAGCTGTGATGGCCGGTGACGGTTTCCCAGAAGAAGCTGGCCCCCTTGGCGGGTTCGGGCTTGCCGGTGATCTCATGGATACGCGCCAGCCCGATCAGCTTGGGCACCTGCGTATTGGCGTGGAAATTCGCCAGCTTGTCCTCGCCCGCGACCAGCGGGTCGAGCACCTTGCGGTCATAGATACGCTCGGCGAGCGCGAGCCACTGACGGTCGCCGGTCCGCTGGTAAAGCTCGGCATAGCTTTCGTTCAGCCCGCCATATTCGCACCCCAGCACCGTCTGCATCTGCGCATCGTCGAGCGCGGCAAAGACGCGTGCGAAATAACCGCCCAGCTTGACCGCGACGTCCAGCGCCTGCGCGTTGCCCCAGCCGCCATGGATGTCGAGCAGACCCGCGAACAGCTTGTGCACGGTATAGAGCGGCGACCAGGAACCGTTGAGGTCGAAGCCGCCCGACTTGATCTTGCCCGCCATGATCTCGGGGAAGATTTCCTCGCCATCGACCACCTTGCCGTCGGCCCGCTTGCGCCCCAGCGCGCCAACATAACCGGTGCCACGCTTGGCCTGCGCCTCGGCCAGTTCGGCGACGATATAGTCGGCGCGACGGCGCATCTCGGTGTCGCCGGTCTGCTGCCAGGTCAGCACCAACGCCGACATGTAATGGCCCAGCGTATGGCCCGCGATCGTGTCGCTTTCCCAGCCGCCATAGATCGCGGCCTTCGGCTCCAGCCCGGCATAGGCGCGGAAATTGTGGAGCAGGCGATCGGGGCTCAGACGGTAAAGATAGCGACGGTTGGTCTCGACGGCGGTCGCATAGACCGAGGGGCGCAACCGCACCGCCGATAGCGGCAAAGGCTCGGCCTTGGCCGGAAGAAGCGACGGCGCAGCCCCCACCGCGCGGGTCGCCATTCCCATCAACGCGACGCCTGCCGCCCCCTGCATCCATTCGCGTCTGCTCGACCGCAGCATCTTGCTCTCCCGGTAATACTGTATACCAATATAGACAGAACGGGAGGGGGGTCAATTGCGATGGTCCCGCAGAGGAGCTTCCCGAGGTCAGGGATTTTATCGTCATGCGCCAGAGCCTTATCCGCCTTTTGCCCGTCACGTTGGCCACGCTTTCGATCGCGGCGAGCGCGCATGACGCGGGTGGCGCTACCCCCCGGAAGATAGCCAGTGCATCGCAGAAGGCCGCAAATTCCCGTTTCCGGGTCGGCGCGTTCCACCTGATCCTCGACCCGGTCAGCCAGACCGCGCGTGGCCTTTCGCCGATCGCGACGCCCGGCTTCGACTTCCTGCCCATCGGCCGCGCCAAGGAACGCGCAGGCAATGGCTATAATCATCTGGGCGACATTCATTTGCGTCTCCGCCAGGGCGGAGGTGCATGGCAGGACTATTCGTCTTCGCGCGAACGTCGACCGGTGCGGGCGCTGCCCGTGCGCGGCGCGGTGCTGGCGGCGGCGGACATCGGCGGGTCGATGGGCGCCGGCATGCCGCTGCGGATCGTGCGGGAATGGGTGAACGACAAGGGCACGCCTGCCCTGCGCTTCACGCTGACCAACACCTCCCACGCGCCGGTCGAGGTCGGTGGGCTCGGTCTGCCGATGGTGTTCGACAACATCATTTCCGACCGGACACTGGAACAGGCCCATGCCCAGGCCAGCTTCGCCGATCCCTATATCGGTCGCGATGCGGGCTATGTGCAGGTCACGCGGTTGAACGGCGCAGGCCCGGCCCTGCTCGTCCTGCCCGAACGCGCCACGCCGCTGGAGGCCTATGTCCCGATCCCGACGTTGCGCGAGACCAAGGGCCAGGCGGTAATTTCGGAGGCGAGCCCGCGCACACAGACCTCGGAAGGCTTTTACGACTGGACCATCGCCAGCGCCGCCTATGCCCAGACCGATTGGGCCAAGGCGGGTGCGCCCTGGAACGAGGCGACCAGCTTCACCCTGGCTCCGGGCCAGAGCCGCAAGATCGGCCTGCGCCTCGTCACCGCGCCCAGCATTCGCGCGATCGAACCGACGCTGACGGCGCAGGGACGGCCCGTCGTGGTCGGCGTGCCGGGCTATGTCGTGCCGACCGATCTCGAGGCGGCGCTGTTCGTGCGGTCTCCTTCCGCGATCACCGGCATCGCCAGCTATCCGGCAGGCGCGCTCGATGTCACGAAGACACCCGGCAAGCCAGGCTGGACCCGACTATCGGTGCGCGGGCGCCAATGGGGTCGGGCGCGCCTGACCCTCACCTATGCCGATGGCACCGTCCAGACGGTCCAGTATTTCGTCACCAAGCCGCTAGAGCAGACCATGGCCGATCTGGGCCGCTTCTCGACGACGAAACAATGGTTCGAAGGCAAGGGCGATCCCTTCGGCCGCTCCCCCGCCATCCTGACCTATGATCGCGAGGCGGATCGCATCGTCACCGCCGATCCGCGTGTGTGGATCTCGGGAATGAGCGACGAGGGCGGCGCTGGCAGCTGGGTCGCGGCGGTGATGAAGCAGCTCGACAATCCCAACGCGACCGAAATCGCGCGGATCGAGGAGCTGGTCGACAAGACGATCGTCGGGCGGCTCCAAGTCGCAAGCAGACCCCAGGCCGGAGGCGTGAAGAAGAGCCTGTTCTATTACGACCCGGCCGCTTTCCCCGACCTCTACAAGCCGGAAACGGACTGGAAGAGCTGGACCTCATGGAAGAAGGATCAGGCCGACGACCTCGGCCGGGCGTACAATTATCCGCACGTCGCGGCGGGGCATTGGGCGCTATACCGGATCGCGCGCAACCATGCCGGGCTGACGCGGGTGCATGACTGGTCATGGTATCTCGACCATGCCTATCGGACGATCGTCGCGATGATGCGCGACGCGCCGCATTATGCCCAGTTCGGGCTGATGGAGGGCGACGTCTTCGTCGACATCCTGACCGACCTGAAGCGAGAGGGCTGGACCGACAAGGCGGCCGAGGTCGAACGCCTGATGAAGGGCCGTGCGGATCACTGGCGCACCCTGCAATATCCATTCGGCAGCGAGATGGCCTGGGATTCGACCGGTCAGGCCGAGGTCTATGCCTGGATGCGCTATTTCGGTTACGGTCCGCAGGCCGACGTCACGCGCGAGGTCATCTTGGGCTATGACCCGTCGATTCCGCACTGGGGTTATAACGGCAATGCCCGGCGCTATTGGGACTTTCTGTACGGCGGCAAATATTCCCGGCTGGAGCGGCAGATCCATCATTACGGCTCGACGTTGAACGCCATTCCGCTGTTCGACTCGTTCCGGCGCAATCCCACCGACATGCATTTGCTGCGTGTTGCCTATGGCGGGTTGCTGGGCGGCATCACCAATATCGACCAGAATGGCGCATCCTCCGCCGCCTTCCACAGCTGGCCCGATCGGATGGAGTGGGACCCGTATAGCGGCGATTATGGCATGGGCTTTTTCGGCCATGCCTATGCCGCGGCCACCTATGTGGTGAACGATCCGACGCTGGGCTGGCTGTCCTATGGCGGCAACCTGTCGCAGAAGGGCGGACAGGTTCATGTCGAGCCGCATGACGGTGCCCGCGCGCGGGTTTTCGTCGCCCCCGCCGGACTATGGCTGACGCTGGAAGCGGGGAAGTTCAAGGCGGTCGATTATGAGCCGGCGACCGGCGCGGTTCGCCTGACCCTCGATCCGGCGACGGACGACACGCCCGCCGCGCGTCTGTTCGTCGAGACGACGACGCCCGGCGGCCGTGCCTATCGCCCCGAGCGGGGTACGTTCGAGCGGGGCGGCTATACCGTTCCGCTGTCGGGCGCGGCATCCGAACTGCTGCTGTCCGCCAGATAGGCGGCGAGCTGGCGGACCAGCGGCCCATCGGCGGGCGGCATGGACCAGGCATGCATGTCGGCGGGCTGACACCAGGTCAGCCCATCCGCCTCCAGCGCGACCGGCGTGCCCGACCAGGCCCGGATGACGTAAAGCAGCAAGAGCAGATGGCGACCGGGCAATGGCTCGGTCGCAAAACCCGCCGGTTCCAACGCTTCGGCTGCGACCGTGATCGCCAGTTCCTCCTGCAACTCGCGGACCAGCGCTGCCTCGGGCGTCTCGCCGGGCTCCAGCTTGCCGCCCGGAAACTCCCATAGCCCCGCCAGCGCCTTGCCCGCCGGGCGCCGCTGCAACAGCACGCGGCCATTCTCATCGACCAACGCGGCGGCAACGACGGGAAACAAAACGGGCAAAGTCGGACTGTCGATCATTTCTTAACCTCGGGCGCGTACGTAGCGGCATCATGAGTGCGCGCGCGATCCGAACGATGCTGCAACGCCTGTTAGCCGATAGGCGCGGCGCGTCGGCGGTGGAATATGGATTGATCGTGACCGTCGTTATTCTCGCGATCTTCGGCAGCCTTTCCCAGATGGGCCTCAGCCTTGAGTCGCTGTGCGAGCGCATCGCCACCGAGCTGAGTCTCGCAAGCCGCTAAATCCAGCGGCGAAATCGCTGTCTTCAAACCTTTTTAACCAGTGGGCCGGTAAAGCGCCAAAAGCTGAACCGGCGCTCCGGCTCAGCCGGGTGATCGATCAAATCAGGACTGAACGGAGACCGGAATGAAGACGTTTCGCAAGATGCTGAAGAACAACAAGGGCGCGACGGCCATCGAATACGGCCTGATCGCCGCCCTGATCGCGGTTGCGGCGATCGGTGCCATGAAGACCATCGGCACCACGCTGAACACGACGTTCACCAACGTCAGCAACAAGCTGGCGAACCCGCCGTCGCAGTAATAGCATAGGCAGGTATAGCGTTCATCGTCATACCTGCCCACGCCGAACGCGCAAATCAAGAGGGGGCGGTCAACTAGGTTGACCGCCCCCTCTTTTGCGTCCGTTGTGCGGTCAGAGCCGCCCCATCGCCAGGAACTTGGCGGCACGCCCGCGCTTCAGCTCGTCCCGGCCCAGGCCACCCAGTTCGCCCAGCGCCTTTTCGACCGCATCGCCCAGATTGGCGATCGCACCCGCGGGGTCGCGGTGCGCGCCCCCGACCGGCTCCGACACGATTGTATCGATCACGCCGAAATGCTTCAGGTCCTGCGCGGTGACGCGCATCGCCTCGGCCGCATCCGATGCCTTATCGGCGGTGCGCCACAGGATCGAGGCGCAACCCTCGGGGCTAATGACCGAATAGACCGCATGCTCGAACATCAGCACCCGATTGCCCGCCGCCAGCGCCACCGCGCCGCCCGAGCCGCCTTCGCCCACGATCGCCGAGACGACCGGTACGCCCGCCGCCAGACAGGCCTCGGTCGAGCGCGCAATGGCTTCCGCCTGGCCGCGCTCTTCGGCCTGGATACCAGGGAACGCACCCGAGGTGTCGACCAGCGTCACGATGGGCAGACCGAACCGGTCTGCCAGCTCGACCAGGCGAATCGCCTTGCGATAGCCCTCCGGCTTGCCCATGCCGAAATTGTGGCGGAGGCGGCTGGCGGTATCCTCGCCCTTTTCATGGCCCAGTACCATCACGCGCTGGCCGCGAAATTGCGCGAATCCGCCCATAATCGCCTGGTCGTCGCCGAATGCGCGGTCGCCCGCCAGCGGCACGAACTCGTCGAACAGCCCGGCGACATAATGTTTGAAGTGCGGGCGCTGCGGATGGCGCGCGACCTGCGTCTTCTGCCACGGGGTCAGCTTGGTGAAGGTATCGCGCAGCAGCTTATCGGACTTGGCCTGGAGCTTGGCGATCTCCGCGCCGATATCGACCGTCCCTTCGGCAGTCGTATCGCGCAGCTCGTCGATCCGGCTCTGAAGCTCGGCGATCGGTTTCTCGAAATCGAGGAAGGTCGTTGACATGGCGCTATCGCCTAAGGGCGCTTGTCCCGAAAATCAACGAGCGGGTGTTTCGCATTGACGAGTTCGACCAGTCGGCTCGCCTCGACATGCGTGTAGATTTCGGTCGTGGCGATGTCGGCATGGCCGAGCATCGCCTGCACCGCGCGCAGATCCGCCCCGCCGCCGAGCAGGTGCGTGGCGAAGGCATGACGCAGGACATGCGGGCTGACCCGGTCGGGTGGAATGCCCGCCTCCGCCGCCAGCGCCTTGATCAGCTGATAGAGGCGGATGCGAGTCAGATGCTTCTTGCCGCCGGGAAAGAGCCAGAGCTTGTCGGCCGGGACATGCACCCGCCACGCCGCCACCGCCGCCCGCGCCCGGTCCGAGATCGGCACCATCCGCTCGACGCCGCCCTTGCCCTTCAGGATCAGGAAGGGGCGGTCCGGGTGAACGGCATTGCGCGGCAGGGCGACCAGTTCGCTCGCACGAAGGCCCGAACCATAGAGTAGCTCGACCAGGGCCGCGAGGCGCAGATCGTTTGCGCTGGGATGCGCGGCCCCCGTCCGCTCTGTGATGGCGGCGAACAGGCGGTCGATATCGGCATGGCTGAGTATCTTGGGCAACGCCCGCCGCTGGCCCGGGCGCGGGAGGACCGAAGAGGGATCGTCGCCGCGCAGCCCTTCTTCATGCAGGAAGGCATAGAAGCGCCGCAGCGCCGCTGCCTTGCGCGCAACGGTGGAATTGGCCAGCGACGCCCAGCCTTCGGCCAGCCTCTGGAGCGCGCCCTCATCGGCCTCGCGCAATCCGTCCATCGCCTCGGCGGCGAGGCGCAGGTCGGAGCGATAGGCCGCCAGCGTATTGCCCGCCGCGCCAGCCTCCGCCGCCATCATCTCCAGAAAGCGGTCGACCAGCGCGGCATCGTGCATGTTCATGTCCGGGCGATCGCCTCCGCCGCGATCATCCGCGCCTCGCTATCCAATCCGACCGCGCGCAGCGCCTCGACGATGCGATAGAGCGCCTGGGGCGGCACGCCGCGCCAATCGCCGGTCTGCATCCCGACCGCGCAGAGCAGGACGACCATGCCGGTCTGCCCGTCCGCCACCGCCTGATCCAGCGCCTCGGTCCAGGCATTGCGCTGGCCGACGCGTACGTCGAGCGCCTCGGCGCCCTTTTCGATATCGGTCCGCGACAGCCGCTCGAGCCCCGCCAGTCCGGCAAAGAACATGCGCTGTTTCAGGGCGTCGGCGCTGTAATTCGAGACCTGGTCATAAGCCAGCTGGCCTTGCCGGTCGGGATCGCTCAACACGATCATCGCCCAGGCATCGCTGTTCTGCTTCGCCGCATCGCGCCAGCGCGCCGCACTGCGATCGAGCCCGGCGGACAGCATTGACGCGACCAGCCGGTCGGCCTCGCGTCCGTCGCTCGTCACCGGCAGCCGCGCGGCGGCACGGGCCGTCAGGATCAGTCGGCCATAGGGCGTAGGCGTATCGTCACCCCAGAGGGAGAGCATGGCCGACAACCGCTGTCTCTCGTCCCCGGCGGCATAGGCGTTGCGCAGGTCGTTGCCGATCGCCGACTGGGCCCGGCTGGCCTGATCGTCATCGGCCAGACCGGAATAGAAATCGACCAGCGCGGCGTTGGAAAGAACGCCCAGTGTCGCCGCCTGATCGGCCACCCCGGCCCGCTCGGTCGCGGGCACAGATGGCGAGGTCGCCAGCCAGCCGCGCACCTGTGGCCCGACATAGGAAAGATAATCCGGCGGCACCGTCACGCCCGTCGCGGTGGCTAGGCCGAACCGCCAGACCGTAAGGCGGTCGGCCCCACTCCAATCGACACTGACCGCCTTGCGAGCGGACCCTGCGCCCATCAGCTTTTCGGCAAGCTTCAGGTCGAAGTCGTCGGCGACCCGCTGACGGCGCATCTGGCGAACGGCCACGGTGGCGCGTGCGCCATCCCCCGTCAGCGCCCCGCACCAGCCTTGCGCGAGCCGATAGCCGCCCAGCCCGGTCACCGCGCTGCCGCGATCGGCCAGCGGGCAAAGCCCCGCCGGGTCGCTGGAGGCCAGAAGCGCGTTCATCGCGACCTGATAGAGTTTGGGCGTGTAATTGACCGGATCGACCGACTGCACGACCGCCCGCGCTACCTGCGCCTCGCCCATGCGCAGCAGCAGCCAGGCCCGTTCGGCGGCGAAGTCCGCGCCGTTGACGCCGCGCGGCGTCTCGACGTGCGCGGCCAGGGCGCGACGCAGCAGGATCGAGGTCCAGCGCGACGGCAGGGGCGCGGATAAGCGCCGCATCAGCGTCTCGGCGACGCGACCATCGGCACCGGCAAAGATCGTCTGGTCCAGCGCCCCTTCGCGCGGCCCCGCAGGACCGACCACCGCCAGCGACCGCCGGGCCGAAGCAGGCAGCTCATATTCGGCCAGCGTCGCCGCATCCATGGTGGGCGTCGGCGAGGGCGTGGGCGTCGGGACCGGGGTCGCCAGCGTATCCAGCAGTGCTCCCACGGCGTCGGCGGGGGTCGGCGCAGGCGTCGGCGTGGCCACGGGCGTAGCACCCGGCACCGCACCTGCGACCGGGCGCGCCGTCAACCGGGGGGTCGGCCGGGCACTAGGCTGCGCGGCAGGCTGGCCGAAGCCGGGGGGCAGCAGCGATTCGGGACGGTCCTGCGCCGCGGCAATGGCTGCGGCCCCGACCATCAGCAGGGCTACGGCCCTGGGCAGGTGGCGGAAAGCGCCCCCCCGCTTATTGCAGGTTGCCAAGCGAGACCGCCTTTTCGACCTGGGTGGTCGGCCGTTCGGTCGCCCGGCCCGAGAGCAGGAACAGCCCGCCGACGACGATGACGAGAAGGACGATGAGCGAAACGACCATACGGGACATGAAACGCAAAACCTTATAATGGACCCGTGAAAGCCCGGCCGGTGTTGCCGGGCGCGCGCCCGCTGTATAGCGCAGAGCGCAATGTTGCAAAGCCACAACCCTGTAGATGCAAGCTGGAACGGGTCGCCCATCGTGCTCGTCGGTCTGATGGGCGTGGGCAAGTCGACCGTGGGCCGCCGTCTGGCGAATCGGTTGCGCGTGCCCTTCGTCGATGCCGACACCGCGATCGAGCAAGCCGCCGGCATGAGCATCCCCGAAATCTTCGAACATTACGGCGAACCCTATTTCCGCGACGGCGAGCGCCGCGTGATCGCTCGGCTGGTCGATGGTCGCCCCAAGGTGATCGCGACCGGCGGCGGCGCGTTCATCAATGACGAGACGCGCGCGCTGATCCTGGAACAGGCGACCGCCATCTGGCTGAATGCGAGCCCCGAGGTCCTGGCCGAGCGCGTCAAGCGCCGCGACACCCGGCCGCTTCTGCGCGGCAAGGACCCGCTGAAGGTGCTGCGCGAGCTGTCGGCCGTCCGCAACCCGATCTATGCGCTCGCCCCAATCCATGTCTCCAGCAAGCGGGGGCCGCACGAGGCCACCGTCAACGCCATCCTGAAAGCCATCGGACGATGAAGACCGTCACCGTGTCGCTCGGCGACCGCAGCTATCCCATCCATATCGAAGCCGGGCTGCTGCCCCGCGCCGCCGAGTATCTTGCGCCCCTGTCGCGCGGGCGTCGCATGGCGATCGTGACCGACGAAAATGTCCGGCCGCATCTGGCGGTGCTCCAGGCATCGCTGGAGGCTGCGGGCGTCGCGAGCGAGGCGATCATCCTGCCGCCGGGCGAGAAGACCAAGAGCTGGGCGATGCTGGAGCATGTCTGCGACCGGCTGCTCGAGCTCGGCATCGAGCGGGCGGATCATGTCATCGCGCTGGGCGGCGGGGTGATCGGCGATCTGGTCGGTTTCGCCTGTTCGATCGTCAAGCGTGGCTGCCGCTTCGTACAGATCCCGACAACCTTGCTGTCGCAGGTCGATTCGTCGGTCGGCGGCAAGACCGCGATCAACACGTCGGCGGGCAAGAACCTGATCGGTGCCTTCCACCAGCCCGCCATGGTGCTGATCGACCCGGACGTGCTCGACACGCTGCCCGCGCGCCAAGTCCGGGCGGGTTATGCCGAGGTCGTCAAATATGGCCTGATCGACGACTTCGCCTTTTTCGAATGGTGCGAGGCGAACGCCCCTGCATTGCTGGCGGGGGATGCCGATGCACGAGTGTACGCCATCGCGCATTCGGTCGCGGCGAAGGCGCGGATCGTGGCGGCGGACGAGCATGAGACGAACGGCATCCGCGCGCTCCTGAACCTCGGCCATACTTTCGGCCATGCGCTGGAGGCGGAGGCAGGCTTCTCCGACCGGTTGCTCCATGGTGAAGGCGTCGCGGCGGGCTGTGCCCTCGCCTTCCGCTATTCGGTGCGCAAGGGCCTCTGCGAGCGGCAGGATGCCGAGCGGGTCGCGGCGCATCTCCGCGCGATCGGCCTGCCCGACGGCTTGGCGGCCGCCGGGATCGATGCCCCCTCCGCGACGTTGGTCGAGCATATGAAGCACGACAAGAAGATGGCGGCGGGCACCCTGCCCTTCCTGCTCGCGCGCGGGATCGGGCAGACCTATCTGGACAAGACGGTCGATCTGGCCGACATCGCCGCCTTCCTCGATACCGAGCCGCGCTGATGCCCAACGGCGTCGCCAAGCAGAACCTGCCGAGCAAGACTTGCCCGGCATGTGGGCGGCCCTTCACCTGGCGCAAGAAGTGGGCGCGGGACTGGGATCAGGTGGTGTATTGTTCGGATGCGTGCCGGAAGAAGCGGTAATCACCCCGCCGTTCGCATCGAGCGAAGTTGAGATGCCTTCCCTTGGCCTTCGACTTCGCTCAGGCTAAGCGGAGCGGGGGGAGTCCGGCTTTTACAACCTCCGTTCAGCCTGAGCGAAGTCGAAGGCCACGCCCCGACCTACCCCCGCATCTTCTTCGCCGCCGCCAGGGCCCGCTCTCGCCCTTCGCGGTGCCCGATGATCTTGGCCGGATAATCCTTCGGCCGACACCCGGCCTCTTCCGGATCATGGATCGCGGCGTCCGACACATGCTTCAACTCCGGCACCCATTGCCGGATATAGTCGCCCGCATCGAACTTCTCCGACTGGCTGAGCGGTGCCATGATCCGGCCGAACATGTTCGAATCGATCCCCGTCCCGGCGATCCACTGCCAGTTGACGGCATTGTTCCCGTAATCGGCATCGACCAGACAGTCCCAGAACCAGCGCTCGCCCTCGCGCCAGTCGATCAGCAGATGCTTGATGAGGAAGGAGGCGGTGATCATCCGCACCCGGTTGTGCATCCAGCCTGTCGTCCAGAGCTGGCGCATGCCCGCGTCCACGATCGGATAGCCGGTGCGGCCGGTCTGCCACGCCTTCAGGTCCTTGCCCGCCTCCGCACCGCTCCGCCATGGCATCGTGTCGAACGCGTCGCGGCCGTTGCGGTCGGCATAGTCAGGCAGCGCCATGACCACGCCATCGGTAAAGTCCCGCCAGGCCAGTTCCTTGCGAAACGTCTCGGTATCCCCGCGCCGGGCGAGCGAATGCCACACGGCACGCACCGAGACTTCCCCGAAATGCAGGTGCGGCGACAGGCGTGAGCTGCCCTCCTTGGACGGCATGTTGCGCGCGGTGTCATAGGCGACCGCCTTCTCGCCGAAGTCCGCCATCCGTTCGCGCGCCGTCGCCTCGCCCGGTATCCAGTCCTCGTCGAAACCGGTCGACCAGTCGGGCTTGGTGGGGAGCAGCGACCAGTCGGCCAGCGTATCGCTGTTCGGCCAATGCCCAGGGGCCTCCAGCCTCTCGGGGCGGTCGCATGGATGTTCGGGCGGCAAATGGCCCTGCAATCCCTTCCAGAAGGCCGAATATATCCGGAACGGCTTGCCGCTGCCCGTCGTCACCAGTTCCGGCCGTGCCAGATGATTGCCGTCATGCAGCGTCAGACAATCGTCCAGCGCCTCCTCCGCCTTGCGCCACCAGGGCTCGTAATGACGGATGGCATGGATTTCGGTCGCGCCTGTTTCCTCCATCAACGCGCGCAGGGTTTCAACGGCCCTGCCCCGCCGCAGGATCAGGCGGCTGCCCAGTTCCTTTAAGTCCTTCGCAAGCGAGGTCAGGCTGTGATGCAGCCACCAGCGCTGCGCCGCGCCCATCCGCCAGTCGCCCGGCGTCTCATCATCGAGGATATAGACCGGAATGACCGGCCCGGCCTCGGCCGCCGCCAGGAGAGCCGGTTGATCGTGAAGGCGAAGATCCTGGCGAAACCACAGGATCGTGGGAGAAGCTGTCATCCAGCCGCTACGCTTCGGCCTTCGCCGGGTTCCGATGGGACAGTCTTTCGCCCAGAGTCTGGATCGCCGTGACGTGCCGTTCTGCGATCGCCATGACGTCATCGCCATAGCCGCCGCCGACCGTGCTGGCGACGGGAAGCCCCCGCGCCAATGCCAGATCGGCGATCAGTTTTTCGCGGGCAACCAGCCCCTCCCGCGTCAAGGACAGACGTCCCAGCCGATCCTCGACGAACGGATCGACCCCGGCCTGATACAGGATGATGTCGGGCCGATGCTCGTCGAGGAACGGCGTCACGGTCGCGGCCAGTTCGGCGAGATAGCCGTCATCATCCACGCCGTCGGGCAATCCGACGTCCAGTGTCGAGCGGGCCTTGCGTGCCGGGAAGTTCTTCTCGGCATGGATCGAATAGGTCACGATATCCGGCCGCCCGGCGGTCAGCGCGGCGGTGCCGTCGCCCTGATGCACGTCGCAATCGACGATCGCCACCCGGCCGACGACACCCTGCTCGACCAGCCGCACCGCCGCCACCGCCAGATCGTTGAACACGCAGTATCCCGCCCCCGTATTGGCCAGCGCATGATGGCTGCCCCCAGCGGTATTGGCGGCGAAGCCATGTTCCAGCGCCAGCAGCGCGGCGGTCCACGTACCCCCCGGCACCGCCCGCGCCCGATGGGCGACCTGCTCGGTGATCGGAAAGCCGATCCGCCGAGTCTTGTCGGGCGGCACGCGGGCCTCCAGCACCTCGGCGACATAATCGGGGTCGTGCACCGCCTCCAGCCAGACCGGCGGGATCAGTTCGGGCTCGGTCCAGACCACTGCATCGCCCTTTGCCCGCAGCAGATCGCGGATCGCCCCGTTCTTGCCCCAGCGATAGGTGGAACGCGCCGGTGCCTCGGTGACATAGGCGGGGTGATGGACGACATGGATCATCGCCCCTAGGTAGGAAGCCATGACCCGCGATAGGAGGGCCACGGCCCCGCTGCCCGAACTGCGTGCCCCAAAACTGCGAACCGACGTGGCGCGCTTTCTCGGCTATTATAACCGTCTTCCCGGCCCGCCCCAGCAGGAACTGGGTCCCGAGGCCGCCCGCCAGATGATGCGCGCCGCGCGCGACCTTACCGACCCGCCGGTGGGGCCGCTCGCGCTCGATGAGGCGTTCACGATTCTGGGCCCGGCGGGGCCGATCCCCGTGCGGCGCTTCGATCCGCGCGAACGGCGCGAGCCCGGCCCGGTGATGCTGTTCTTCCACGGCGGCGGCTTCGTGATCGGCGATATCGACACCCATGCGCCGCTCGCCGCCGAGATGGCGCGCACGCTCGACCTCCCCGTCCTGTCGGTCGGCTATCGCCTCGCGCCCGAGCATCCCTGGCCCGCCGCGCCCGACGACTGCGAGGCGGCGGCGCGCTGGCTGGCCGGGCAGCCGGGAACGACCGGGCTGATCGTGGCAGGCGACAGTGCGGGCGGCACGCTCGCCACCGTCACCGCCATGAGCCTGCGCGATCGGCCCGCCGATGCGCCCGTGATCGCCCAAGGGCTGCTCTATCCGGCTACCGACATGGCGCGCGCGCATCCCTCGCTCCGGGACTTTGCCGAGGGGTATTTCCTGACCCGCGCAATGCTGGACTGGTTCGTCGCCTGCTACGCCGCCGATCTGGGCGATGTGCGCGCGGCGCCGATGCGCGGCGAACTGGCCGATATGCCGCCCGCCGTCATCATGACCGCCGAGTGCGACCCGATCCGCGACCAGGGCCGAGCCTATGCCGCCGCGCTGGCCAAGGCCGGCGTGCCCGTCACCTTTCGTGAGGCACGCGGCACGATCCATGGCTTTGCGACGCTGCGCAAGGCGATCCCCTCCGGCGTCCGCGATCTCACCGCTTTCCTGCTTGCGTTGAAGGCCGTGATCGTCGAGGCGGAGGGCATCCGCCCGATGGGACAATGATGATGACCGACCTTCCCTATCGCCCCTGCGCGGGCGTCATCCTGATGAACCGCGACGGCCGCGTCTTTGTCGGCCAGCGGATCGATTCGACGCTGGAGGCATGGCAGCTTCCGCAAGGCGGCATCGATCCCGGCGAGGAGGCCGATGCGGCAGGACTTCGCGAGCTGTTCGAGGAAACCGGCGTCACCGCCGACAAGGTCGAGCTGATCGCACGCGCGCCCCATGAACTCACCTACGACCTGCCCGAGGACATGATCGGCAAGGTGTGGAAGGGCAAGTGGCGCGGCCAGCGGCAGATCTGGTTCCTCTACCGCTTCCTGGGCGAGGACAGTGACATCCGCATCGATACCGAGCATCCCGAATTCCGCGCCTGGCGCTGGGCCGAGCCGGAAACGCTCCCAGCCATGATCGTGCCGTTCAAGAAGGCGCTGTACGAGGAACTGCTGGTCGTCTTCGCAAAGCATTTCACCGCAACCCATGGAAATGCGGCGGTTTCAGTCCATGGGACAAAGGGCTAAGGCACCGGACGATGAAGACGCGGCTGTTCCTGATCCCGATGGCGCTCGGCCTGCTCGCCAATGCCGATCCCAAGGACCCGGACCCGGCGCTGATCCCGCCCCAGATCCGTTCGATGCTGGAGGCCGCGATCGCCAGCGGCAACGAGAACGACATCACCACCGTCGTCCGCTACGCCCGCAACGCGGTGCCCGAGGCCGCCGACGCGATCGACGCGATGGCCGATGTCTGGCGGGACGAAAAGACCGCGAGCCGCAGCCGGACCCTGCGCGAAGCGACCTTTTTCGACCTGTGGCATGGCCGGGTGGAACTGGGCGGTTTCGCGACGACGGGCAACAGCCAGAATATCGGCCTGACGGGCATTGTCGACCTGACCCGCGAAGGGCTGCAATGGCGACACAAGCTGCGCTTCCAGGGTGACTATCAGGAAAGCTTCAACGTCGTCAGCCGCGAACATTATGTCGCGTCCTACGAGCCGAACTTCAAACTGAACGCTAACAACTATGTCTATGGCGCGGCGCAATATGAAAGCGATCGCTTCCTCGGCTATTTCAACCGTATCTCGGCGTCGAGCGGGGCGGGCTACAGCGCGATCCGCAAGCCGCGCATGACCCTGGACGTCGAACTCGGCCCGGCGTTCCGGCACACCGAGTTCACCGACGGGCGGATCGAAAGCGCGCTGGCCGCGCGCGGCAATTTGAACTTCGTGTGGAAGCTGACCCCGGCCATGACGTTCAACCAGAACGCCTCGGCCTATGTGCAGAAGTTCAACAGCACGGTCAGCACGAATTCGGCGCTGAACGCCAAGCTGTTCGGTCCGCTCTCGGCCGCGCTGTCCTACAACGTTCAGTATGAAAGCGAGCCGCCGCTAGGCCGCCGGACGACGGACACGATCACCCGCGCCTCGGTGGTGTACAGCTTCTAATTTCGGCGACGGGGTTCACCTTTGCCGTGTCCATGGCCTAGATTGAGGTCATGGAGAGACTGAACACGATCGAGCGGGACGCGGTGGCGTCCGCCGCCGCCTATCCCATGCTGCCGCTGGTCGAGGAATGGGCCGCGATCAACAGCGGCACCCGCAACGTGGCCGGGCTGGCAATCATGGCCGACCGGCTGGCCGAGCATTTCGGGACCCTGCCGGGCGATCTTGCCCTGGTCGAACCCGAGCCGGTCGAACGGATCGGCAGCGACGGCCGGTCCGCGCCGCTGGCCCATGGCCGCCATCTGCTGCTGTCCGTCCGCCCGGACGCCGCCCGCCGGATGCTGTTCACCGGCCATATGGATACCGTCTATCCGGTCGATCACCCGTTCCAGGCCGTGACGCGGATCGACGAGAACCGGCTCGGTGGGCCGGGGGTCGCGGATATGAAGGGCGGGCTGGCGGTGCTGCTCGCCGCGCTGAAGGCGGTCGAGGCAAGCCCCCTGGCCGAACGGTTCGGCTATGACGTCCTGATCAATTCGGACGAGGAAACCGGATCGGCCTCTTCGGCCGCGCTGATCGCGAAATGTGCGGGCGGCAAGGTTGCCGCGCTCACCTACGAACCCGCTCTGCCCGACGGCACGCTGGCAGGCGCGCGGGGCGGCACCGGCAATTTCACCATAGTCGTGCGCGGACGCAGCGCCCATGCGGGCCGCAATCCCGAGGAGGGACGCAACGCCATCGTCGCCGCCGCACGGATCACGCTGGAGCTGTCGCAGCTTGCCGCCGACGACATCACCGTCAACCCGGCCCGGATCGATGGCGGCGGCCCGAACAATGTCGTGCCCGATCTGGCGATGCTGCACGTCAATTTCCGTCCGCGCGCGCTGGCCGCGATCGAGCGGACCGGCGCGGCGATGAAGGCGATCGCCGAACGGATCGCCACCGAACACGATGTGCGCGTCGAGGTCCATGGCAGTTTCAATCGCCCCCCCAAACCCATCGACGACGGCGCGGCCGCCTTGTTCGAGACGGTTCGCGGCGCGGGAGCCGATCTGGGCCTGACCATCCGCTGGCGCGACACCGGCGGCGTGTGCGACGGCAACAATATCGCGGCCGCAGGGGTGCCCGTCGTCGACACGATGGGCGTGCGCGGCGGCGCGATCCACTCTCCGGACGAATATATGCTGATCGACAGCCTGGCCGAACGTGCGGGCTTGTCGACGCTGACCATCCTGCGCATCATCGGTGCCGCATGAGCAGCTTTTGCATCCGCCCCGCGGTCGATAGCGACCTTCGCCACCTCTATGAAATGGCCAAGCTGACCGGCGGCGGCTTCACCAACCTGCCCCCCGATCGCCGCGCCCTGACCGCCAAGCTGGCGCGCAGCCATGACGCCTTTGCGGGCCATGGCGACGGCAAGGTCAAGGACGAGCTGTTCGTCCTGATGCTGGAGGATCGCGCGACCGGCGAAGTACGGGGCACCTGCCAGATCTTCACCCATGTCGGGCAGAAGCATCCCTTTTACAGCTATCGCATCGGCACGCTGACCCAGCATAGCCGGGAACTCGACCGCACCTTCCGCGCCGAGATGCTGTCGCTGACCACCGATCTGGAAGGCGCGAGCGAGGTCGGCGGCCTGTTCCTTCACCCCGGCGAGCGCGCCGGGGGTCTGGGCCTGCTGCTCGCCCGCAGCCGTTACCTGTTCATGCGCGCCAACCGCCCGCGCTTCGCCGACCGGGTGCTCGCCGAGCTGCGCGGGGTGATCGACGAGGCGGGCGGATCGCCCTTCTGGGACGGTCTGGCAGGGCGCTTCTTCGGGATGAATTTCCAGGAGGCCGACCAGTTCAATGCGATCCACGGCCATCAGTTCATCGCCGACCTGATGCCCAAGCACCCCATCTACACCGCGATGCTGACCGAGACGGCGCGCGCCGCCATCGGCCTGCCCCATCCCTCGGGGCGGGCCGCCATGCGGATGCTGGAGAATGAGGGCTTCGCCTTCGAACATTATATCGACATTTTCGATGGCGGACCGACGATGACCGCGCGGACCGATCAGGTGCGCACCATCCGCGACGCGCGCGAAAACACGGTCGTCGCGATCGACGCGCATCCGGGGCGCGAGGCGCTGGTCGCGACGGGGCGGCTCGCCGACTTCCGTTGCGCGCTGGCCGAGATCCGCGACGGCGATGGCGGGATCATCCTGTCCGAAGACGCCGCCCGTACGCTCGACCTGACGGTCGGCGATACCGTCCTGCATATCGATCGGTGAGCATCATGCTGAGAGAGATCAATTTCGACGGCATCATCGGGCCGAGCCACAATTATGCCGGGCTCAGTCACGGCAACCTCGCCGCCACGCGCAACGCGGGCAAGACCTCGCATCCCAAGGCCGCCGCGCTTCAGGGGATCGCCAAAATGCGCGCGAATCTCGACCTGGGGTTGGTGCAGGGCGTCCTCCTGCCGCATTCCCGGCCCGATCATGGCTGGCTCGGGCGGCTGGCGACCGATTATGACTCGGCCTCGCCGGTCCTGAAGGCGCAGGCGCTGTCTGCCTCGGCGATGTGGGCCGCCAACGCCGCGACCGTCTCGCCCGCGCCCGACACGCGCGACGGGCGCTGCCACCTGACCGTCGCCAATCTGCTGACCATGCCGCATCGCAGCCATGAATGGCCCGCGACGCTGGCGCAGCTGCGGATGATCTTCGCCGACCCGGCCTTTGTCGTCCATCCACCTGTGCCTGCGCCCTTCGGCGACGAGGGTGCGGCCAATCACATGCGGCTGTGCAGCGGCCATGATCATCCGGGCGTCGAAATCTTCGTCTTCGGCGAGAGCGGTGGCCCCTTCCCCGCGCGCCAGCATCGCCAGGCGTGCGAAGCGGTCGCCCGCGCGCATCGCCTGTCCCCCGACCGGGTGCTCTTCGCGCGCCAGTCCGATGCGGCCATCGCGGCGGGGGCCTTCCATAACGATGTCGTCGCCGTCGCCAACGAACGGGTGCTGTTCGCGCATGAGCAGGCCTTCGCCGACCGTGATACCTTCTACACCGATCTGCGCACCCTCATGCCCGATGTCGAAATCGTCGAGGTGCCCGCCGAGAGCGTCAGCCTGGAGGATGCCATCGCCTCCTACCTGTTCAACGCGCAACTGGTGACACCGCCGGGCGGCGAGCCGACGCTGATCCTGCCGCAGGAGGCGCGCGACAATGCCCCCGTCTGGTCCTGGCTTCAGGACCACGTCGCGGGCAATGGTCCGATCCGGCGGCTGGAGGTCGTCAACGTGCGCGAATCGATGGCCAATGGCGGCGGGCCCGCCTGTCTGCGACTGCGCGTGGTGGCCGACCCGGCGACCATCGACCCGCGCTTCCTGGTCGATCATGCCGCGCTGGACCGCATTGCCGCCGTGATCGAGGCGCATTGGCCCGACGCGATCGACCCCACCGAAATCGGCGACCTGGCGCTGATCGGCCGGATCGAGGCCGCGTGCCTCGCCCTCCTGACCGCGCTCGACTGTCTCAAATTGGCAAGCGGTTGACCCTTGGCGGCGGGGCGATCAGGTGGTGTAATGGCGCCATGTGGTCCCGCCTGGTCGCCCTGTTCACGATCAAGTCGAAGTTCGAGGCTTTTCTGGTCATCTACGGCCTGGGCCTCGGCGCGGTCGAGCGCGGCATGCATTATCTGACCGCTTATCCGGGACTTCCGGGCAAGATCCTGTTCGCCGCCTGCCCCATCGCGGTGTTCATGGCGGGTGCGCGCATCCTCGACTCGCTGGAGCGGGACTATCGCGATTGACAGGATAAGTTGGTCGCACGGTTCGCTGGCGACATTATCTGACAATCCGATGACTGGCCTTACCCACCTGCAACGCCTCGAAGCCGAGAGCATCCATATCCTTCGCGAAGTGGTCGCCGAGACCGAGCGTCCGGTGATGCTCTATTCGGTCGGCAAGGATTCGGCCGTGATGCTGCATCTGGCGAAGAAGGCGTTCTTTCCGGCACGCCCGCCCTTCCCGCTGCTCCATGTCGATACGACCTGGAAGTTCCGCGCCATGTACGAGCTGCGCAACCGCGCGGCCGAGGCGGCGGGGATGGAGCTGATCGTCCACCGCAACCCGGAGGCTGAGGCGCTCGGCATCAACCCGTTCGATCATGGCAGCCGCCACACCGATATGTGGAAGACCGAAGGGTTGAAGCAGGCGCTGACCGCAGGCGGCTATGACGCCGCGTTCGGCGGCGCGCGGCGCGACGAAGAAAAGAGCCGCGCGAAGGAGCGCGTCTTCTCCTTCCGCTCGGCCGCGCATGGCTGGGACCCCAAGGCGCAGCGACCCGAGCTGTGGAACCTCTACAACAGCCGCATCCACAAGGGGGAAAGCATCCGCGTCTTCCCGCTGTCCAACTGGACCGAACTCGATATCTGGCAATATATCCTGCAGGAGGGCATCGAGATCGTGCCGCTCTATTTCGCCGCCCCGCGCCCGACGGTGGAGCGCGACGGCATGCTGCTGATGGTCGATGACGACCGTTTCCGCCTGAGGCCCGGCGAGGTGCCGGTCGATCGCTCGATCCGCTTCCGCACGCTGGGCTGCTATCCGCTGACCGGTGCGGTCGAGAGCGAGGCGGCAACCCTGTCCGAAGTCATCCAGGAAATGCTGCTGACCACCACGTCCGAGCGGCAGGGGCGTGCGATCGATCACGATCAGGCGGCCAGCATGGAGAAGAAGAAGCGCGAGGGGTATTTCTGAGATGACCGCCTATCAACCCGATGCGCTGATCGCCGCCGATATCGACGCCTATCTCGCGACCCATGCCGCCAAGTCGATGCTGCGCTTCATCACTTGCGGCTCGGTCGATGACGGCAAGTCGACGCTGATCGGTCGGCTGCTCTATGATTCGAAGACCATCTTCGAGGACCAATTGAGCCAACTCGAGGCGGACAGCCGCCGCGTCGGAACGCAAGGGGCGAATATCGACTTCGCGCTGCTGGTCGACGGGCTGGCCGCCGAGCGGGAGCAGGGCATCACCATCGACGTGGCTTACCGCTTCTTCGCGACGGAGAAGCGCAAGTTCATTGTCGCCGACACGCCCGGCCACGAGCAATATACCCGCAACATGGTGACCGGCGCGTCCACCGCCGATCTGGCCGTGATCCTGATCGACGCGCGCAAGGGCGTGCTGACCCAGACGCGGCGGCACAGCTATCTGGCGCATCTGGTCGGCATCAAGGAGATCGTGCTGGCGGTCAACAAGATGGACTTGGTCGGGCACGACCAGTCGGTCTTCGACGCGATCGTCGCCGACTATGCCGCATTCGCCAAGACGATCGGGATCGAGCGGTTCACCGCAATTCCGCTTTCAGGCCTGACCGGCGCGAACGTCACCACGCCTTCGCCCGATATGCCCTGGTATGACGGCCCCGCGCTGCTGCCGCATCTGGAGACGGTGGCGATCGACGGCGACCGCGCGGTGGCCGCATCGTTCCGTATGCCGGTGCAATGGGTCAACCGACCCGATCTCGACTTTCGCGGCTTTGCGGGCCTGATCGCCAGCGGTCGGGTATCGGTCGGCGACCGGGTGCGGATCGCGCCCTCGGGCAAGACCACCAGCATCGCACGGATCGTCACCTATGACGGCGACCGCGAACAGGCGATGGCGGGCGAGGCGGTGACCCTGGTGCTGGCCGAGGAGGTCGATTGCTCGCGCGGCGACGTGATCGCCGCCGCCGAGGACCCGCCCGAGGTCGCCGACCAGTTCGTCGCCACCATCGTCTGGATGGCCGACGCAGCCCTGGTGCCGGGACGGAGCTATTCGCTGAAGCTGGGAACCCAGTTGGTCGGCGCGACGGTCCAGCCGCCCCGCCATGTCGTCGACGTCAACAGCCAGGAGCAGCGCCCCGCCGACACGCTGGCGCTTAACGATATCGGGCTGGCGGAAGTCTATGCCGATCGGCCGATCGTGTTCGAGCCCTATGCGAGAGGCAGCGCGCTCGGCGGCTTCATCCTGATCGACCGCGCGACCAATGCGACGGTCGCGGCGGGGATGATCGACCATGCGCTGCGCCGGGCGCAGAATGTCCATTGGCAATCGGCGGTGGTGACGCGCGAGGCGCATGCCAGGCAAAAGGGACAGGCCCCCAAGGTCCTGTGGTTCACCGGCCTGTCCGGTTCGGGCAAGTCCACCATCGCCAATATGGTCGAGCAGAAGCTGCACAGCATGGGACGCCACAGTTTCCTGTTGGACGGTGACAATATCCGCCACGGCCTGAACCGCGACCTGGACTTCTCCGAAGCCGGGCGGGTGGAAAATATCCGCCGGGTGGGTGAGGTCGCCAGGCTGATGGCCGATGCGGGCCTGATCGTGCTGACCGCCTTCATCTCCCCCTTCAAGGCCGAGCGCGACATGGTGCGTGCGCTGCTTCCCGAGGGTGAGTTCGTCGAGATCTTCGTCGATACTCCGTTGGATGTCGCCGAAGACCGCGATGTGAAGGGCCTTTATGCCAAGGCGCGGGCCGGCGAGATCGCCGAATTTACCGGCATCTCCAGCCCCTATGAAGCGCCCGATCGGCCCGAGATCCGCATCGACACGACGAAGGAGACGGCGGAACAGGCGGCATCGCGGATCGTCGAGCATGTGCTGGGTATCTGGAGTTACGATCTGTGACCGACGCCGAACTGGCTCGCTCGGTCGCGGTCGAGGCGGGCGAACTGCTCAAGTCCATCCGCGCGTCGAGCGGATTGGAAGGCGCCGCCCTCGGCGCGCTGGGTGACAGGGATGCCAATACGCTGATCCTTGACCGACTGCGCGCCGCGAGGCCCGAAGACTTCATCCTGTCGGAGGAGTCGGTGGACGACCGCGCCCGCTGTGCCGCCAGCCGGGTGTGGATCGTCGACCCGCTCGACGGCACGCGCGAATATGCCAGCGGGTCGAGCGAATGGGCGGTGCATATCGGCCTGGCCATTGACGGCCGTCCGGCCCTCGGCGCGGTATCGGTGCCCGACCGCGATCAGGTCTTCGCGACCGACGACCTGCCTCCCAAGCATCCCCCCTGCCCGGCGGGTCTGCGCGTCGTCGTCAGCCGCAGCCGCGCGCCCGATATCGCGCGTTGTGTCGGCGACCGGCTGGGCGCGATCATGATCCCCATGGGTTCGGCGGGCGCCAAGGCAATGGCCGTGGTCGAGGGCCGCGCCGATGTCTATCTGCATGACGGCGGGCAATATGAATGGGACAATTGCGCCCCCGCCGCCGTCGCGCTGGCGGCTGGATTTCATGCGTCGCGCATCGACGGCAGCCCGCTGGTCTATAATTGCCAGAACCCCCTGTTGCCCGATCTGCTGATCTGTCGGCAGGAAGTGGCGGCCACCGTGCTGGAGGCCATCGCGCGGGGTTGAGGCGGATCGATGCAGGTTGCATAAATGTGACCTTGTAACGTCTCATGGCTTGGTTCATGGGTCGACGATGCCGCACCCATTTTCCGTCGCTCTTGTCGTGCGGACGCTTCCATGACCCTTGTCCCCCTCGCCTTCGGCTTTGCCGCGATGCTCGCCACGCTGGCGGGCGGGCTGCTCGCTTTGCGGCTGCGCAATCGTATCGGGCTGGTGTTGGGCGTGACCGCCGGGATCGTGGTCGGCGTGGCCTTGTTCGATCTGGTGCCCGAGGCGCTGGAGCTGGCGGGGGACCGTTGGACGATCCGCGCGATGATGGCGTTCAGCGCGATGGGGCTGGGCGGCTATATGCTGCTCGACCGGGTGCTTGCCCGGATACCACGCGCCGCGGCCGCGTCATGGCGGGGCGATCTGGGCCCGGCCATGCTCTGCCTGCACAGCCTGATGGACGGGCTGGGCATCGGCATCGCGTTTCAGATCGATACGGCGGCGGGGTGGATGATCGCGCTGGCCGTGCTGACCCATGACGTGGCTGACGGCGTCAACACCGTCAGCCTCAGCCTGGCGGCGCGATCGGAAGCGGCGGCGCGGCGCTGGCTGGTGCTGAACGGAGTCGCGCCGATGCTGGGCGTCTTGATCGGCCTGGGGCTGTCGATCCCGGCGGGCATGCTGGCGCCGCTGATGGCGCTGTTCGCCGGGATTTTCCTCTATATCGGTGCATGCGAGCTGGTGCCGCGTAGCCAGTCGCTCGATTCGCGGCTTTGGACCAGTTTCGCGACCTTGGCCGGCATCGCGCTGATGCTGGGCGTGACGCACTTCGCCCACTGAAGCCGGATTTGGGGCACCGCCGCCGGGAAGGGCGCCGACGACGATGCCCCACTCACGGCAAGACCTTCAGGCGGGCTGGGCAGCCTCCGCCGCCGCATTAGTACCGCCTTCGGCCATGCCGGTGAGCTTTTCGTCGGTCGCCTTTTCCTCGGCCAACGTCTCGTCCAGGATCGCCGCGCAGTCGCTGCGGCCCAGCTGCCGTGCCCAGGACACCAGCGTGCCGTAGCGCGCGATCTCATAATGCTCGACCGCCTGCGCCGCCGCGATCAGCGCGGCGTCGAGCACCCGCTTGTCGGCGACTTCGCCCGCGACCTCATTGGCCTCCTTGATGATGCCGTCGATCGCCGGGCATGTGACCGCCTTGGGCGTTTCGCCGTGCATCTCGAACACCTGTTCCAGCCGCCGGATCTGCCCTTCGGTTTCGCGCAGATGCTGCTCGAAACCGGCCTTGAGCTGCGGGTCCGTCGCCTTCTCGATCATCTTGGGCAGCGCCTTGGTGATCTGATGCTCGGCGTAGTAGATGTCCTGAAGCTGATGGACGAACAGGTCGTTCAGCGTCGTGATGTCCTTGGAAAACAGGCCCATGATCCGTCTCCTGATGGGATGGCTTTAGCGGTCGGCCGAGCCGGGCTCGGCGATCTTGCGGTGCGCCTCGGCCAGCACCGACTGGGGCACGACGCCCGAGCCTGCGACCTGCAACTTATTCTTCAGCCCGGTGGTGATGTGTCCCTCACCTGCCTTCATCGCGTCCCAGCCCTTTTGGGCGACCTCGGCGGGATCGTCCTTCTTGCTCTGGCCGATATTGGTGTCGAGCATGTCGGCGCGGGCGAAGAATTCGGTGTCGGTGGCCCCCGGCATCAGGGTCGTCAGGGTCACGCCCTTCTCGTCCTTCAGCTCGTTGCGCAGCGCCTCGGTAAAATTGTCGATGAACGCCTTGGTCGCGTTGTAGATGGCGTTGAACGGACCGGGGATGAAGCCGACGATCGATCCCGTCACCAGCACCTTGCCCTCGCCGCGCCGGACCATCGCCGACAATATGCGTTGCAGCAGATAGACGGTGCCGGTGACGTTGGTGTCGACCGAGCGTCGCCAGTCCCGGACCGACTGATCGAGAAACGCCCCGCCCTTGCTGTTGCCCGCATTGGCGCACAGCACGTCGACGGTCCGGCCATCGGCGGCAGCGAGCAACGTATCGACTCCCTCCAGGGTCGACAGGTCCGCCTCGACCGCCTGGACCTGCGCGCCCAAAGCGGACAGCTTGCTGGCGGCCGTGTGGATCGCGGCCTCATCCGCGACGATCAGCAGGTCATAGCCGTCACGCGCCGCACACGCCGCCAGATGATAGCCGATGCCCGTCGAGGCACCGGTCACGATTGCGAATTTCTCTGCCATGGCGTGGTTCCTTATTGACCGGGCTTCAGCACGATCTTCGTCACTTCGTTCTGCTGGTCGTGGAACATGCGATATCCCTCGGGCGCCTGTTCCAGCGGCAGGCGGTGCGAGATCAGGAACGTCGTATCGATCTTCCCCTCCATGATCGCGTCGAGCAGGCCGGGCAGATAATGCTGGACATGGGTCTGCCCGGTCTTGAGCGTCAGCCCCTTCTGCATGACCGCGCCCAGCGGAAACTTGTCGACGAAGCCGCCATAGACGGCGGGCATCGACACGCGGCCGCCCTTGCGACAGGCGATGATCGCCTGGCGAATGGCATGGATGCGATCGGTGCCGAGGAAGGTCGACGCCTTGATCTGGTCGATCGCGTTGTCGACGAACAGGCCGTGCGCCTCGAGACCGACCGAGTCGATCACCGCATCGGGGCCGATCCCGCCGGTCATCTGCATCAGCGCGTCATAGGTCGCGGTCTGCTCGTAGTTGATCGTCTCCGCACCGAACTTGCGCGCCAGTTCCAGCCGATGCGGGAAATGGTCGATCGCGATCACCCGCTCGGCGCCCATCAGGAAGGCCGACTGGACCGCGAACAGCCCGACCGGACCACAGCCCCAGACCGCGACCGTGTCACCCGGTTCGATATCCGCATTCTCCGCCGCCATCCAGCCGGTGGGCAGGATGTCGGACAGGAACAGAACCTTCTCGTCCTCCACCCCGTCCGGGATGACGATCGGGCCCGTATCGCTGAACGGTACGCGGACATATTCCGCCTGACCGCCCGCATAGCCGCCGGTCATGTGGCTATAGCCGAACAGCGCGGACATCGGGTGGCCGTACAGCTCACGCGCAATATCCTGATTGTCGGCAGGATTGCCGTTCTCGCAGCCCGAATATTGATGCTTGCCGCAATGATAGCAGGAGCCGCAGGCGATGGTGAACGGCACCACGACCTTCTGCCCCTTTTTCAGCGTCGAGCCCGATCCCGTCTCGACCACCTCGCCCATGAATTCATGGCCCAGGATGTCGCCCGACTGCATCGTCGGGATATAGCCGTCATAGAGGTGAAGGTCGGAGCCGCAGATCGCGGTTGCCGTCACCTTGATGATCGCGTCGCGGGGATTGACGATTTCCGGGTCGTCGACATTGTCGATGCGGACGTCATGCTTGCCATGCCAGGTCAGCGCCTTCATGCGGCCTGCTCCTCACGCTGTTTGGGGTTCATCGCATTGGTGGCGACCTCGCCGGTTTCCATCAGCTGCTTGAAGCGGGCGAGGTCGCGGCGGACCTGGATATTGGGTTCGCGCTGGAACAGCTTGGCGACCAGCTTGCCGATGACGCCCGCAGGCGGATCATAGAGGATGGTCGCGGTGACGACGGTGCCCCGCTTGCCCGCATCGCGGAAAGTCACGCGACCCGAATTGGCGATGTCGGCCCCTTCCGCCGAGGCCCAGGCGATCATTTCGCCCTCACGCTCCTCGGTGACGATCGCGTCCCATTCGACATGGGTGCCGCCCGGCGCCTTGACGATCCAATGCGAGCGCTTGTCGTCGAGCACTTCGACGCGCTCGATATTCTCCATCACGCTGGCAAGATTGGAAAAGTCACGCCACCAGGCATAGAGTTCGGCGGATGGGCGGTTGATCGTCACCGCCCATCCGGCAAAGCTGTTCCCGCGATCCTCGACCCCCTCGGCCGTGGCGATCCTGACGGCGGCGTCCTGGTCCTTGGACGTTGACACGGGGGCGTCATCATAGGGTCTGTCGGCGATGTCCGGCATAAGCCTCTCTCCTCATTCCATGCCCGGACAGCGTTGGGTGAGGCGTGATGTTCCTTATTTTATCATGTTTTTCCAATATCTTGATATATATCAAGCGATCGAGTGGATCAGCCTGCCGTCACCCGGATCTGGGCACGACCGACCTTGCGCGCCAGCGCCTTGGGATCGGGAATGGTCATCGATCGCGACGACCAGATCAGGTCGCCCGCCCGCCGCGCTGCCTGCAACATGCGGTTCACATGCACCGCCGTCAGGCCGAGTGCATCGGCGAGAGTCTCCTGCGTGATCGGCAGGTCGAAGCTGCGGCCATGAGTCATTTCGCTGAGTTCCAGACGCTCATGCAGTTCGAGCATCAGGTCGCCGATCCGCTCCATCGCATTCATCCGCCCCAGTCGCGCGATCTGGGCCAGCAGATAGGCCTCGTCCATCGCATGGGCGACCGCATAGGCTTCGTCGAGCGCGGGCAGCGTGCCGAGTTCGGGCGGGGCGCAGGTCGTGACCTCGGTCAGGGTGATGATGCTCGTCGGTGCCACCGGGCGCCGGTGATGATAGAGACCGACGACATCGCCCGGCAGCAGGAAGTTGAGGAACTGCCGCCGCCCATCAAGCAGGATGCGCACGCGTGCCGCCCATCCCGACAGGATCAGATGCGGGCTGGCGATATCGCGGCCCTCGACCATCAGATCTCGGCGGGGCCGGAATTGCTGGGGCCGGGCGATCGCCTCGCCAAGCGCCGTGATCGATGCATGGTCCAGGGGCGCGAGGCGGGACAAGCGATGGAGTGCCGGCGCGATCGGCCGGATGCTGCGCGTAAGCGGAATATTCATGGTTTGCCCTTCGCCGTCATCAGGGAAAACGGCCCGCCGGCGGGGCGGCCCAGGGAAAGCACAGCAAGCAGCGGGGATCGGAATAAATTCATCGCAACTCTCCTCATCCTGCCACCGACCTGGATTGGTCGTGCGGCGAGAGCGATGACGCGACGGACGCCACCGGTAATGCATAAAGGGGTTGGACGGCGACCAACCGGCGATATGCCACCGGATCGATCCGCCATCACGGTCATGACGAACCAAGCGGGGCTATCGTAACGCTTCCGTGTGCAAGGTGTACGAACAACCGTCCGCTGCGCTCCATAATGCACATCAATATCCGGCGTTTTTCGTGCGTTACGGTGAAAAACGAGGCAGAACGTGGGAAATAGGCGGCACGATACCGGTGTTTTTCACGTCCATTCAGACTCTTTTTAAGACAGAATGGAATCGCAGCGGGAGGCGGCCCCGGCACGGGTCTTCCGTCATTCCCTTTTGAGCCCGAAACCCTATGGTGCGCGCCTTTCTGTCCAAGAGGCTCTATCATGCGTTTCGCCACCCTCACCCGCCAGCCCGACGATCCCTTGCTGCGGATCATCGGCCAGCACGCCGCCGACCCGCGTACGAACAAGATCGATCTGGGCGTCGGCGTGTTTCGCGACGAGGAAGGCCGCACGCCCGTCATGACGGCAGTGAAGGCGGCCGAAGCCCGCCTGCTGACCGAACAGTCGAGTAAATCCTATCTGGGGCCGGAGGGCGATATCGGCTTCGTCCGTGCGCTGGCGACGTTGGTGCTGGGCGAGGCGGTTGTGGCCGAACGGGTCGTCGGGCTCCAAACGCCCGGCGGGACCGGGGCGCTGCGCCTTGCCGCCGAACTGCTGGCGCGGTCGGGCGTCGAACGGATCTGGATCGGCAGTCCGAGCTGGGCCAATCACGCGCCACTCTTCCGCCAGGCGGGTGTCGAACCGGCGATGATCCCCTGTTTCGACCTGAACACCCAAAGCTTCGACCTGGATGGCTTCCTGACCGGGTTGAACGAAGCGGGTGCGGGCGATGCCGTGTTGCTGCATGGCTGCTGTCACAATCCGATCGGGATCGATCCCGATGCAGCGGGCTGGCATGCCATCGCGTCACGCGTCGCCGAACGCGGCCTGCTGCCGGTCGTCGATCTTGCCTATCAGGGCTTGGGCGATGGCTTCGATGTCGACGCCCAAGGCGCGCGCACCATATTGGCGGCGGTGCCCGAGGCGCTGCTCGCCTATTCCTGCGACAAGAATTTCGGGCTGTACCGCGAGCGGACCGGCGCGCTGTTCGCCGTCACCCCCGATCGGGACAACGGCGCGACGGTGTTCTCCAACCTATTGGCACTGGCGCGGGCCAATTGGTCGATGCCGCCCGATCACGGCGCGGCCATCGTCCGTATCATCCTGGAAGACGAAGGCCTGACCGCCGAGTGGCGTGACGAGCTGGAAACGATGCGCCAGCGCCTCGAAAGCCTGCGTGCGGCCCTGGCCGCCGGGGGGCGGATCGGGACGATCGATCTGGCGGCCGTGGCGCATGGCAAGGGCATGTTCGCCACCCTGCCCCTGTCGCCCACCCAGGTGGAATGGCTGCGCGATCGTCATGCCATCTATATGGCTGGGTCGGGCCGGATCAACATCGCCGGGTTCAATATGGCGGCAGTCCAGACCTTCCATGAAGCGCTGCGGGATATGGTGGCGAACGGGGTCGCGTGATCCGGGCTATCCCGCCGTTCCTTTGGGGCGGCGGGATCTCCTTGGCCACTCGGGCAATAAAAAGGGGCGCATCCGAATGGCCGGATGCGCCCCTTTCCGAGAGGGTAAGGGCTGGAACCCCGGCCCGCCCCGCCTTACTTGCCCGAGTGGACGATGCGGTTGACGATGTTCTCGATCCGCTCCTGACGGCCCGAACGGGGCTTCGGATCGATCGCCTTCTCGACCGCGAGGTCGGCGATCCCGGCCAGGTCGAGACCACCGACCTTCTGCCCGAAATCATTATCCCAACCGGCATAACGCTCGGACTTGATCGCATCCAGACGACCGTCCTCGATCAGCGCGGCGGCGTTGAGCAGGCCCTTGGCCACCACGTCGATACCACCGACATGGCCGTGGAACAGATCGACCGCGTCCATCGACTGGCGACGCACCTTGGCGTCGAAGTTGAAGCCGCCGGTGGTGAAGCCGCCCGCCCGGATGATCTCGAGCATGGCCAGCGTCAGTTCCTCGACCGAGTTGGGGAACTGGTCGGTATCCCAGCCATTCTGGTGGTCGCCGCGATTGGCGTCGATCGAACCGAAGATGCCCAGCGCGCCCGCCGTGGCGATCTCATGCTCGAAAGTGTGGCCGGCCAGCGTGGCGTGGTTCGCCTCGATATTGACCTTCACTTCGTTCTCCAGGCCGTAAGCCTTGAGGAAGCCGTACACGGTGGCCGTGTCGAAGTCATACTGATGCTTGGTCGGCTCGTGCGGCTTCGGCTCGATCAGGATCGTGCCGGTGAAGCCGATCTTGTGCTTGTGCTCGACGACGAGGCTCAGGAAGCGGCCCAGATTGTCCAGCTCGCGCTTCATATTGGTGTTGAGCAGCGTCTCGTAACCCTCGCGACCGCCCCACAAAACGTAGTTCGCGCCGCCCAGACGGTGCGTCGCCTCCAGCGCATCGCGGACCTGCATCGCACCGAAGGCATAGACTTCGGGGTCCGGGTTGGTCGCGCCACCGGCGGCGAAGCGCGGATGGCTGAACAGGTTGGCGGTGCCCCAGAGCAGCTTGCGGCCCGACGAGGCCTGAAGCTTTTCGAGATGATCGACCGCTTCGGCAAAATAGCGGCGATGCTCGGCGACGCCCTGCGCATCGGCCATCACGTCGACGTCGTGGAAGCAGTAATAGGGTACGTCGAGCTTCGAAAAGAAGTCGAATGCCACTTCCCGCTTCTGCGCGGCGGCCGCGCTGTCGTTGGCGCCCGCATGCCAGGGGCGGTTGAACGTGCCGCCGCCGAACACGTCCGAACCCGGCCAGCAGAAGGTGTGCCAGAAGCAGGCGGCGAAGCGGAGATGCTCCTCCATCGTCTTACCCAGCACGACGCGGTTCTTATCGTAGAAGCGGTAGGCGAGCTCGTTGTCGCTGTCCGGACCTTCATAGCGGATCGTCGGGATGTCGGCGAAAAAGTCGGTAGCCATGTTACGAATTCCTCGGAGTGATGCGGGAATAGCTGTCGCGGAAGCGCGCGATCTTGGGGGCAAAACGCTCGGCGAGCGCGGCATCCGGGGCGATGGTGTGGGACACGGGCGGCGGCGCACAGACCTCTTCGGGCGAGCCGCCATCGACCGCCAGCTGGGCAAGGCGCGCCGCACCCAGCGCCGGGCCGACCTCGCCACCCTTGAGATAGACCAGCTCGACGTTCAGCGCGGCAGCCAGCGTCTGGCCCCAATAGGACGAGCGTGCGCCGCCGCCGATGACCGACAGCTGTGAAAGCTCGGTCCCGGCATCGCGGAGCACGGACAGGCCGTCAGCCAAAGCAAAGGCCACGCCCTCCAGCACCGCCTGCGCCAGCCGCTCCGGCGTGGTGTCGTGGTCGAGGCCCAGGAACGCGCCGCGCACCTCGGCATCGTTATGCGGCGTCCTCTCGCCCGACAGATAGGGCAGGAAGATTTCCGGGCCGCTCGCCGGGCCGACGCTTTCGGCGCGGGCGAACAGCTCGGCCGCGCCGGGCGTACCGGTCAGCCGTGCGACCCAGTCGATGCAGGCCGCCGCCGACAGATGCACCGACATCTGGTGCCAGACATCGGGCAGACAATGGCAGAAAGCATGGACCGCACCCGCCGGATTGGGCCGGAATTCCCTGGTCGCGGCGAAGATCACGCCCGACGTGCCCAGCGACAGCAATGCATCGCCGTCCTTGACCACGCCAACGCCCGCGGCCCCGGCGGCATTGTCGCCACCACCGCCCGCGACCGGCACCTGGTCGATGCCCCAGGCTTCGGCGACATCGGCGCGGAGCTTGCCGGTCTGTGCCGTACCCTCGACCGCCTGCGGCATCTGCTCGCGGGTCAGGCCGGTCGCGGCGAGGATATCGTCGCTCCATTCGCGGCGTTCGACGTCGAGCCAGAGCGTACCCGCCGCATCCGACACGTCCGACGCCTTCTCGCCGGTCATGCGCAGCCGGACATAATCCTTGGGCAGCAGCACGGTGCGGATCTTCGCGAAGGTTTCCGGCTCATGATGCTGGACCCATAGCAGCTTGGGGGCGGTAAAGCCCGGCATGGCGAGGTTGCCCGCGATTCGGTGGAGATCGGGGGCCTTGGCCTCCAGCTCCGCACATTCGGCATGGCTGCGCCCGTCATTCCACAGGATGCCGGGGCGCAGAACCTGATCGTCCGCGCCCAGCAAGGTGGCGCCGTGCATCTGCCCGGCCAGGCCGATGCCGCGCACCGCCCGGCGGACCGCCGGATCGATCGCCCGGACGGCCGAAATCGTCGCCTGCCACCAGGCCTCCGGGTCCTGTTCGGACCAGAGCGGGTGCGGACGCTGCACGGTCAGCGCCGCCGTCCCCTGCCCCACCACAGCGCCATGTTCGTCCAGCACGACGGCCTTCACGCCCGACGTGCCGATATCGATGCCAAGGAACATCCCGCGTCCTTACTTCACGAACGGGTCGATGGTCGGGATCGTCCCGTCCGGGTTGAACTTCAACTCGGTCATCTTGACGTTACGCAGGTGGTTCTTATCCGACAATTGCGTATCGGCGTAGAAAAGCCACCACTTGCCCTTCCACTCGACGATCGAGTGATGGGTGGTCCAGCCCTGCACCGGCTTCAGGATGTGGCCCTTGTAGGTGAACGGGCCATAGGGGCTGGTGCCGATCGCATAGTTCAGGAAATGCGTGTCGCCGGTCGAATAGGTATAATAATATTTGCCGTCGCGCTTGAAGACCCAGGACGCCTCGAAGAAGCGCTTGTCATGGTCGCCGCCCAGCACCGGCTTGCCCTTTTCGTCGAGGATCACGACGTCGCGCGGGGTTTCCGCGAAGGTCTTCATGTCCGGGTTCATCTTGGCGATCTTGCCCGAGATGGCGGGCTGGTCGTCCTGCTTCAGGTCGGTATCGCTGCCGTTCGGATCGTACTTGCCGTCCTTCCAGCGCTGAAGCTGACCGCCCCAGATGCCGCCGAAATACATATATGCCGTGCCGTCCGCATCCTGGAACACGGCGGGGTCCATCGAGAAGCTGCCGGGGATCGCCTCCGGCTCGGCCTTGAACGGTCCCATCGGGTTCTTCGAGGTCGCGACGCCGATGCGGAACGCGCCCAGGCCGTTCCGGTCCTTGGTCTTATCGCGCGCCGGGAAATAGAGATAATAGGTGCCGTCCTTATAGGCGGCGTCGGGTGCCCACATCTGCTGCGAGGCCCAGGGCACGTCCTTCACATCCAACGCGACGGGGCCGACCGTGACCTTGCCGCCCGGCTCGTCCATGCGCAGCACGCGATAGTCGCGCATCGCATATTGATTGCCCAGATCGTCGTTCGGCGTGTCGGTCGGCACGTCGTGGCTGGGGTAGACATAGAGCTTGCCGTCGCTCCAGACATGCGCGGACGGATCGGCGGTGAAGATCTCGCGCACCAGCGGCTGCGACAGGTAATGACGACCATCGGGCGAGGTCGGATTGGCATCGTTCGACGCCGTTGCCGTCGTGTTTTCGCCCACGGCATTGTCGGCCTTTTGCGCCGTCCCGCAGGCCGCCGTGCCGAGCCCCAGCACGAGGCTGGCCATCATCAAGCGCTTCATCGCTTTTCCTCTCCAAGCGCTCCATCTTTGGAGCTTTGAAAGTACGATAGCGCTATCAGGATGCGGGATGCAAGGCCGGTTCGGCGTTTTGCGATGGGACGGGGCTTTGCTTGACAACAGCCATGTCGGCATTGTTGGTAACGATATTCGGCCCCGCTCCTTCCATCGTGGGCCGCCCATTCCAAAGACCGACGCCACAGGTCGGCACGCTTTCAGGATAGAGGATGACCCGCATGGCCCTTCGCTTCTTGCCTTCACGCTGGCTGCTTGCCGCAAGCGCCGCATTGGTCCCGATCACAGCCGCACCTGCCCAGATGACGACCCAGCAACCGGCCGTCGTGCCGGGCGCCAAACCGGTCACGGTCGAGCGGATCAAGGTTCATTCCGCTGCGATCGAGGGCAATCTGGAAGGCAACAGCGCCGATCGCGACGTCATCGTCGTCCTGCCCCCCGACTATGCCAAGAACCGCACGCGCCGCTATCCGGTGGTCTATGCATTGCACGGCTATTCGATCGGCGCGGACCAGTGGACGAAGGAAATCCATGTCCCCGCCTCGGTCGAAGGGGCCTTTGCCCGCGGCGTCCCGCCGATGATCCTGGTCTTTCCCGACAGCAAGACGATGCACAACGGGTCGATGTATTCCTCGTCGCAGACGGTGGGCGATTTCGAACGGTTCATCAGCCACGATCTGATCGCCGCGATCGACGCACGTTACCGCACCATTCCGCGTCGCGAAGCGCGTGGCCTCGCCGGTCATTCGATGGGCGGATATGGCACCACGCGGATCGGGATGAAGCATGCCGACATGTACGGCGCGATCTATATGATGAGCCCCTGCTGCCTGTCGGCCCGCGCGATGGCACGGCCGGAGGGGACGGATGAAAAACTGCTGACCAGCCTCACCTCACCCAGCGAGTCCGCCAAGCTCAACTGGGGTCAGCGCGCGATGCTCGCCGCCTCGGCCGCCTGGTCGCCCAATCCGAAGAATGCGCCGCTCTATCTCGACCTGCCGATCAAGGACGGCAAGGTGCGGGACGATATCGTCGCCAAGTGGCTGGCCAACACGCCGCTGGCGTTCGTCGACCAATATGTCACGCCCTTGCGCAGCTACCGCGCGATCGCGCTCGATGTCGGATCGCAGGACGGGCTGAAGGCCGATGCGCAGGCCCTGCACGAAGCGCTCGACCGTTATGGCATTGCCCATAAGTTCGAGATTTACGATGGCGACCATGTGAACCGGATCGGGGTGCGGTTCCAGGAGCAGGTGCTGCCGTTCTTTGGACGGGCGCTGGTGACGAAGTAATCTCATTCCTCCCCTGCCATGGTGGAGGGGTGTCCCGCTATCGACAGGGCGACACCCCTCCGTCAGGCCATCGGCCTGCCACCTCCCCTTGCAGGGGAGGAATATGACGCAGCTTAATCCGCGATGGGCGTCATCGTATCGATCCGGAACGGTGCACTGCGCACCGGCACACCGGTATCCGGCTGGCCCGAGCCGACCGAGGCGCGATAGTCGCCTTTCATCACCAGCCGCTGGCCATCTCGATCCACCGCGCTCAGGTCGCGCGGGCTGAGCGTAAAGGTAAGCCCGCGCCGCTCGCCGGGGGCCAGATGCACTCGCTGGAACCCGCGCAGCGCGACACGCGGCGCGCCCTCCACCTTCGGGAAGTTGAGGTACAGCTGCGCAATTTCGTCACCCTCGCGGCGGCCGGTATTCCGCACTTCGGTCGTGACGGTCATGCTGCCGTCCGCCCCGGGCTTCACCGTCAGCGGTGCATAGGCGAAGCTGGTATAGCTGAGCCCATAGCCGAACGGGTAGACCGGCGTGCCGGTGAAGTAGCGATAGGTCCGCCCCTTCATCGCATAATCGCCGAACGGCGGCAGGTCCTCCACCGAACGATAGAAGGTCAGCGGCAGTCGCCCCGCCGGGTTGGTCTTGCCCGACAGGACATGACCGACCGCCAGTCCGCCCGCCTGGCCCGGATACCAGGCCTCGATGATGGCATCGGCATTCGCCTTGGCCCAGGCGAGGTTCACCGGGCTGCCGTTCATCAGCACGACGATCAGCGGACGTCCGGTCGCCTTGGCCTGTTCGAGCAGCGCCTGCTGGTCGGCAGGCAGGTCGAGCGTCGTCTTGTCGCCCCCCTTGAAGCCGGGGACCGAGATCGGCGCCTCCTCCGCCTCCAGATCGGAGGTCAGCCCGACGACCGCGACCAGCGCGTCGCTCGCCTTGGCGACCCTGCGCAGCTCCGCCACGGGGTCGTCGGATACCCGCTTCCAGACCAGATTGATGCCGGTCAGGATACGCGCCTCGGTCGTGACGGTGATCGGGTAGCGCCGCCCCTTTTCCAGCGTGACGGTACGCATCGTCGGAAGGCTGTTCCACGATGCCTTGGTCAGGTCGACGAACGGCTGTCCGTCCAACGTCATCGCGCCGTTGAAGCCCGCTATGCCCAGCCGGTAACGCCCGGTCTCCGGCGGCACGAGATAGCCCGTCCACACCGCCCGGTGCACGTCACGAACGGCCGACAGGTCCAGGCTGCGCGATGCGGCGTTGGCCTCGACACGGGTGACGACGGGGCGATCCTCGAACCGGGCGGTCTTGAGCCATTCGTTCAGCGCGCCGGGGGCGAAGCGATCGGGAATGCGACCGACGACATTATAATAGCGCGCGGTCAGGCCCTGCTCGCCGCTCTCGGTCTGGAGCGCGGTCGTCGGAATCGGATCGCCATCGGTATAGGTTTCCGCAAAGGGCACATAGCGTACCTGCGCGCCCGGCATGGCCTGACGCAGCCCCTCGACCACCGATACTTGCGGCCCCGACAGCGAGGAGGAATAGTTTCCACGCAGCACCCGCGTCGCATCGCCTAAAGGCCCTATCACGGCAATCCGGGCATGGGGCTTCAGCGGCAAGATGCCCTTGTTCTTGAGCAGGACGAGGCTCTTTTCCGCAACCTCCAGCGCCAGTGCGCGGTGGGCGGGCGTGTCGATGTCGCGGGGCGAACTGGTCTGGGTGGACAGCGGACGCAGGCCCGGCAGGTCGCCGGTGCGATAGCGTGCGGCAAAGAGCCGCGTCAGCGAACGGTCGATATCCGCGACCGAGATCAGCCCGCGCGACAGCGCCTCGCGATACGGATTGGTCAGCCCGTCCGTATCGGTCAGCGTCGCGTTGTTGCACTCGTTGTCGACGCCCGCCCGCATCGCCGCCGCCACCGCGCTCGCCGCATCGGGGGCATAGTGATGGTTGGCGGCAATATCCTTCACCGCATCGCAATCCGACACGACATAGCCGCGAAAGCCCCAGCGTCCGCGCAGATGATCGTTCAGCAACAGGTCGCTGGCGCAGGCGGGCTGGCCGTCGATCCGGTTATAGGCGCACATGATCGATCCGGCCCCGCCCTCGACGATCGCAGCACGAAAGGCGGGCAGATAGGTATCGACCAGATCATGCTGCGAAACATAGACATTGGCTTCGTGCCGGGTCGATTCCGGGCCACTGTGCACGGCATAGTGTTTGGGTGTGGCGACGACATCGATGCGGGTGGGATCGTCGCCCTGCATCCCGCGGACGAAGGCGACACCCATCCTGGCCGTCAGGAACGGGTCCTCGCCATAGGTCTCCTGCCCCCGCCCCCAACGCGGATCGCGGAAGATGTTGATGTTGGGCGACCAGGTATCGAGTCCGGTGCCGATCCGGCCCATCCGCCCGGTCGTCCGCGCCAGCGCGTGGAGACCGCGCACCTCGGCGCTGATCGCCTGTGCCGCACGTCCGACCAGCGCGTCATCGAAGGTCGCCGCCAGCCCCACCGGCTCGGGGAAATTGGTCGTCGGCACCGGACCCAGCGCGCCATGCAGCGATTCCGTCCACCAATTATAGGCTGGCACCTCCAGCCGTGGGATGGCGGGCGCGGTGTTGAGCAGCTGGCCGAGCTTTTCATCGGTCGTCATCCGACCAACCAGCCGCGCCGCCAGCGCCTCGGCCTGTTCGGGACCGGCCGCCTGCTGCTGATGCTGCTGATGCTGCTGATGCTGCTGATGCTGCTGCGCCAGCACCATGCCGGAGGTCGATAGCGCCAGAGCCGAAAGGAACGCCGCACGCCATGAATTCATGCCAAATCACTCCCCTGAAACCATATTTTTTGATAACGGTATCACGAAAGCGGTCGCCGTCCAGCATTCGATTTTCATACGGCTTTTCAATGGTCCGACGGTGGACAGCCCGGGTTTAGTCGGACAAGATCACCCCAAGACCATCACGGGGAGGATCATCATGCGGCCCATCATCGCCAGGGTTTTCGCGAGCGCTATCGCCATGGCCTGGGTGGCCTCCGGACCCGCCCTGGCGGCGGACAAGACCGATCCCCTGGCCCCGACGGGACGGTGGAGCGCCAATCAGGATGGGCAGGCCGCGCTGCCGCCGATGGGCTGGAACAGCTGGAACGCATTCAACAGCGATGTCGACGAGGAAAAAGTCATGGCCTCGGCCCGGCTGATCGTCGACAAGGGCCTTCGCGAGGCGGGCTATCGCTATATCAACATCGATGACGGCTGGTGGCTGCGCCGTCGCCAGCCCGATGGCCGCTTGGTCATCCGCGCCGACAAGTTCCCCTCCGCCGCCGGTCCCAACCAGCAGACCAGCTTCCGCCCGCTGACCGACCGGCTTCATGCCATGGGGTTCAAGGCGGGAATCTATTCCGACATCGGCCGCAACAGCTGCGGCCAGGTCTATACCCCGAACTTCGCCAACCAGCCCGAGGGCACCGTCGCCGAGCGCGAGGTCGGGTTGTACGGTCATATCGATCAGGATATCGCGCTGTATTTCCGCGAATGGGGCTTCGACTATATCAAGGTCGATGGCTGCGGCATTCGCGGGCTGGGCAAGGACAGCGACCATGTCCGCAAGGGCGACTATCGCGAACTGACGCCGCTGATCGACATGAACTCGCTCGCGCGTACCAACATCCCGGCGGTGCGCTCGCTTTACGATCAGGTGGCGGCCGCCCTGAAGCGCGAGAACCCCGATGGCGACTATCTCTTCTCGCTCTGCCTTTGGGGTTCGTCGGACGTGCGCAGCTGGGGCAAGCAGATCGGCAATGTCTCGCGAACCAGCGACGACATCACCGCCCATTGGTCGCGGATGCTGACCAATCTCGATACCAGTGCCAGCCGTGCGCTCTATGCCCATCCGCATACGTGGAACGACCCCGACATGCTGTTTGTCGGCTCGGGCGAGTTCGACGCCAACCACATGACCGAGGCGCGGTCGCACTTCGCGATGTGGGCGATGATGAACGCGCCGCTGCTGATCGGCTTCGACCTGCGCAAGGCCAATGCCGAGCAACTGGCCTTGCTCGGCAACCGGGCGATCATCGCACTCAATCAGGATGCGGGGGCGAATCAGGCGGTGCCCGCCTATCTGTCCAACGATGTGCAGATTTTCGTGAAGAGCCTGGCCAATGGCGACAAGGCGGTGGCGATCCTTAACCGCACCGCCGCGCCCGTGCAGCCGGTGCTGACCGCCGATCATCTGAAGCTGCGCGGCGATGTCTCTATGACCGACCTGTGGACGGGCGCGACGAGCCGCTTCTCTGGCGAAACCAAGCTGACCCTCGCGCCGCACCAGACGCTGATCTACCGCGTAACCGGCGCCCACCGTCTGGCGGATGGTCATTATCTGTCCGAGGCCCCCAGCGACGTGAACCCGGCCGAGGACGGCATCGTCACGCCGGAGGGCGATCCGACGATCCATCACGAACTCAGCCCCTGGGGCGGCAGCAAGGGGCCCGGCGATTTCCCGCAATATGCCGGTTGGGGCGGCGCGCAGGCCGATCGCACGCCCTTCGGCCGACCACTGAGGCTAAGCGGCAAGGTGTACGACACCGGCATCGGCGTGCTCGCCAATTCGCGACTGGAGGTACGCAATCGCGGCCAGGCGCGGTTCAGCGCCATGGTCGGCATCGACGACTCCGCCACCGCACGCGAACGGCGGGTGGTGTTCGAGGTTTATGGCGACGGCAAGCTCCTCACCCGCTCGCGGGCCGTCGCGCTCAACGAAGCGCCGGTCGCCGTCGAGGCGGATGTGCGCGGCCGCAAGCTGGTCGAACTGATTGCCCGTGCCGATAGCGCTCCCGAGGCGCCGCTGCCCGTCGTCTGGGCGGATGCGCGCCTGACGGGGTGACGAACATTCGCCCCGACTTTCATGGCCTTGCCGTTTGACGCAGGCCATGCAAAAGTTCGGGCAAAGGACAAGGGAGAGGGTGATGAAACCCAATTGGCAGGGGCCATCGCTGACGCGTCGTCAGCAACTGGCCGGAATCGCAGGCAGCCTCGCTATGGGAGCGCTACCTGGCTCACTATGGGCGCAAGCTGCCCCGTCGTTGCGCGATCTGGCGTCGCAGAAAGGCATCCTGTTCGGCACCGCGATCAATTCGGGCCGGGGTTCGCCGATCAACGATCCGGGTTATGGTGCCATTGTCGCGCGCGAATGCGGCGTGCTGGTCCCCGAAAATGAGATGAAGGTCTATGTGCTGGGCAACGATCCCGCGCATCTGAACTTCGCCCCCGCCGACCGGATCGCCGGATTCGCCCGTGACAACCGCATGAAGCTGCGCGGGCATACGCTGCTCTGGAATTACGAGAAGTACATCTCGCCCGCGCTGGCAGACACGGTGACGAAGACTGGCGCGGAGAAATGGCTGCGCAACTATATCACCGCCGTTGCCGGGCATTTCGGCGACCAGATTTACAGCTGGGACGTGGTGAACGAGACGATCGATCCCAAGACCGGCGAAGTCCGGGGCACGGTGTTCGACAAGGCGCTGGGCTTCGACGTGTTCAAGATCGCCTATGAGGCCGCGCGGGAACACGCCCCCAATGCCCAGCGCGTCTATAACGACTATATGTCCTGGGAAGTCGGCAACGAAACACACCGCGCGGGCGTGCTCCGCTTGCTGGAACGGTTCCGCAAGGAGAATGTCCCCGTCGACGCGCTCGGCATCCAGAGCCATCTCGGCAATGACGGCAGCCATTCGAAGGTCCAGCGTGCCGAGTGGAAGCGCTTCCTCGATGCCGTCACGGCGATGGGTTATCGCCTGCTCATCACCGAATTCGACATCAACGACCGCGAGATGCCCAAGGACATCGCCCAGCGCGATACGCAGGTCGCCTCGGTCGCCAAAAGCTATCTCGACATGATGCTGTCCTATCCGCAGCTCGACCAGCTGCTGTGCTGGGGCCTGTGGGACAAACATAGCTGGCTCAACGGCTTCGCCCCGCGCGCCGATGGCCTGCCACAACGTCCCCTGCCCTATGACGATGCGCTGAAACCCAAGCCGCTTCGCGCCGCCATCGCCGACGCGCTGCGTGCCGCCCCCGTCCGAAAGTCCATCGCATGATCCGCCGTCCCCTCGCCGCCCTCGCCCTGTCGCTCGTCATGACGGGCGCGGCGTCCGCTCAGACCGCGACGTTCGACCGCTTCACCTATCAGGGCCGCTCGATCGAGCAGGTGAAGCCAAAGGCGGGGGAGTATCTGAACCCCATCGTCTCCGGCTATTATCCCGACCCGTCGGTGACGCGGGTCGGCAAGGACTATTATCTCGTCAACTCGTCCTTCGCGCACTTTCCCGGCCTGCCGATCTTCCACTCGACCGATCTCGTGCACTGGACCCAGATCGGCAATGCGATCGACCGGCCGGGCCAGCTGGACTTCACCGGGCGTTCGGTGTCGGAGGCGGTGTTCGCGCCCGACATCAGCTATCACGACGGCACCTTCTATATCGTCAACACCTGCGTCCAGTGCCGGGGCAATTTCGTCATCACCGCCAAGAACCCGGCGGGGCCATGGTCCGACCCGATCTGGCTGCCTTTCGAGGGGATTGATCCGTCCATCACTTGGGATGGCGACCGCGCCTATATCGTCAACAACCGTGCCCCCGATGAGACGCCACGCTATGACGGCCATCGCGCCATCTGGATCCAGGAATATGACTGGCGCGCGGGTAAGATGGTCGGCGAGAGCACGCAGCTGGTCAATGGCGGCGTCGACCTGTCGAAGAAGCCGGTTTGGATCGAAGGGCCGCATATCTTCAAGAAGGACGGCTGGTATTATCTGACCGCCGCCGAAGGGGGCACCAGCGTCAACCATTCGCAGGTCGTATTGCGCTCGAAGGAGCTTCGCGGCCCCTATGTGCCGTTCGCGAACAACCCGATCCTGACCCAGCGCGATCTCGATCCAAAGCGTCCGCACCCGATCAGCGCGGCTGGCCATGCCGAGCTGGTCCAGACGCAGAATGGCGACTGGTGGGCAACCTTCCTGGCGACGCGGCCCTATGCCGATGATTTCTACAATATCGGCCGCGAGACGTTCCTGCTGCCCGTAACCTGGAAGGACGGCTGGCCGATCATCCTGGACAAGGGCAAGACGGTACCGTGGACCCACAAGGTTCCGAACCTGCCCGCATCGCCCGCCCCCAAGCTGCCGACCAGCGGCGATTTCGGCTATATCGACGAGTTCGACGGCAACCGCCTGGCGATGCAGTGGATCGGCGTGCGGACGCCGAGGACGCCATTCTATTCGGTCGCCAATGGTGCGCTCACGATGAAGGGCGGCGATGCACTGGGCGATCGACAGGGCGTACCGGGCTTTGTCGGGCGGCGGCAGCAACATGCGATCGCGGATGTCTCGACCACGCTGCGCTTCACCCCGACCAGGGACGGCGCCCGCGCCGGGCTGGTCGCGATGCAGAACGACTATGCCTATCTGTTCTTCGGCCTGACCCGCATCGACGGCCAGTCCCGCATCGCGCTCTACAAGCGGGAGGGCAAGAATACGCGTGACGAGACGGCGCCCGAGACGCTAATCGCCTCGGCCCCCTTCGCGCCCAAGGGGCCGGTGACGTTGACCCTTCATGCCAAGGGCGGGACGATGGGTTTCGACTATGAGAGCGGCGGCAAGCGCGCGACGCTGACAAGCGACCTCGATACCCGCTTCCTCAGCACCGAGCGCGCGGGCGGCTTTGTCGGGACCGTGATCGGCCCTTATGTGTACAACCCGCGATGAGGTGGCTTCCGCTCGCGCTGCTCGCAACCCTGCCTGGCTTGGCGGGCGCGCAGGCCTGGCAGTCGGATCGTGGCGACGGCAGCTACGCCAATCCGCCGCTCTATGCCGATTATCCCGATCCCGACATCATCCGGGTCGGGCCGGACTTCTACTTCATCACCACGACCTTCGCGAACGTGCCCGGCCTGACCATCATGACCTCGCGCGATCTGGTGAACTGGCGCTTCGTCGGCCATGTCATCGACCGGCTGGAGGGGCTGCCGCAATATGATCTGAAGGACGGCGGCGCATATCGAAAGGGCATTTTCGCGCCCAGCCTGCGCTACCGCGACGGCGTCTTCTATATCGCAGTGACGCCGGTGGGCGAGAAGACGCGCATCTATCGCTCCAAGAACATTCGCGGTCCGTGGGAAATGAACCGGATCAGCGAGGCCGCCTTCGACCCGGGCCTGTTCTTCGACACCGATGGCAGCGCCTATATCATGACCTCGGTCGGGTCGGACGGCACCAACACGCTGCTCAGCCTGGACCGCGACTTGCGCACCGTCACCGACAAGCGCGTCGTCTATTACAACAAAGGCGCGGAGGGCTCGAAGCTCGTCAAGCGCGGTGACTATTATTACATGTTCAACGCCATCCCCCGGCGGCTGGGCATGACCGTGTCGCGCGCGAAAAGCCTGTTCGGGCCGTGGGAGACGCACGACCAGATCGACGACAAGACCGGCGGCCACCAGGGCGCGATCGTCGATCTGCCCGACGGTAGCGACTATGGCTTCGTCATGGTCGATGCGGGCGCGGTCGGGCGGATGACCAATATCAGCCCCATGTTCTGGAAGGACGGCTGGCCGGTCTGGGGCACGCCGCAAGCCCCCGGCCGTGTTCCCGCTACCGCGACCAAGCCGATCCAGGGTCAGCCAGTCAGCATCCTTCCCGCCTCGGACGATTTTTCGGGGCGCAGGCTGGGGCCGCAATGGCAATGGAACCACAATCCCGTCGCCAGCGGCTGGTCGTTGACCGAGCGGCCGGGCTGGATGCGGCTGCGCGCGGGGCAAGCTCCCGCCTTATGGAGCGCCCGCAACACGCTGCTGCAAAAGGGGCAAGGGCCGTTCAGCCGGGGCACGGTGGCGATCGATACGACGCATATCCGCAGCGGCGATCAGTGCGGCTTCGGCACCTTCGGCAAATATAGCGGCCATATCGCAGTCGGCCGGGGCAGCGACGGACGGCTGACCCTGACCATGCGGGTGATCGAGGACGTCGCGGCCGACAAGGGTACGACGCAGAAGACCGATATGCGGGTCGATGCCAGGCGCGTGTCGGCGAAGCGGCTGTACCTGCGCACGGACATGGACTTCAAGACCGACCGGGCGAGTGTGGCCTATAGTGTGGATGGACGGGACTGGCAGGCGCTGGGCGGGGAATTTCCGCTCGCCTTCGATTGGCGGACGGGCACGTTTCAGGGGCAGCAATATGCGCTGTTCTGCTACAATCCGGGCGTGAAGGGCGGATGGATGGACGTGGACAGCTTTACGCTGTCGGGAAGGTAGTCCCGTGGCCTTCGACTTCGCTCAGGCTGAACGGAGCGCGGGGAAGGCCACACGTCCCATCACCCGTTCAGCCTGAGCGAAGTCGAAGGCCACGCCCCAACCCTCAGATCGTCGGCAGCCCCCGCTCCACGATCTTGCGGATCAGGTCGCGGTGCTTCGGCAGCCCCGCCAGCAACCGCCCGGTCTGCACGTCATTCTCCCGTCGCGCCCGCTGGGCGACAATCGTCTCGGCGATCAGGCTGCCCGGTGCGATGTCGGTGCGCTGGCCCATGCCGTACAGGACATATTGGTAGCTGGCCGAAGGGAAGACTTCCTCCACCCGGTCGAACTCGTCATGCATCCACGGCGCCTGATAGCGCCAGAGTTCCATCAGCTCCTGCAACCGATCCGGCATCGTCTCAGGCCGGCAATTGTCGCGCCAGAAGTCGCTGTCGGTCCGCTGGGTCAGCGAATAATGCAGCTTCAGGAAATCGACGATCCGGCCCCAGCGGTAGAGCGTGGTGTCGTTGAACCGCTTGGCGACCGTATCCATCACTTCGCGACAGGCGGGCATCTGCTCAGCGATCAGCTTGGCCGACAGCTCGATCAGCACGATGGCCGACGCCTCCAGCGGTTCCAGGAACCCCGCCGCCAGCCCGACACCGACGCAGTTGCGCTCCCAGAAGCGGGTGCGATGGCCCGCCCGGATCTTCAGCTCGCGAACAGGCAGGTCACGCCCCGCCTCGCCCAGATAGGCTCGCAGCTCGCGCTCGGCACCGTCACGATCGATATGGCTGCTGGAAAAGACATGCCCCACCCCGCGCCGCGTCGGCAGGCCGATGTCCCAGATCCAGCCCGAGGACTGCGCCGTCGAGATGGTGTGCGAAGCGATCGGCGCCTCGGGATCGTCATAGGGCACCTGGATGGCCAGCGCGGTGTCGCAGAACAGCACGTCGTTCAGCGGCTTGAACGGCACCCCCATCGCCTCGCCGAGCAACAGCGAGCGAAAGCCGGTGCAGTCGACGAACAGGTCGCCCGTCACCTCACCCGCTTGCGCCGTCCGCACCGCGCGAATGTCGCCGCTCTCGGTCAGCAATACCTCTTCGACATCGGCCAGCACATGCCGAACGCCCAGTTGCTCGCAGCAATGGCGGCGCAGGAAGTCGGCGAATTTCCCGGCGTCGAGGTGATAGGCGTAATTGGCGATCGCCTCATATTCCGGCGTCGCGATCGTCTTGGGCGCCAGACCCGCGTCACAGATGCGCCCCTGCGGCGTCACCGCATCGCAGAAGCTGACCGGCTCGCCTTCCGCCGTCAGCCAGTGCGGCGCCAGGTTCACCTGCGCAAAGCTCTGCGGCAGCATCAGCGGATGGTAATAGCCATCATCGGCCGCGCCCGTGGTCCAGCGATTGAACCGCGCTCCCTGTTTGAACGAAGCGTCGCATTCGCGAAAGAACGCCGTCTCCGACACACCCATCTTGCGCAGCGTGGTGCGCAGCGTCGGCCAGGTCCCCTCGCCCACTCCGATGATCGGCACATTGGGGGACTCGACCAAGGTGACGGTAAAGCCATGCGGCCGCCGCCCCTGATGCCGGGCGGCGATGACGCCGGCTGTCAGCCAACCGGCCGTACCGCCGCCGACGATCACGATATTCTGAACGGGCTGAACCATAGGTCAGTAGGTCCGAGAAGCGGCGGGGATGTCAAGCCGAAGCCCGCCATCCCCGCCACCGGCCATCATCAGAAGCGATAGCGCGCGCCGAGCGTGAAGCGGCGACCATAATCGAACACGTCGAGCAGCTGGTTCTTGAACCGGCCATGCGTGCTCTGCTTGTTCTTGTTGATGTTTAGCGCTTCACCGAAGATCGAAAAGTTCTTCGTGACGTCGTAGCTGCTGGTCAGGTCCACCTGGAAGCTCTGGTTCACGAAGGTCGGCTCTGCCCCGTACGACCCGGTATTCTGGTTCTGGCCAAAGCCCGCCAGATATTCGTCACGCCAGTTCAGCGCGGTCCGGAACTGGAAGCCGTTCTTGTCATAGAAGCCGACGAAATTCGCGGAATTCGCCAGGCCGGTCACCGCGAAGCCGCTCTGCCCGACGATCTTCGGGTCATAGGGCTTGTTGGTGTTGACGAAGGTGCCGTTGGCCTGGAAGCCGAAGCCGCTGTCACCGAACACCTGCTGCCATGCGATTTCGACACCACGGACCGTCGCGTCGGGACCATTGACCTGCGCCGTGATGGCGAAGACCGCAGGGTTGCCCGTCGTCGGATCGATCACGCCGCCCACCGTCTGGTTGGTTACGCCGCCGACGATGAAGTTGCTGACGTTCTTCAAGAAGAGGTCAACCGCGATGTACGAGTTGCGCTGGTAATACCATTCCGCCGCCACGTCGAAATTGCTGGCGAGGTAAGGCTTCAGGTTCGGGTTGCCACCGCTGCCCGACAGGGCACCGACACGCTGGCCGTTGCCGATGCCGACGACGGGGTTCAGCAGGCTGAGGCCCGGACGGGTCAGCGTGCGCGACGCGTCGAAGCGAAGCTGCAGGGTGTCGGTCACTTCCAGTCGCAGATCGACCGAAGGCAGAACATAGGTGTAGCTGCTGCGGTTCGAAATCGGCTGGACGTCGGTAAAGGCGATCGACAGCAGGGTCGGATCGGCGGCACTGCGCGTGATGACCGTGGGCGCACGACCCTGGCCGATCGACCGGAGGCGGGTGTTCTCGGTCCGCACGCCAAAGGCGGCGTGCAGCGGCATGCTGCCGATCTGACCTTCCATCTTGCCGCTGAAGAACAGCGACAGGGTCTTTTCGTTGACCGACAGGATGCTGCCCGGATCGACCGCTTCCGTAAACTGGCCGGTGAAGCCGTTCACGCCACCATTATAGTTGAAGCCAGGGACGTTCTGCGCCTGCGGGTTGCCCAAGCTGGTCAGATAGTTCTGATAGGCCTGCGGGCTGTAAACCAGGACCGATGGCGGTAGCGTGCCGCCAAAGCCCGGGATGAAGTTGTTGAGGCTGATCGATCCCTGATACAGGCTCGACGGCAATGGCGAGATGCCCGAGCCCTGGCCCGACGGTGCACCATAACCGGCATAAGCCTGCCAGAAATTGTTGGTGAAGGTACTGCGGTTCAGCAGGTTGAAGGTGTCGTCGGTGTACTGACCACCCGCCTTGAGGGTGATGTTGTCCTCTTTCCAGGTCACGACGCCGCGGAATTGCTTCAGTTCGTCGGTGTTCTTCTGGGTTTGCAGAACGGTGACGTGCGACCCGATCACCGCCGGATCGGCCCAACGGCCACCATTACCGGCGGGACCGAAGTTGCTGATCGACGGGAACGCCTTGTTGCTGTCGGCGGTGATGTTGAAGCCCAGATTGGTGCCCAGCGCGCCGCCATAGCCGATGTCGCCGTTGCTGCTGCCGATGGTGTTGCCGGGGTTCAGCCAGCTCTTGGCATAGGCGCCGTCCGCCTCGACGGTCAGCTTCTCGGTGACGTCCCACTTGACGTTCAGACCGGTCTGGTTGGTCTGAAGGATCTGCTTGTTCATCGCCGCGGTGAAGTCGGTCGGAGAACCGGCTTGGGTAAAGCTGACCGCCGTACCGTTGGCGTCCTGCTTGACGTTGCGCAGCGCATCCTGACTGAACCACACGCCGAAGCCGTAAACGTCCGTCGAGATGGTCTGGCGGGAAAAGTTGTTGTCCAGCGTGACCATCAGGTCGTTGCTGGGGTGCCATTGCAGGGCGACGCGACCGTCGACGCGCTCGTCCTGGGTCCGCTGCTGTTCGGCGCCATATTGCTGCGGGAACCAGCCGGTCAGGGTGCGACGATCGCTGGCGGCGGCGGTGGCGCTGGTGGTCGGGTTGCAGGTCGCGGCCGTGCTGCCGGTCAGCTGGCAAGGCGCGAAGTTGCCGCCCGGCCAGCCCGACACGAAGACGCGGTTGGTATCGGTATCACGGCGGGTATAAATGAAGCTCGACAGGATGCCGAGCGTATCGTCGGCAAAGGTGTCGCTGACCAGTGCGCCGAGCGTCGGCACGACATGGCCCGCGCGGTCCTGAAGCGACCCGGAGGCGCTGACGGCGGCGCGGAAGCCGGGGTGGTCGAACGGCTTGGGGAACTGGATGTCGACGGTCGCGCCGATCGAGCTGGACGCCAGCGACACGTCCGGCGTCTTCAGAACGCTGATGCCGCCGATAAAGTCCGAGCCGACGGTGCTGAAGTCGATCTGGCGACCGCCGGTCGCGGTCGAGATGCGGCGGCCGTCATACAGCGTCGTGTTGAAGTCGCCGCCAAAGCCGCGAACGGTGATGCCGGTCGGCTCGCCACGGGCACCGGACCGCTGGATCGAGACGCCCGGAAGCCGCTGGAGCGAGGCAGCGACGTTCGAATCGGGGAATTTACCGATATCTTCGGCCGAGATGGCGTCGACGACGCCGGTCGCGGTACGCTTGATGTCGAGATTGCGCTGCAAGGAGCTGCGCAGGCCGGTCACGATGATGTCGGCGGTGGTCGCCTCGCCGGCGGGAGACGGACTGTTATCGGCTTCGCTGGGGGCCGTTGCCTGGTCCTGCGGGGTTCCGGCCTGCTGGGCGGTGGTGGCGTTGGCCTGGACCGGCACGTCCGGGCGGACCGCGCCGCTGGTCTGGGCAAAGGCCGTTCCCGGCGACACCATGGCGAGGGCCATGAGCGGCGAGACGCCCGCCATCAAGGTCCGGCGCGAAACGAATGCAGCCACAAAAGCAGTGCGAGCCACCATCTTCCCCTCTCCTACGTTTATCATATTCATGCGCGATCGGCGTTCTAGCACCGTACCACCCATTCGATGACTCGATGTTAGCGTTATAATAGATGCATCACAAGCCATTTGTCAGAGCGGATGGGACCGGCTATCCCGTGGCTTGACGGCAGGCGCATGGGATGGACACAGTCTCGGCCTGACCGCCCCGCTTCGCACGTAACGCGACGGGGCCGAGGGGATGAAGGGACCGACCGGCATGGCCGAAATGGAATTGCTCGACAGCGCGCGTCATGCGGCCCTGCGCGTCTCCGCCGCCCCCGATGCGGGGCGACATTTCGTCCAGCTTGTGGCCGACGAATTTTTGCCCGCCGCGCTCCATTATCCGATCCTGATGGCCCGCCATCCCGAAACCGGCGATCTCTATCCCGGTGCGCTGATGGGACTGGTGCCGGACGAAAATCTCTGCCTCGCACCGAATGGCACGCTGGCGGATTATCGCCCCGCCGATCTGGAGCGACAGGGCTTCTACGTCTCGGGCGAGAATATCGCGATCGACGTGCATCATCCCGCACTGACCCAGATGGACGGCGCCGCCGTGTTCGACACGGACGGCGGCCCGGCCCCCGCGCTTCGCCGGGTGCAGGCGGCGCTGCGGCGGCTGCATGTCGGCCTGCCGGAGACCGAGCAGTTCCTGCGGCGGCTGGAAGACAACAGGCTGGTCGAGCCGATCGACCTGAACTTCGAATTCGACAATGGTGAAAGCCTGCGTCTCGACTCGCTCTACACCATCAGCCTGGATGCAGTGCACGCGCTTCCCGACGACGTCGCACTGGCGCTGTTCCGCTCGGGCGACCTGCAACTCATCTATGCGATCACCGGATCGGTCCGGCATATCCCGACGCTGGCGCGGCGGCGCAATGAGCGGCTGAGCGGCCTCACCCGATGACCCAGACGGCGGCCGAGATCGACCGCGCGGCGCTGGACGGGCATGACGCCTTTCGGCGGCTGGTGGTCGAGCCTTGCCGCCCGGTCGTCATTCGCGGTGCGGCGTCGGACTGGCCGCTCGCAGAGGCCGCGAAGGTCGATGGGGATGCCCTCACCGCCTATCTCGCGCGCTTCGATGCGGGTCGACAGGTCGAGGCGTTCGTCGGCGACGCGGCGATCAGTGGCCGCTACGATTACAACCACGATATGTCCGGCTTTAACTTCCGGCGACAGGCAATGCCGCTGGACGAGGCGGTGCGGCGTATCGCGGCTGGGAGCGACAGCGAGACGCTTTATATCGGGTCGTTGCCGATCGCCAACGCCCTGCCCGGTCTGGCCGAGGACAATCGCCTGCCTTTCGCGCCGCCGGGCGTGTCGCCGCTGATCTGGATCGGCCATGCGTCGACCGTCGCATGTCATTACGACATGATGGACAATATCGCGTGCGTGGTGGCCGGTCGGCGTACCTTCACCCTGTATCCCCCCGACGCGATCGGCGACCTGTATGTCGGGCCGATCGATCACACGATGGCAGGCCAGCCGGTCGCCCTCGCCGCCGGAGCCGAACCCGGCGACCCGCGCTATCCCCGGTTCGAACAGGCGCGCGACCAGGCAATCACCGTCGAGTTGGGGCCGGGCGACGCGCTCTACATGCCCAAGCTCTGGTGGCACCGGGTCGAGGCGACGGGCGCCCTCAACATCCTGGTCAATTACTGGTGGGACGCCTTTCCGGTCGGCCCCGATCAGCCGTTCCCGACCATGCTCCTGGCGATGAGCGCAATCGCGGGCCGCCCGCCCGCCGAACGGGCCGCGTGGCGGGCCTGGTTCGACCATTATGTCTTCCGCCCCGACGGCCATCCGCTCGCCCATCTGCCCGAGGAGCGCCACGGGGTGCTGAGCGACGGTCCGGACCATGCCAAGATGGTCCGGGCGCACGCGATGCGAATGCTGCGCGGGGGTTAGCGCGGGCTGAGCGTCACCCCCTGAACCACCACTTCGGGATCGACCAGCCATAGGGTGACGCGATGCTTGCCCGCCGACAAGGCAGGCAGCACGGTCGAGGCGACACGCCGGTTCTCGATCACGGAACGGCCCCACGCCTCTTCCGTCTCGCCCGCTATCAGGTTGAGCATGACGGGCGCGCCGTCATCGACCGACACCGCGATCCGGTGCCTGCCCCCGCCCCGCACGTCGAGGCCCGGTGCCGCGACAACGCCCAGCGCCACCGGCCCGGCTTTGGTCCAGTTCACGTCATAGACCAGATGCGGGCTGTCGCCGCCCGGCCGTTCGATCACGGGCGCGGTGGTCGGCGTCGCGACCATCGCCGCGCCCTCGGCGGTGAAGCCCGCAACGCGCTGCCACCGGATACCCCGCCCGTCGACCGCGCGACCGGCGTCGGCGGCGATCCGGACCTGCGGTTTCGGCGTGACCGGTGGCAGCGGCAACGGCTTTTCGACTGTCGCCAGCGCGGGCATCACATCGGCATCGGGCTGCTGCCAGCCGGTATAGCCGATATGGGTCTGGGCCATCATGCTGGTCCATTTGCCGCCCGCGGTATCCACCTCGTAGCGGCGGCGGATCACAGCATCCTGCGCGAAATAGCCCCGCGCGGCGTCCGCGAAGTGCTTGGCGTTGGCCGCATCCCCCGCCTGCGCCGCCGCGCGATTGGCGGCGACCGCCTCGTACAGCCGGTGTAGGTTGGTCATCGCCTCGACCCGGTGGAGAACCAGCTCATAATAGGCGTCGCGCAAATTGGCGGGCAGCGTCGTCCAAACCCGGCGCGCTTGCGCATCCAAGGCGTTCCACTCGCCCAGCACACGCTTCCATTCGCCGTCGGCGAAACCATAGGTCGTCGCATCGATCAGCTCGGGCTTGCGACGGCTGGCCAGCTGGCCATAGCGGGTCAGGAGCGCACCGATTTCCGTCCCGTGCGCGGCGCCGAACTGCACCGTCGCCCATTTCGCCGGATAAGCCTGCATTGTGGCCAGATCCATGCGCCTGGGGTTCCACGCCATGTCGAGGAAAAAGCCGATCGGATATTCCATCGGCTTCAGATCGCCGACATTGACGATCCACAGGCGATCCGCACCATAATCGTCCGCCATCCGCATCTGTTGCCAGACGCGCGGGATGGCGTTGGTGTCGAGCCACTTGTAGTTGCGCGGCCCGCCGACATAATCAAAGTGGTAATAGACTCCTGCCCCGCCCGCGCGGCGCTCGCCGATCGGGGGCAGGCGCCGGATATTGCCCCAATTGTCGTCGGCGAAGAGCAGGGTCACGTCGTCGGGGACGCGCATTCCCTTGTCGTAATAATCCTGCACCTCCTTGTAGAGCGCCCAGACCTGCGGCGTCTCGGCCGCCGGGCGCTTCGTCACGTCGGCGATGATCTGGCGCTGGTCGCGGACGATCCGCTCTAACAGATCGGTGGCCGTGCCCTCGGTCATCGGCTCGTCCCCGTCGCCGCGCATGCCGATGGTCACGGGGTCCTCCGCCTTGCCGCGCCGCTCGATGCCTTTCCGCCAGAAAGACCGAAGCACGGGAGCGTTCTTTGTGTAATCCCACGGCCCGGTGCCCTCACGCTTCCAGTCGGCCTGTGCCCGCTGCATCGGTTCGTGATGCGACGTGCCGAGCAGCACCCCCATCTCCTGCGCCAGCGGAGCGGAGGCGGGATCATCCTCCCACAGCGACTTGCCCCACATGGCGGGCCAGATGAAATTGGCCTTGGACCGCAGCAGCAGGTTGAACACCTTCTCATAGGCCAGGTGATTGACCCCGCCGAACTTGGTCCGCGCCCAGTTGCCGAAGCCTGGTTCCTCGTCATTGATGAAGATGCCGCGATATTTGACGGCCGGACGATCCGCGACGCGCCCCGCCGTCAGATAGAGGGTCGGGTGGCGTTGCGCGGGCACATCGGCCCACCAGGTCCAGGGGCTGACGCCCGCCTTCGCGCTGATGTCGTACAGGCCGAAGATCGTGCCGCGCCGATCCGACCCGGCGATGACGAGCGCACGCGCGACACCGGGCGCAGGATCGTCGACCACCTGCTCGACATAGCCCTCCCACTGCCCCGCCAGACCCGAAACATCCAGCTTGCCCGCCTTTACCAGCGCATCGATCACCGCACTATGGCCCAGCGTCCCCGCGATCACCGTCGCCCCGCCCGAGACGTCGTGGGCGAGCCTGACCTCGCCGCCGCCGACCGTCTTCAGATCGGCGACCAGATCGCTGGCGGTGCGCGCCACGCCGGGCTCGTCACCCGCATCGATGACGACCGTCGCCACGCGCCCCGGCACCAGCAGCGACAGCGCCCCCGGCGTCGCTCGCTCGCACGCCGCGACCGCGCCAGCGCAATCGGGCACGGCCCAGGCGGCACCGGGGATCAGCGCCGTCAGCGCGGCGTACAGGAACAAATGGCGCATCGTCTCTCTCCTCGCCCCGTCCTTGATAAGCGGGGCGTTCTTCATTGGATTTCCAGCCCGTTATCGCTACCATCCAGCAAAGCCGCAAGCGCGGATCGTTGAGAGAGAGGATGGGCATGACGCCGTTCAGCCAGTTTTACCGGGCCGCAGGGCTGTTCGCGATCGCCACGGCGATGACCGCCGCCGCGCCGATGCCGGGCGCGCGCTGGACCCCGGCCTGGGGTTCGTCGCAGATGCGGATCGACGGTGCGAACGCCGACAAACTCGCCAAGACCGGCCCCGCCACCATCCGCCAGATCGTCCATCTGACCGCGAGCGGCAAGACGCTCCGCCTGCGCCTGTCCAACATCGCAGGCACACCCCCCCTGAAGATCGGGGCGGCGACCATCGGGCTGGCGACGCCGGGCCGCTCGGACGTGTCCGCGATCCTGCCGGTGCGGTTCAACGGTGCCACGGATGTGATCGTACCGCCGGGGGCCGAACTCTACTCCGACCCCGTCACGCTGCCGGTCGAGGCGGGGCGGGACGTGGCGGTCAGCCTCTATTTCCCCGAAGCCGTGACCACCCCGACCGGCCATTCGGGTGCGCGCTCCAAGACCTTCCTGACGGCGGGCGACGCCACGGCGCGGAACGCCCTACCCGATGCGCAGGTCATCGGCGGATGGTGGGCCTTGTCGGATATCGAGGTGCGCGACGCCGTCCAGAAGCAGACGGTCGTGACGATCGGCGACTCGATCACCGATGGTTATGGCATCACCGACGACAGCAACACCCGCTGGCCCGACGATCTGGCGCGACGGCTGGCCGCCTCGCCTGCCACGCGGAGCTTTTCCGTCGTCAATGCCGGGATCGGCGGCAACCGGGTGCTGCTCGACGGGCTTGGTCCCAATCTCATGGCCCGCTTCGACCGCGACGTGATTGCGCGGCCGGGCGTGACCCATGCGATCCTGCTGGAGGGCGTCAACGACCTGGGCGTGCTGACCCGCGAACAGCCGGTCGACGCCGCCACGCATCAGGCGATGGTGAAGCGGATTACCCAAGCCTATCGCCAGCTGGCCGATCGCGCACACGCCCACGGCATCAAGCTGATCGTCGGCACGATCACGCCGTTCCAGGGCAATGACTATTACCATCCCGGCCCGGAGACCGAGGCCGATCGGCAGGCGATCAACCGCTTCATCCGCACGGCGGGCATTTTCGACGGCGTGGTCGATTTCGACCGGGTGGTACGCGATCCGGCCAAGCCCGACCGGTTGCTCCCCGCCTATGACACGGGCGATCACCTGCACCCCAGCATGGCGGGCTATCGCGCCATGGCGGACGCCATTCCGCTGTCGCTGTTCACGCGCCGCTGATCAGAACGCGGCGTCCAGCCCGATCCGAAGCGTGCGCGGCCGCAGCGGCGTCACCTGATCCCGCCCCGTCGTAAAGGGCGTGCCCAGGGCGAAGCGATTGCCGCGCACATCGGCCAGATTGGTGATACCGGCGGTCACCCCGTAGCGGCCCAGCCCCAGTCGGGCGGTCACGCCGCTGTCCAGATAGCTGCCCTGCCGCTCGCCCAGGATCGGCCCGACGCCCAGCCGCGACGATCCGACATAGCGCAACCAGCCGTCGACCCGCAGGTCCCGCCCGCCCGACAAGGTCCGGCGATAGACCGCCCCCGCCCGGCCGGTGAAGCGCGCGATATTGGGGATCTGGCTCAACCGCGCCAGGATCATCGCCCGGTCGGCGGTCTGCCCGTCCATCAATGCAAAGGCCTGCGCGCTCGACGGCTCGTCGATGCGGCTGTCATTATAGGAGATCGCGCCCTCCACCCTCAGCCCCGGGGCGATACGAAAGCCCGCCAGCGCCTCCAGGGTCCAGAGCTGGCCGTCGCCGATATTGGCGGTGCTGGGCAGGCCGGTGGCGTCGATGAAGTCGGCCTGAATGTCGCGCCAAGCCGTGTGCGCCAGGGTCAGCGATCCGTCGAAGCGGTCCCGCCCCGGCTGCCCGCTGCGCAAGCCCGCCTCGATGGTCGCGACCCGGTCGTTGCGGAAACGGCGGACCAGCGGCCCCTCGATCGTCAACCCACCGGGACGAAACCCCTGCTGATAGCGCAGGAACAGCTGTGCGCCGGGCGTCAGGTCAATCAGCGCCGAGGCGGAGGGTAGCAGGATCGTCTGCGCCCGCCGCGCGGTCACTTCCCGCAGCCTGGCCAGCGCCTGGAACGACAAGGCGAGCGGCAAATCCTCGCCCGCTCCGTCCAGCACGGACCGGGTGACGCGCAGGCCGCCGGTGGTGAGCAGGCCCGGCAACAGCCTCAGGCTCGCCTCGCCATAGAGCGTCGCCTCTTCCACCGTGTTGACGACGCCGGTGCGCGGCAGCAACTCGCCCGGCTCACCGAACAGCCGCGTCAGCCGGGTGCGGTTGTGAACATAGCTGAACCCCGCCAGCCAGCCCGATCCGTCCGGCGCGGAATGCCAGGCGCGGGTCTCGTTGGCCTGCATCCGGGTGGCATTGGCCTGGGCGAACAGCTGGACGGGACCACCCGGCGGGGTCGCGTCATACCGCTCCATCAGGTCGTGCGCCGTGACGCCGCTGCTGGAGCGGAAGCGCACCTGCCCGATCCGGCCGGACAGGATCAGCTGCGCCTGCCCGAAATCGGCGGAGAAACCCTCGGTGACGGGTGCCGAGCGGGTCAGCGGCGGGCCTTCACGATCGGCATATTGGCTGTCGGCGCCACGAATGCGCTGGCCGATGCCGACCGCCTCGATGCTCCAGCCGCCGCCCAGATCGGCCTTCACCGCCGCGCGACCGCCCGCGATGCGGGTGCGGTTGACGTCGGTACGGCCGAGCAGCGGCTTGTCGATATAGCCGCCCTCGCTCGCACTGTCCGCGACCAGTCGGATCGCCAGCCGGTCGGCGATGACGGGCACGTTCAGCACTGCCTGCGCATCCACCCCCGGCGCGCCGTTGGTGGTGGCCGAACCGCCCAGCATCGCCGAACCCCCGAACTGCGTCAGGTCAGGCGCATGGGGCACCAGCCGGATCAAACCGCCCAGCGACCCCGCGCCATACAGGGTGCCTTGCGGCCCCTCCAGCACCTCGACTGCCGCGAGATCGGCCAGCCGCAGATCAGGATCGGGCGCGTTGTAACTGAGGCGCAGGTCGCCGAAATACTGGCCCACGGTCGCCTGGGTCGGGCCGGTGAAGCTCGAATCCGCTATGCCCCGGATGAACAGCTTGTTGCGCCCGGCACCCAGATAGGTGGAGGCGATAGCGGTCATCCGGTCGGCCAGCTTCGACGTGCCGCCCGCCCCGCCCAGCTCCAGATCAGCCCCCGCCACTTGCACCACCTGCCCCGCAAAATGGTCGCGGGTCGTGTCGCGCTTGCTGGCGGTGACGACGACATCCTCGCCCTGTACGTCCACTGGCGGCAGGGGACGCGGCTTCGGCCTCGGCGCGGGCGAGCGAAGGCGCGGGGTCAATCGCCAGCTTCCGGGTCCCAACGCCTCGACCCGCGCGCCGCTGCCGCGCGCGATGGCGGCCAGCGCCTGTTCGATCGACAAGGCCCCGCGCAAGGGGGGCACCGGGCGACGCCACAGCCCGGCATCGGGAACTACGATATTGGCGCGCGCCACGCGACCCAGCGCCATCACCTGCGCCCCCACGGTTCCGGCGGGCAGGTCGAGCGAAACGCGATCGGCGGCGGTCGCGGGCATCGCCGCCGCCACCGCCACCAGACATCCGATACCGCCCCCGATGGATCTCACTCGCGCGGTTCCAGCATCCAGCCGGTCGCGGCCCGCCGCACCCTCACATCCATCAGCGGCCCCAGCACCGCCGGATCGCGCCGGACCGCTTCCAGGTCGATCGTTCCCCGGAAGGGCCGCGCGGCGATGGCGGGCGCGACCGTCACCGGCCGGGCCAGGAAGCGCGACACATCCTCCGCGACCATGCCCAGCGGCGCACCGTCAAAGGCCAGCCTGCCCTCGCGCCAGCCGCCGACCTCTTCGGGCTCCACGGCCGATCGGGTCAGTCGGTCGCCATCGACCGTCACCGCCTGCCCGGCGTCGAGGCGGAGCGCCGCCCCCTTCGGGTCGACCATCACCGCCCCCTCGGCCACGGCGACACGGGTTTGCCCGCCCATTCGTACGTCGAACACCGTGCCCAGATCGACCAGGGCCAGCCTCCCGGCCTGAACCGCAAAGGGGTGCTGCGCATCATGCCGCACCTGGAACAGCGCCTCACCGCGAGCCAGCACCGCCCGGCGCGGTTCGGCGCGATCCAACTCGACCCGGCTCAGCCCCGCCAAGGTGACGCTACTGCCATCCGACAGCGGGACGCGGCGGGTCTCCCCGGCGGCCGTCTCGACCGCATAGGGTTGGGGCCGATCCTGCCAGGCGGTCACGCCGATCGCGCCGATCAGCGCCGCCGCCATGGCCCCACCGATCCAGCGCAGCGAATGCCGCCGCACCGGCTCCGGCGCGATCGCGACGGGCGCCGGGACCTCGGGTTGCACAGACAGCGCCTCCTCGGCCTCCATCAGGATCGCGGCCGCCCGGTCGTACCGTTCGGCATGGCCGGGATCGGCCTCCAGCCACTCGGTAAAGGCGTCCCAGTCGGCGCTGACCGGATCGGCCATGCGCAGCGCCCAGTCGAGCGCGACCGTATCGACGCCGTGCGCGGGGGAAAGACGGTCTTGGCTCATTCGATCCGTTCCTTCAGCGCGGCCAGCGCATGGGCCGCCATACGGAGATCGCTCTCGACGGTGCTGATACTGACACCCAGCTCGGCCGCGACCTGACGCTGGGGGATACCGTCGACCCGAACGCGGCGAAAGACGGCGGCGGGGCGCTCCCCCAGGCCCGCCAACGTGGCGGCGACCTGTTCGGCGGTCTGGCGCGCCGCCACCGCGCGTTCGGCACCGGGGGGCGGCTCCGGGCCTTCGCCTTCCACCCAATCCTGCTCGCGCAATTCCTCCTGCCGCCGCGCCCGATAACGATCGATCATCAGCATGTCGGCGGCGCGGTAGAGATAGGCCAGCGGATTGGCGATCGGTCCGTCCATCCGGACCGCCACCTTCAGCCACAGGTCCTGCACCAGATCCTCGGCCGCATCGCCCGCCCCGCGCGCCGCCAGGAAACGGACGAGCATGTCGCGATTGGCAAGGAAAACGGCCTCAAGCCCGGTGGGCGGCATGGTGGAAATCAGCAAAATCCATTGGGAGTGCCGTCGTTTAGACGAAGCGGGCTTCCGTGAAAAGGAGCCCCACCGGGACGCAAGGCGGGGCTCCCGTCGTCCGCGCGCGCTACAGGGGGGATGCACGCGGACGAACCCTGTCAAAAGGCGAATTGCAAGGCGGCTCGCGCCGACAACGCGACATTGCCCAGCCGCTGTTCGGCATTGACCTCGCCGCTCAGGCGGATTTCGCTGGTGCCGGTGATCGCGCGCACCCGCCCGACCCAGCCGCCGTTGCGGGCCTCGGGATCGAGGATGAAGGGCGTGCCGTCGCCGAAGCTGGCGACCGTACGGCCCAAGGTCCCGGCGATCCGCTCGCGCCGACCGCCTTCGACCTCCAGCCGGCTCCATTGCGAGTAGCGATCATTACCGCCGAAGTTGATGCCCGCCGCGACGCTGGCGGTCAGCGCCAGTTCGTCGCTGGTCCGCTTGCGCACCGTCAGGTCATAGCCGGTACCACCGCCCGTCTCGCGATAAGCATCCTCGTTCAACCGATAATAGTCGACCGCCAGGATGGGGCGCACGTTGAACTGGCCGACCCAATGTTCCCACGAGACCGAGCCCGAGCCGGAATAGAGCATGCCCTTCCAGTCGCCGGTTGCACGGCGTTGCACCGCCTCGGTGCCGATCACGCCGTTAAACTGGCGTTGGGAGTCGAAGGACAGGAAGGCCGCCGAGCCGCGTGCCTGCGCCGCCAGCGCCCCCCAGCGCGCACGCCAGAAACCGGCCAGCTCATATTGGCTGTGGTTGACGCGGTTGACCGCCGTTCCCTCATTGTCGCGACCGCTCATGTAGGAGAGCGAGGCGCCGAAATTGCCCGCATCGGTCTTGTGCTCGATACCGCCGCTGATGCCCCAGCCGCGCACGTCATAGCTGCGGGTCGAGCGGGTGCCCTTGGACGCGTCCCAGCCGAGCGGGGTCAGCCAATAGCCCCATTTGCCTTCCTCGCTGAACTCGCCCGCCGGTTCGCGAAGCTGTGCCGCCGCCGCGCGCGAGGCCAGCGTCACGCCCTCGAACACGCTGCCGGTATAGTTGGGCAGCATCTGTTCGACCGCGCCCCGGAAGGCCGCGCCGTCATAGATGCCCCGGATCGAGTCGGACAGCTTGGCATCACGGCCGATCGCGGCGTCGATCGCGTCGAAGGCGCTGACTCCAGCGTTGCTCAGGCCCAGTTCGGTCTTGGCCTTGCGGCTGACCTCGACCGCGATCTCGTTGGGCTGGGCTGCGACGATCGCGCCCTTGTAGAGGAAGGGCATGGCCGAGGGGGCGAGCGTCAGATTGTTCGCGCCGGTCAACGTGCCGGAGCGCAACACGACATAGCGGCCGGTCACGTCGGTCCCGCCCGACACGCGCAAGGCAAGCTGGCTGTTCGCACCGATCGTCGTCGCGCCGCCGACCTGGATCAGGTTGGCGGTCGGGTTCGCCTTGTCGAGCGCGACGCTCAGGATCGACTGGTCGCCCAGGCTGAGCGAGGCGATGTTGGTCACGCCGTTCGCCGCAAAGGTCCCGCCGCCATTCGCGACCGTCACCGCGACGTGTGACGCGTTGGCAAGCCGGCCGGCAAACACGCCCTTGCCGGTGATCGCCAGCAGGTCCTGCCCCTGCCCCGCAAAATCCGCCACACCGTTGAAGCGCGCGGTATCGCCGATGGTCAGCGTGTCCGCCCCGGTGCCGAAGGTCGCGGTGCCTGCATAGGTGCCGGTGCCGCTCATCTCCAGCCGGTTAGTGCCGGTGCCGAAGCTGACATCCCCACTGACCGATCCCGCGCCGATCTGAAGCCGGTCATCACCGCTGCCGAAGCGGATCGCACCGGTGATGCTGGGCGCGGCGGCTCCGGTGGCGGGCGCGATCTGGCGCACGACCGCGCCGCTGGTGTTCGCCGACAGATCGATCGCCACGCTGCGCGAACTGTCCGCGCCTGCGCCCGCGATGGTACCCGCATTCTCGACCAGAGTCAGGCCGCCGGTACGGTCGAGGATCGCGGTCGCATTGGCCGACGTGGACGCCGCCCGGATCGACCCGGTATTGCGGATCGTCGGCAGCGAAGCCCCCGCCTCGATCAGGACGGCGGTGGTCAGCACGCCCGGCGCACCGCCGCCGGTTGCCGAGATGGTACCGCCATTGCGCAACTCGGGCGTCGAGGCTCCCGCGCCGAAGCGGATCGCGGTCGCTTCCGCGCCATTGGCGGTCGCCTGGACCGTGCCGCCGATAGCGACGCCTTGCGCGATCTGGACGTTGCCGCCCAGCCCGCCGATCGCCAGTGCCGTCGAGCGCACGCCGCTATAGACCCCGGCCGAGGTGATGCGGCCATTGACGACCAACCCTGGCGCGGGCGTTGCGCCGCCGGTCGCGCCGATCACGACCGCGCGGGTCGCCGATCCGATCTGCATCGTCGGCGCGGCACCGTTGGTGACGAGGTCCGCCGCCTTGCCTGTCGCATTGCCCAGCGTGATGCCGCCCGCGACATTGCCGCCCACGACCAGCGCCGACCCGCCCTGGAGCAGATCGTCGGGGTCGAGCTTCGACACATCGGCCGGCGGCGTGGTGTAGCGATAGCCGGTCGAGCCGATCCCGCCCTCAATATTCAACGCGCCGCCGATATCGCCGTCGATCCGCGCACCGACCGCACCTTCGCCGATCGCGACGATCGTGCCGCCGATCGTGACATTGCCTGACACGGCCCCCGCGCGTACGCCGACCGAGCGGTCGCCCAGCACATTGACCTTGCCCGACTGGACCAGATTGCCGGTGAGCGGCCCGTTCAGGTAAATCCCCGCCGAGTCGTTGCCCTCCACGGTGATCTCACCGCCATTGGTGATATTGCCGGTGAAGGCTCCCGCCGTACGGATGCCGGTCCGACGCCCCCCTTGCGCAAAGGGGCCATCCAGGTCCCCGTCCTTGTCGATATCGACCGGCGTATAGGTCTCGTCGATGACGATCTTGCCGGTGTTCGTGATATCGCCCTTCACACCCGCCGCTGCGCCGATGCCGACCGCGTCATTGGCGTCGGTCGTCTGGATCGTCCCCGCGTTGCTCAGCTTGTTGTTGCTGTCGAGCGTGACGGCCGTGCCGCTGCCGGTCGTCACCACACTGCCCGCCGCGACGATGCTGATATCGGCGGCGGCCCCGTTATTGACGGTGGCGGTGCGGACCGGTGTCGTCCGCTTGGTATCGATCACGGTCTGGGCCGAGGCGGCCGTCCCCGCCGCCAGCGCAAGCGTGGCGGTCGAGGCGAAGAGCAGGCGATGCACGAATAAGGTCCCCTTTATGTGCCTTTGCCCCACCAGACGGAGCCGCCCGGCTGAATCCTTGGCGCCCGGATTAAAATTTCGTCAGGTTCGCCGCAGGTGTTGACGATCGCGACCTTGAGGATCAGAGGGCGGCTCAGGCGTGGGAGCCCCCGCGTCGTTCCAGAAAGCGAGAACATGTCCAGCGACAGTTCCAGTAGCGCCGCACGCCTCGGGCTCGTCCGCTAGTTTCGCAACTGGCTTTCGTCCGCCCCGGGTCGTGCGGACGAAAGGTTTGAAATGGTCAACGATCTGATTGCCGGTGTCGCCGCCGGTTTCCGTTCCTCCCGGCGCGGCCTGTCCATCGCCGATCTCGTCGATACGCTGCAATCGCTTTCCGTCGAGGAAGCGGCCGACGCCCTGACGCAAATGCCCGACGCACGTGCCGTCGCCGTGCTCGACAGCCCCGAACTGCGCTCGGCCGCCGATATCCTCGCGCACCTGACCGCGGCGCGCGCCGCCGCCCTGCTGTCGCAGATGGCCGAGGACCGCGCCGCCGACGTGCTGACCGACATGGACGAGGGCGACGCCCTCGCGATCCGTGCCGAGCTGCCCGCCCCCGTCGTCGCGTCGATCGATACGCTGCTCCGCTGGCCGCCCGACAGCGCGGGTGGCATGATGACGACCGAATATGTCGCCTCTTCCGCCGACGCGACCGTTGCCGAGGTGCTGGCGCATATCCGCACCGTCGAGCGGAGCCGCGAAACCGTTTATTCCGTCTTCCTGTTGGAGCCGCAGGGGCGCCTCGTCGCCACCGTCTCGCTGCGCCAGTTGATCGCTGCCGAGCCGACATCGCGCGCGATCGACCTGGCGCGCGGGCATGACCCGATCACCGTCGCGCCGAGCACCGACCGCGAGGAGGTTGCGCATCTGATCCGCCGCCACGACCTGCTCGCGCTGCCCGTGGTCGACGAACAGGGCCGCCCGATGGGGATCGTCACGGTCGACGACGTGCTCGACGCGCTGGTCGCCGCGCATACCGAGGATACGCAAAAGTTCGGCGGCGTCGAGGCGCTGGACGGCCCCTATCTGGAAACCGGCTTCCTCGCGATGATCCGCAAGCGCGCCGGGTGGCTGAGCATCCTGTTCTTCTCGGAAATGCTGACCGCCAGCGCGATGCAGCATTTCGAGAGCGAGCTGGAGCGTGCGGTCGTGCTGACCCTGTTCATCCCGCTGATCATGAGCTCGGGCGGCAATAGCGGCAGCCAGGCGACCTCGCTGATCATCCGAGCGCTGGCGCTGGGCCAGGTCCGCCTGCGCGACTGGTGGCGGGTGGCGCTGCGCGAGCTTCCGGCGGGTATGACGCTGGGGGCGATCCTGGGGCTGCTGGGCATGGCGCGGATCGCGCTTTGGCAGACGCTCGGTTTCTACGATTACGGCCCGCACTGGATGCTGGTGGCGACCACGGTCGGCACCGGGCTGGTCGGCATCGTGACCTTCGGCTCGCTGGCGGGGTCGATGCTGCCCTTCCTGCTGCAACGCATGGGCTTCGATCCGGCCAGCGCCTCGGCACCGTTCGTCGCGACTTTGGTCGATGTCACCGGGCTGGTGATCTATTTCAGCATCGCGCTCGCCATCCTGTCGGGAACGCTGCTCTGATTCCTCCCCTTACAGGGGAGGAATGGGCTTACCGTTTCCAATAGCGCACATAATCCACCTTCATCGCCTGGGGCAGCGCGGCGTCGTCCACCCCCTTCTGTCCGCCCCAGTCACCCCCGACCGCCAGGTTGAGGATCAGCGAATAGGGCCGTGTGAACGGCCAGGCCGCCGCGCCGCCCGGCCGGTCGTTCCTCACGCGCATATAGGCCCGCCCGTCGACGCCGATCGTGATCGTCTCGGGCGTCCATTCCAGCTGATAGCGGTGATAATCCGTGCACGCCCCCGCCACGCGCACCTCGGCACCGCGCTGAGTCTTCAGGCGGTGGTTGAAGGCGGCGGAATGGACGGTCGCGTGGATCACGTCGGGGTCGAAGCCGACCATCTCCATGATGTCGATCTCGCCGCCATCGGGCCAGCGCGAGCCGTCCATCGGCAACAGCCAGATGGCGGGCCACATGCCCCGCCCGCAGGGTAGCTGTGCGCGCACTTCGTAGAAGCCGTAGCCCAGCGTCTGCTTCGCCACCAACTTCGCCGAGCTATAGCGCTGGCCACCCCAATCCGGCTCGTTGCGCAGCGCCTCCGCCCGCGCCTCGATGACCAATGCGCCGTTCTCGATGCGGGCGTTGGTCCGGTCGGGACCGGCATAATATTGCAGTTCGTGATTGGGCCAGCCGGTCTTGTTCTGGCCCGTGTCCCAGCGCCAGCGCCGCTGGTCGATTGCCCCGTTGAACTCGTCGCCGAAACTCGGCCGCGTGGCGGGGGCCGCCATGGCGCCGTCATAGGCATAGTTGGTCGCACCGAGCGACGGAGCCTCGGCCTGCTGGGCGGACGCCCCGGTGGCCAGCAACATGACGCCTGCCAGCCACCAAGTCGTTCTTTTCATTGCCATCCCCTCTCAGCTTTTGAGAGGGTATAAGCCGATCGGCGAGCCGACGCCAAGACGCCAAGTCGCGCCGGATCAGCCCGCGATGGTGAAGACCGAACCGGAGTCGACGCGGATGCCAGCCCCGTTGATGAAGCTCGCCCGTTCCGACACCAGGAAGGTGACGGCGGCGGCGACCTCTTCGGGGCGTCCGCGCCGCTTCAGCGCCATGCCGGGGCGTTCCTCGTCCAGGAACGTCTCGATCGCCTCGCCGAAGCTGACACCCTTTTCATCGGCGCGCTTCTCCATCATCTTGTCGGTCATCGGTGTCGCGATGAAGGCGGGCGAGACGGTGTTCACCAGCACATTGTCGGGGCCGTAAGCCTTGGACAGCCCCTTGGCCAGGCTGAGGATACCCGCCTTCGCCGCGCAATAGGGCAGTTCGTCGATATAGGGCTGCACCGCATCCTCGGAGGCGAACAGCACGATCCGGCCCCAGCCTTTGCTGCGCATCGCCGGGATCGCCTCTCGACACATGCGCACCGCGCCCATCAGGTCGATATCGATCGTCTCCTGCCAGCCCTTGTCGTCGATCTCCAGGAAATCGCCCGTCGCGCCGGTCACGCCCGCAGCGTTCACATAGATATCGGGGTCGCCCAGCCGCTCGCGGACCTCGGCCCAGATGGCCCGCACCGCCTCGACCTGGGTGACGTCGCCCGTGACCGCGATCACCTCGCCCAGCGGCGACAATTCTGCCACCGCTTCGTCCAGCGTCCCGTCCGGCTTGTCGGTCAGCGCAACGCGCACGCCCGCCTCCAGCAACAGGCGCGCGGTTTCCTTGCCCATGCCGGAGTCCGCGCCGCTGATGAGCGCGATGCGTCCCTTGATACCCAGATCCATCGTCATTCTCCTTGGACAGTGCGGCCGGCGGCGCGTGCTGATGTCGATCATCGATATGGATCAACCGTCCCGGCCATGAAGTGCCGAGGCCCGATAGGGTTCCGCCAGTTGGCGGCGATAAGTCTATGAACTTCAGCGGAACGCCCAACGTCGCCGCCCGTTCGAAAAGCCCCGCCATCTTTGCTGGAGTGCCGGTCGTTGCGCATGTTGTCTAAAGCCGAGATCGCCACCATGCCTCCCACCGGGGACGGCCCCGTACCGCTGCCGGGCAGCGCCGAATTGGCGGCGGGTGCGGCAGAAATCCTCGAGCGATCGGACATCATCCTGGCCGTCACCGACGAGACGCGCGCGCTGGGCGTGACGCGGATGCTGGAGGCGATGGCCCCCGACGCGACCATCTTGTTCTGCCCCGGTTCCGACGCCCTGCCGGGCGACGACGCCCCCGCCTCGCCTGCCAATGTAGGGCAGCGCGTGTCTGCGCTGCATCGTGCGCAGATGGCATTGGCGGCGAAGGATCGGGGTCGCATCGCCCTGATCACTTCCGGCGAGGCGCTGGCCCGCGCGCTGCCGCCGCCCGAAACCTTTGCCGCCGAGCCGCCCTGTGTCGCGATCGAGGACGCGTGCGATCTGGCGGACCTCCACGCGATGCTGCTCGACCTGGGCTATATCGCCGACGAGCGAGTGGACGAGCCCGGCGAAGTCGCGCTGCGCGGCCATGTGCTGGACGTGTTTCCCGCCGACGCCGAACAGCCCTTGCGCATCGAGGTCGCGGACGGCCAGATCATCGCGATCCGATCCTACGACCCCGCCGACCAGCGGAGCACCGGCGAGATCGAACGCCGCGAACTGGGCCGTGTGGCCGAACCACCGCTCGGGCAGACGCAGACCAGCCTGCTCGATCACCTCCCCGACGCCTGTGTCATTATCGAGCCCGCCGCCGACGAGCGTCGCCGCCGTCTGTTGCTGCTCAGCGCCGATGTCGCCAAGCGCGGATCGAAGCGCGCTGCCCGCGACATGATCGACGAGCGTCACTGGAAGAAGGCGCTCGATCAGCGCCAAACCGCCGAGATCGCCCGCATCGCCGAGCCCCCGCCGCGCTTCGTCGAGAGCCGTTCCCCCCTGCGCGACTTCGCCGCGACCGCCCGCGCAGCGATAAAGGAGGGCACGCGCGTCGTCCTGATCGGCAGCGAACGCGACCTGCGCTTCCTGGGCAAGCGGGTCGACAATGTGCTGCGCAAGACCGCCAAGCGGGCGGAAAGCTGGCAGGCCATATCGAAGGCCAAGGCCGGATCGCTCCTGACGCTTGTGGCACCCGCCGAACGCGGCTTTGCGCGCGACGGTATCATCGCGGTCAGCGCCGCCGATCTGCTGGGCAGCCGTGCCGAGCGGGAGGACGGCGCCACCCCGCATGTCGACCTGTCGCTGATGCAGACCGCCGAAATCCGGGTCGGCGACACCGTCATCCATGAGGATCACGGCATCGCCACCGTCGTCGGGCTGGAGACGATCGACGGGCAGGACGGGGTGTCGGGCGACGCGATCAAGCTGGAATATGCACGCGATGCGACCCGTCTCGTCCCCGTTGCCGAGGCCGACCGGCTGTGGCGCTATGGCGGCGAGGACGACGCGGTTCGCCTAGACACGCTGGACGGCAAAAGCTGGCACGAACGGCGGCGCGGCATCGACGAGGCGATCGCGACGACCGCGCGTCAGCTGACCGATATGGCCGCAGAACGCGCCGAGCGTCATGCGCCCGTGCTCGATCCCCCGGTCGCCGATTATGAGCGGTTCGCGGCGGGATTTCCGTATAGCGAGACCCCGGACCAGTTGACCGCCATCGAGGCGGTGCGCGCCGATCTCGCCTCCGGTCGCCCGATGGACCGGCTGGTCGTCGGCGATGTCGGCTTCGGCAAGACCGAGGTCGCCCTGCGCGCCGCCGCCATCGCCGCACTCGCAGGGCGGCAGGTGGTGGTGGCCGCGCCGACCACCGTGCTGGCCCGGCAGCATCTCGACAGCTTCACGACGCGGTTCGAGGAAGCGGGCATCGCGGTCGCCGGTCTCTCCCGCCTGTCCACCGCCGCCGAAAAGCGCAAGGTCAAGGCGGGGCTGGCCGATGGCAGCATCCGCATCGTCATCGGCACCGGTGCGGTCGCGGCCAAGGGGGTGACCTACAAGGACCTGGCACTGGTCATCGTCGACGAGGAACAGCGTTTCGGTGCCGCCGACAAGGCCCGACTTCAGGCGCTGTCTTCGGGTCATGTGCTGACCCTGTCCGCCACGCCGATCCCGCGCACGCTCCAGGCCGCGCTGGTGGGGCTGCGTCAGCTGTCGATGATCGCCACCCCGCCCGCCCGGCGACAACCGATCCGCACCGCCGTCTCCACCTTCTCCCCCGAGACGCTGCGGGCGGCGCTGCTGCGCGAGCGGTCGCGCGGCGGGCAGAGCTTTGTCGTGGTGCCGCGTATCGCCGACATGGCGCCCCTCGCCGAGAAGCTCGCCCGGATCGTACCCGAGCTGGAGGCCATGCAGGCGCATGGCAAGCTGCCCGCTGCTGAGATCGACGACGTCATGGTCCGCTTCGGCCGGGGCGAGGGCGATGTCCTGCTGGCGACCAACATCATCGAGGCGGGGCTGGACGTGCCGCGCGCCAACACCATGGCGATCGTCCATGCCGACCGTTTTGGCCTGGCGCAGCTCCACCAGTTGCGCGGACGCGTCGGGCGCGGGCATCGACGCGGGCAGGTCCTGCTGTTCGCCAAGGGCGAGGACGCCATCGCGCCGCGCACCCTGAAACGGCTGCGCACGCTGGAGGCATTCGACAGGCTGGGCGCAGGGTTCGCGATCAGCGCCCGCGACCTCGATATGCGCGGCGCGGGCGATCTGCTGGGCGATACCCAGGCCGGGCACATGCGCCTGATCGGAGTCGAGCTGTACCAGCAACTGCTGGAGGATGCGCTGCGCACCGCGCGCGGCGAGACGGTCGAACGCTGGACGCCGGAGCTTCGCATCGGGGTGGAGGGTCGCCTGCCCGAGGCCTGGATTCCCGATGAGGACCTGCGCATCTCGCTCTATGCCCGGTTGGGGCGGCTGCGCGACGATGCCGCGCTCGATGCGTTCGAGGCCGAACTGGAGGATCGGTTCGGCGAACTGCCGGACGATGCCGCCACGCTGTTGTCGCTCGCCCGGTTGCGCGAACGGATGCGGGCACGGTCGATCGCGCGGATCGATGCGGGACCCGCCGCCATCGCACTGACCCCGCATGGCCAGCAACCCGACCTGGACGGTATCGAGGGGCTGGAGGAGAAGGACGGTCGTCATCTCCTGAAGGAACGGCACGACAGTCCCGCCAATCGGCTGGCGCGGCTGGGCGAGTTGCTGGCTTGACCCATGCCATTGGCGGCGACGCCCGCGCGGCGTAGAGCCGCCGCCGAACAGAGAGGATTTTCGCCATGGCTTTTCCCGAACCCTATATGGCCGACCCCGCGCGTTATGACGGCCGGATGCCCTATCGCCGGACCGGACGCAGCGGGCTGAAGCTGCCCGCGATCAGCCTGGGGCTGTGGCAGAATTTTGGCGGGACCGATGTCTTCGAGACGGGCCGTGCGATCCTGCGCCGCGCCTTCGACCGGGGCGTGACCCATTTCGACCTCGCGAACAATTACGGGCCGCCTTACGGCTCGGCCGAGGAGAATTTCGGGCGGGTGATGGCGAGCGACTTTGCCGGCCACCGCGACGAGCTGATCCTGTCGACCAAGGCGGGCTGGGACATGTGGCCGGGGCCCTATGGCGATATCGGTTCGTCGAAGAAGTACCTGATCGCCAGTTGCGACCAGAGCCTGAAGCGGATGGGCGTCGATTATGTCGACATATTCTATTCGCACCGTGTCGACCCCACGACGCCGCTGGAAGAGACGATGGGCGCGCTGGTCCAGCTTCATCGCCAAGGCAAGGCGCTCTATGTCGGGATTTCCTCCTATGATGCGGGGCTGACCCGGCGCGCGGCGGCGATCCTGGCGGAGGAGAAGGTGCCGCTGTTCATCCACCAGCCGAGCTATTCGATCCTGAACCGCTGGATCGAGCCGGAGCTACTGGCCACGCTGGAGGAGCTGGGCACGGGCTGCATCGCCTTTTCGCCGCTGGCGCAGGGCATGTTGACGGGCAAGTATCTGGACGGCGTGCCGCAGGATGCGCGTGCCAGCCGGGGCGGCTCTCTGTCGCAGTCGCTGCTGACCGAGCAAAATCTGGCCGCGATCCGGCGATTGAACGACATCGCCCGGGCACGCGGGCAGACGCTGGCGCAGATGGCGATCGCCTGGGTGCTGCGCGACCCGCGTGTCACTTCCGCACTGATCGGCGCGCGGACGGTGGTGCAGCTGGACGACTCGCTCGATGCGGTGGCGCGGCTCGATTTTACCGCCGACGAATTGGCCATGATCGACCAGGCCGCACAGGATGGGGGCATCAACCTCTGGGCCGAATCCTCCGACATTGCTAAGCTGCCCGCAGCGCAGGGAATTCCAGCCTGACGACGTCTTGGGGACGGGCGATGGCCTCTTCATCGCCCGTTCCGACATGTTTTGTCATAGGCGAATGCTGGCATTTGTCGGACAGTTGAATTAATCTCCCTTAAAAAGGGGAGACGTTCATGAAGACATTGATCCGTAGTTGCGCCGCCATCGGCGCCCTTTTCGCGGCCACGGCGATCCATGCCGGTGGACAGGCACCGGCCTCCGCCCCCCGCCGACTGGAGATCGTGGCGAAGGACAGTCTGCCCAAGCCGCCCGCCCCGCGCGACGCGCGAACCGCCTATCTGATGACCTACTTCACCGACGAGGATCACTCGCTCCACTTCGCGACATCGCGCGACGGCTACAGCTTCACCAACGTCAATGGTGGCAAGCCGGTGATGGACGGAAGGGAAGCGGCCGAGCAGAAGGGCATTCGCGATCCGCACATCATGCGCGGCCCCGATGGCGGCTTCTATATGTCGATGACCGACCTTCACATCTTCGCCAAGCGCGAAGGGTTGCGCGATACGCAGTGGGAGCGGCCCGAGGAGCAATATAGCTGGGGCAACAACCGCAACATGATCTTCATGAAGTCCTACGACCTCATCCACTGGTCACGGTCGCGGGTCACGCCATCGGCCATGTTCCCGCGCTATCGCGACGCGGGCAATATGTGGGCGCCGGAGACGATCTACGATCCGCAGCGCAAACGCCTGATGGTCTATTTCACCACCCGCGACGGCAACGGACCGAATTATCTGGTCTATTCCTATGCCGACAAGGACTTCAGCACGCTGACCGAAGAGCCCAAAAAGCTGTTCGACTATCCCGATCCCAAGGTGAATGTGATCGATGCCGACATCACCAAGGTTGGCGGCAAATACCATATGTTCTATGTCGCGCATCAGGCGCCCGGCAATATTCGCCATTCGGAATCGTCGCAGATCAACAGCGGCTGGACGAAGGACCTGCGCAAGGTCGATCCCGAAACCGTCGGGACGGAGGCGCCGACATTGTGGCGGCGCAACGGCACAAACACCTATGTCCTGATGTACGATGTGTTCGGTATCAACCCGAACAATATGGGCTTTTCTGAAACCACGGACTTCGTGACCTATCGGAATATCGGTCGTTTCAATGAGCCTGGATCGCCGATGAAGGCCACGAACTTCACCCGACCCAAGCATGGCGCGGTCGTCGCGATCAGTCCGGCCGAGGCTACCCGGCTGGAGCGGTATTTCGCCGCGCGTTGAACGTGAAGATGCGCCCGACCATGTCAGGCCGGGCGCATCCCTCAGTCCGGTTACTTCGCGGCGCTGCTCACATCGCCCTGGCCCATGGCCGAGACCAGCACATTGCCCGAGCCGGAGAAGTTGGCGGCGGGCAGGTTGGCGACCTTGTCACCCACCTTCACCAGCACCCGCTCCACCGCGCCGCGTGCGTTGGTACGGACCGACTGGACCGCGCCGATCGCCCGACCCTGCGCATCGTTGACGACCATGCCGGTATTGACCGGAAAGGCCCCGCCCTGCGCCGCGCCGCTACCGGCCAGCGCCAGATTGCCCGCCAGCGAACCGTTGCCGCCCGTCGCCGATGCGTTGCCCGACGCCGAGCCTGCCACGCTGCCGCCCGCATTGGCGGCACGATTGGTCAGGTTGGAGACGGTGCCCCGCGCCCGGTTGCCGACCGCTCCGGCGGTGTCGCGCACCCGTCCGGCGACGTTACCGACCGTATTCACGCCGCGCCCTGCGGCATCGCGCACCGCGTCGGTGCCGACCAGCTGCGCATTCACGCCGCCGCCGACCGTGCCCGAGGCCGAGCCGTTGGTGACGCCTGACTGGTTGCCGACCCGCGTCGCGCTGTCCAGCGTCGAGCCGCCGCCGGCTTCACCCGATGCCGTCACCCGGCCACGGCGCAGATCGACATTGCGATCGCCACGCACCGAGCCACGCGTCCGGGTCGCCGTGTCGGTCGCGGCGCGACCGGTCTGGCCAACCCCGCTCAGCGTACCGTTCGCCCCGCCGGTCAGGCCGCCGGTGACACCACCCAGCTGACCGCCCAGGCCACCACCACCGACCAGGCCGCCGCCGCCACCAAGCAACTGCGCCGAAACGGGCATCGCGACAAGCGCCGCAGCAAGGATCGCGGTGCCGGAAAGAAGGGTCTTCATCATCGTTCTCCTTAACTTCTGAAGAGACAACGAGAGGGCCTTCCGATTTAATCCCAAAAAAATTCGCTTTTTACTGTGCTTGCGTCCGGCAATCGGCGCAAACCATTCCACGGCCGAGGAATTTTTCCTCATTTCTCCGGCCATTTTTTTTGGCTTCGGCGTCGACATCGGCCAGTGCAGCACGGATACGGCCGGGGTCGAGCGACGGATAGGCGGCGGCCACGCGACCCGCGACCAGCGGGGCGGCAAAGGATGTGCCCCGCACCTTGAAGCGACGACCACCGACTCCGGCCGCCAGCATGTCCGCGCCCGGTGCGGCGTAATCGAGATGGCTCGCCCGCCCCGCCTCGATCAGCGGCCGTCCCCGCCCGTCGACGCCGGTCACGGCAATGACGCCGGGATAGGAGGCCGGATAGGCGGGCGGCGCGGCCGGGCCATTATTGCCGACCGCCGCCACGATGATGAGGCCCCGCTTCTGTGCCGCCGCGACGACACGGGCAAGCAGCGGGTTGGCGGGGCCGACCAGGCTGATCGTCGCCACCGACACGCGCTGTTCGACCAGCCAGCCCAACGCCTTGGCGATGGCGGTGGCATTGCCGCCCGCCGGATCGCTGCCATAGACATCGGCCGAGGCGATCCGCGCACCGGGCAGCGCCCCCCGGATGCCATTGCTCCCGGCGATCAGCGAGGCGACCGCCGTGCCATGGTCGTTGGCGCGCGGAGCGCCCGTGGCGAAACCCCTGGCCATCGCCGCGCCCTCGGCACCGCCATCGATCACGCCGACCATGGTGCCGCGCCCGGTGCCGCCTTGCACCGCCGTCAGTGCGGCCGGTGCACCGGCTCCGCTCGGCAGGTGAAGCTGATCGGCGCTCACCTCTCCGCCCAGTTTCTGAAGAATGCCCAGTGCGGCCTTCAACGACTGGCCCGGCGGCACACGCAGCCGGACGAAGCCGACGCCCAGCACATCGTCGCGCTCGATCACCGTAAAGCCCAGTCGCCCGACCGTCGCCAACAACGCATCGCTGGGGGCATCGACCACCACCTCGCCCGCGCGCGCCGGAAATCCCATCGGGTCCAGCGCGATGGCGTCCGGGTGATCGCGGACCAGTTGCGCGAAGGTCGCCCGGCGGACCTGCTCCAGCTGCCGCACGGTCGCGCGCGACGCGGCGTCCACCCGGTCGATGACAGGGTCGGCGAGCGATGAAATTCCTCGCCCGACCGAGGGCAAACCGCCGGGAAGCGACGGCATTCCGGGTAGCGAGGGCACCAGTTGTGCCCGCCCCGCCGTCACGCCCAACGCCAGGCCCGCCGCCGCCATCGATACTGCCAGATAGCGGGTCGTCCGCTTCATCGCCGTTCATCCATTGTCAAAATTCATGCTGACATGGATTAAACGATGAACCTCATCCGTTTCATCCCTGCAACAAGGAAATAGGTTTGGCCGCTTTCGAGACCGAGTTGTTGGCGCTGCTCCCGCGACTGCGGCGGTTCGCGCGATCGCTCACCCATGACGGGGCGGATGCGGACGATCTGTGCCAGGTCACGATCGAAAAGGCGCTGATGGCGCGGAACGCGTGGCAGGCGGGGACACGATTGGATAGTTGGATGTACCGGATCATGCGCAATGCCTGGATCGACACCGCCCGCGCCCGGTCGCGCGCGGCGGAGACCTTCGTCGCCGAAGAGGCGGGGCTGGGCGTCGGCGGCGCTGGCAATGCCGAGGCGCGGGTCGCGCTGAACGAGGTGGATGCCGCGATGCGCACCCTGCCCGACGAACAGCGTGAGGCGGTGGCGCTCGTCCTGGTCGAGGGGCTCGCCTATAAGGAAGCCGCCGAGATACTGGACATTCCGATGGGCACCCTGACCTCGCGCCTGGTGCGTGGGCGACAGGCGCTGATGGCGCGGCTGGGAGAAGCGGCATGACGGTCGAACCCGAATTGCTGATGGCCTATGCCGACGACGCGCTCGATCCGCTGACGGCCAAGCGCGTGGAGCGTGCCATCGCCGCCGATCCCGCTTTGGCCGAGGAAGTCGCACGCCATCGCCGCCTGAAGGCGAAACTGGGCGCGGCCTATGCCCCGATCGTGGATGATCCCGTACCCGACCGGCTGGCAGCGATGCTGACCAGCAACGTCGTGCAGATGCCCCAGCGCCAGCCCCGCCCCTCACGCGTCTCGGCTGCCTGGCGATCGGCGGCGGCGATGGCCGCTTGCCTCGTGGTCGGGGTGCTGGTGGGACGCGGCGTACAACAGGAAGGGCCGGTCATGGCGACCGACCATGGCCTCTATGCCGCCGGTTCGCTCGCCAAGGCACTCGACGATCAGGCGAGCGGCGTTAAGGGGCCGGTGCGCATCGCGGTCAGTTTCCGTGCCGAGGACAACGGCTTTTGCCGCGTCTTCCAGTCGGCCGAGGCGGACGGAATCGCCTGTCGCGATCCGAAGGGCTGGTCGTTGCGCCGGACCATGCCGGGCAGCACGCCCGGTACAGGCAGCGGCTATGCCCAGGCGGGATCGTCGGATGCCGAACTGATGGCGGCGGCTCAGGACATGATGGCCGACATGCCGCTGGACGCGGCGGGCGAGAAAAAGGCGATTGCGGGCCACTGGCGCACACGCTGACCGGTGATTTCGGAAAGCGATCGTTTCCACCACGTCGGTGGACCGATCGCGCATTCGCCCTATCTTGGGCGCATGAAAAAGATCGGTTTCCTCTCGTTCGGCCATTGGTCGCCCTCGCCCCAGTCCGCCACGCGCTCGGCGCAGGACGTGCTGCTTCAGTCGATCGACCTTGCCGTCGCCGCCGAGGAGCTGGGCGCGGACGGGGCCTATTACCGGGTCCATCACTTCGCGCAGCAGCTTGCCTCGCCCTTTCCGCTGCTCGCCGCCGTCGGGGCGCGGACCAGCCGGATCGAGATCGGGACCGGCGTGATCGACATGCGCTACGAAAACCCGTTCTACATGGTCGAGGATGCCGGATCGGCCGACCTGATCAGCGGCGGACGCCTGCAACTCGGCATCAGCCGGGGCTCGCCCGAACAGGTGATCGATGGCTGGCGGCATTTCGGTTATGGCCCTGCGCAGGGCGAGACGGATGCCGATATGGGCCGCCGCCATGCCGAAGTGTTCCTGCACCTGCTGAAGGGCCAGGGTTTCGCCAAGCCCAATCCCCGCCCGATGTTCCCCAACCCGCCGGGCCTGCTCCGGCTGGAGCCGCATTCGGCGGGGCTGCGCGACCGCATCTGGTGGGGCTCCGCCTCCGACGCCACGGCGGTCTGGGCCGCCAAGCAGGGCATGAATCTGCAAAGCTCGACCCTGAAGGCCGATGAAAGCGGTGAGCCCTTCCATGTCCAGCAGGCCAGGCAAATCCGCGCCTATCGCGAAGCCTGGGCGGCGGCGGGGCATGATCGTGCACCGCGCGTCTCCGTCTCTCGCTCGATCTTCGCGCTGACCACCGATCAGGACCGCGCCTATTTCGGTCGCGACGACAGTCAGGATCAGGTCGGCATCATCGACAATATGCGCGCGGTCTTCGGCCGCTCCTATGCCGCCGAGCCCGAGCGGCTGATCGAACAGCTGCGCGCCGATGAAGCGATTGCGGAGGCCGACACGCTGCTGCTGACCGTGCCCAACCAGCTGGGCGTCGATTACAACGCGCATGTGATCGACAACATCCTGCGCCACATCGCACCTGCGCTCGGCTGGCGCTGACGACGGGACAGGCCCCGGCCATGGTCGGGGCCGAAGCCCGTGGTGCCGATGATATGGAAGAAATGGCGCGCCCGGAACGATTCGAACGTCCGACCCTCAGATTCGTAGTCTGATGCTCTATCCAGCTGAGCTACGGGCGCGCATAGGGTCTCTGTCGAGACCTGATTTTGATCCACTGGCGCGCCCGGAACGATTCGAACGTCCGACCCTCAGATTCGTAGTCTGATGCTCTATCCAGCTGAGCTACGGGCGCGCTGTGGAGGTGGGCTGATAGAAGCGCTTCGGAACCTTGGCAACCCCTTTGCAAAGGTTATCCACATTTTTTCTGAGGGCGGACCTTCACGGTGCTTTGCGGCATTTGGTCAGGTCCCCTGTTGCGGTTAGGAAGATCGCGATGACGCCCTATCGCCCCGCCCCGTCCGCCCGGCCCGCCCCTCGCTTGGCCCCCTGTATCCTTATCATAGGCCTGACCTTGGCCGGGTGTGCGCGGGACCATGACACGACGCCTTACCCGTCACTGGCGGTTCGGCCGGTCGAGAAACAGGGCTTTGCCGAACCCGCCGCCAAGCCGGTCGTGCTTCGGCCCGATCCGGCGCTTGATGCGCAGGTCGCGGAAATGACCCGCCGCCTGACCGCCGTCGAACAGGAATTCACCAAGGCGCATGATCAGGCCCGCACCGATGCCGCCAAGGCGCGCGGGGCGGCGGTGGGCAGCGAGGCATGGCTGACCGCGCAGACCGAGCTGGCGACCCTGGACGAAATCCGCGCGCGCACCTCCTCGCTGCTGACCGAGATCGATGACCGCGCGATCCAGCGGGCCGCCGCGCTGGAGCCGGATTATCCCACGCTGACGAGCCTGCGCGATCGAGCATCGGCGGCGGTCACGCGGCAGGCGGCGCAGATCAAGGCGATCAGCGACAGCCTCCCCGCCGCCTGACGCCTGGATCGAGATTACATAGGGTCGACTTAGGTCGAGCCCCTCCCCTTCAGGGGAGGGGTTGGGGTGGGGCATCACCGCAGGCGCGGCGTTTGTGGAAGCGCCCCACCCCCGGCCCCTCCCCTGAAGGGGAGGGGTGAATCAATCTGACGTCATCCTGCTTTAGAACTCGCGGATAAAGGGCAGGATGCTGGAATAATCGTCGGTCCAGGCGGCGAGGCCCGGCGGGGCCACCGCCGGGGTCCAGTCTCCCCCTCGCGCCTCCAGCGTCTTCAGCATGCGCGCATCCCGCGACAGCGCCAGCCAGACCGAGGCGGTGGCCTGCGCCTCGCGATCCAGATCGGTCGGCACATAGCTCATCCGAGAAATCGCCCAGCCCCCTTCCCGCGCGGCGGCGGCGACCAGCGGCTCCAGATCGACGAAGCGGTTCGAGATATGGACGAGCAGCAGCCCGCGCGGGGACAGGACGCGGGCATAGGTCCCGAACGCCTCACGCGTCAGCAGATGCGCCGGAACCGCGTCCGACGAAAAGGCATCGAGCGCCAGCAGATCCAGGCTGTCCGGTGCCTCGGCGGCCAGGCGGATGCGCGCGTCGCCGATGCGGATGACGGGATCGGGCTGGCACCGGCGCAGATAGCTGAACTGGCCGGTATCGCGCGCGATGCGGACGATGACCGGATCGATCTCGTAGAAGCGCCAGCGCTGGCCCGGCTGCGCATAACAGGCGAGCGTCCCCGTCCCCAGCCCGACCACGCCGATCCGCGCCGCCGGTCCGTACAGCATCGGCGCGGCGCGCATCGCCCGGCCGACGCCCGAATAGGGGGCGTAATAGGTGGTCGGCGTCCGCTCGCGCGCCGCCGAACCGCGAAGCTGGATGCCGTGGACCGTCGAGCCATGGTCCAGCTCGCGATAGCCTGCTCCGTCGCGGACGGTATAGACGCCGAAATAGCTGCGCATCCGTGCATCACGCTCCATCGACAGCGACAATGCGCGATAGCCGCCGAACAGCACGAGCGCTCCTCCGAGCAGCAGCACGAAGCCGGTGCGTGCGCCGATGGTCAGGAACCCCAGCGTTGCGATGACCAGGAACACCGTCCCTTGACGCTCCTCGCCGAACCACGCCGCAGGGCCGACCAGCCGCAATTCGAGAACGAGACCGATCACCACCGCCAGCGCGGCTAGCATCGCGCGGGGATGTCGCCACCACAGGTCGCGGATCACCGGCAGGATGAACTGTTGCGGGATCAACATTCCCGCCGCCAAGATGAGCAGCGGATACTCGTACGTCCAGTCGAACAGCACCGGCGCCAGGATGCCCGCGAACACCCCGCCCAATGCCCCGCCGACTGCCATCCATAGATAGAAGCCGGTCAGCCGGTCGACCGCAGGCCGCGCGCGGTATAGGGCGGTGTGCAACGCGACCGACACCATGAACAGCAGCAGCAGCGCGACGACCACGTTGGAATAGGGCCGCTCCGGATAGCCGCCCATGATCACCCCGCCGAACAGCAGCAGCGTTACCGGCGCGATCCGGGTCAGCGTGTCCGCCGCGCCCCGCCGGGTAGCGAAGGCGATGATGAAGCTCGCCAGATACAGCCCCAGCGGCAACACCCAGAGCAGCGGCATCGCCACGATATCGGTGGTGATATAGGTCGAGGTCGCCAGCACCAGCCCCGAGGGCACCGCCGCCAAGGCGACCCAGTACCCGATCCGCCGCCATCCCGGCGCGGCCGAGGTCGGCGCGGGGTCGGCCGCCGGGTCGCGCGACGCCGGGAGTCGCGTGGCGCATGCCGCGACCAGCAAAGCGAGCAGGCCGTAGCCCAGGCTCCACAACAGGCTCTGTCCATGAAGCGTCATCGCCGGCTCGACCAGCAGCGGATAGGCGATCAGCCCGGCAAAGCTGCCCAGGTTTGACGCCGCATAGAGCGCGTACGGATTACGCCCCGGTTGGGCGAGCGCGAACCAGCGCTGGATCAGCGGGGCCTGCGCCGACACCGCGAAGAAGAGCGGCCCGATGGACAGGCCGAGCAGCCATGGCACCCACAGCGCCGGTTCGGCATCGGGCGGTAGGTCCACCGTCATCAACCCAATCGGCAACCACAAGGCCGCCGCCGCCAGTACCAGGATATGCACCCCCGCCTGCACCTTCGGCCGCCACCGCCCCAGCGCATGGGCATAGGCATAGCCGCCAAGCAGCAGCGCCTGATAGACGAACATCGCCGAGTTCCAGACGGCGGGCGCGCCACCCAGCCGGGGCAGCGCCATGCGCGCGACCAGCGGCTGGACCAGGAACAGCAGGAACGATCCGGTCAGGATCGTCGCCACGAACAGCGCGCGCGCCGCCAGGTCCGGGATACGGCGTGTCACGGGGAAAGGGTTCAGGCGTTCAGCAGTCGGGCGGCATGGGCGGCATGATAGGTCAACACGCCCGAGCATCCGGCACGCTTGAACGCCATCAGCGTCTCCAGCACCATTGCGTCGCGGTCTGCCGCGCCCGCTGCGACCGCCGTCTCGATCATCGCATATTCGCCCGACACCTGATAGGCGAAGGTCGGCACGCGGAACTCGTCCTTCACCCGGCGGATGATGTCGAGATAGGGCAGGCCCGGCTTCACCATCACGCTGTCCGCGCCCTCGGCGAGGTCGAGCGCGACCTCGCGAAGTGCCTCCTCGGCATTGGCATGGTCCATCTGATAGGTGCGCTTGTCGCCCTTCAGCAGACCGCGCGTATTCACCGCATCGCGGAACGGACCGTAAAAGGCGCTGGCATATTTGGCGGCATAGGCCATGATCTGGACGTTGACGAAGCCCTCGCGCTCCAAGGCGGCGCGGATCATGCCGATGCGGCCGTCCATCATGTCCGACGGCGCGATCACGTCCGACCCGGCGCGCGCCTGGGTCAGCGCCTGCTCGACCAGCGCATCGGCGGTGTCGTCGTTGACGACATAACCCGCCGCATCTACCAGCCCGTCATGGCCATGCGTCGTATAGGGGTCGAGCGCCACATCGGTCAGCACGCCGATATCGGGCACGGCATCCTTGATTGCGCGGATCGCCCGGCACATCAGATTATCGGGGTTCATCGCCTCGCGCCCGTCATCGGTGCGCAGGTGCGCGGGCGTATTAGGGAATAACGCCAGACAGGGAATGCCCAGATTGGCGGCTTCCCTGGCCCGCGCGACGATGCCGTCCAGCGACCAGCGCGACACGCCGGGCAGGCTGGCGATGGGTTCCTCCACGCCCTGCCCCTCGGTCACGAACAACGGCCAGATCAGATCGGCCGGGGTCAACACCGTTTCCGCGTGAAGTCGACGGCTCCACTGCGAGGCACGAGTACGACGAAGGCGAAGCGCGGGATAAGATGCGGTCATCAAAAGGGCTTTTGCGGGATCGGACCGCGCTTGCCAAGCGTTGCGTGCAAAGCGTTCCGGGGGCGAAAGGAATATAGGCGTGCGAGAGATTCGATCGGCAGCGATGGTGGTGAATGCCAAGTCGCGGCGCGGCCAGGCCTTGTTTCAGCAGGCCTGTGCGGCGATGTCGGACCTTCCCTACAAGGTCGACGCCCGCGCGGTGGAGGATCCGAAGGATCTGGAGCCGACCGTCCGCGAGTTGCTGGCGGCCAAGCCCGACCTGCTGATCCTGGGCGGTGGTGACGGGACGATCAGCGGGCTCGTCGACCTGATGGTCGGGCATGACGTGATGCTGGGCGTCCTGCCGCTCGGCACCGCGAATAGCTTTGCCCGCTCGCTCGGCATTCCCCTGACCATCGAGGGCGCGGTCGAGGTGATCCGCACCGGCCGCCCGCGCCGCATCGATCTGGGCATGATCGACAATGATTATTACGCCAATTGCGCGGCGATGGGGATCAGCCCCAAGATCGCCGAGACGGTACCGCACGGCCTGAAGCGCGTCGCCGGGCGGCTCGGTTATCTGGGCTGGGCGGCCTATCAGTTCCTGCGGTTCCGCCCCTTCACCCTGATCGTCGAGCAGAATGGCAAGCGCGAGCGACTGCGCGTCGTCGAGGTGCGCATCTCCAACGGCCCCTATCATGGCGGCACCGAGTTGGTGGATGCCGCCGCCGTCGACTCGGGCGAGATCGTCGTCCAGGCCGTATGCGGTCATGTGAAACGCCGCCTGATCGTCAACTGGGCGGCCAGCATCCTGCGCAGCGACTATCGCAAGGAAAAGGTCCGCGATTTCCGGGGGCGCGAGATCAAGCTCACCACCATCCCGCCGCTGCCCATCTCGATCGACGGCGAGGTGCTGGCCCGTACGCCGGTGACCGCCCGGATCGCACCGGGTATCATCGAGGTCATCGCGCCGGTCTGAGGGACCCTCACCCTTCCCACCCGCTTTCAGCGGGCGGGCCCCTTCCCGCTCCCACCGGGAGAGGGAGGGAGGCGCAAAGCGCCGGAAGGGTGAGGGTATTTGCCTACATACAGGGGCACCCTACCCCACCGGCATCGCCTTGTTCGTCGGCTGCCCTTCGGCCAGCGCCTGTTCCTCGCATTCCTCCTTGCCCGCCGCCGGGGCCATACGCCCCCTGCGCCAGCCGCCATGCCGGTAATAACCGATGGTCATCAGCATCGAGGCAAGCGAGCCCGCCGGAAAGCTCCACCAGATCGCGTCTGCGCCCAAGCTCGGCTCCAGCAGGTTGGCGAGGCCGAAGCGTACCGGGAACATCGCGATCGCCAGGATGACGAGCGGCCCGACCACCGCGCCATTGGCGCGCACCGTTGCGGCCAGCACCATCGACACACCGAACAGCATGAAGCTCCACCCGCCGATCAGGTTGATCTTAGCCGCAATGCCGATCGCGCCCTCCTCGTTCCCCAGGAACAACCACAGCACATGCCGGTCGAGCAGCGTGACCGCCAAGACCAGCACGCCGGTCAGCAACAGGTTCATCCGCAGGCCCGCACGGGTGATCCGGTCGACCCGGTCCCACTGCCCCGCGCCGATATTCTGCGCCGCCATCGCGCTGACCGCCGCGCCCACCGCCATGGCGGGCATCTGGATATAGGTCCAAAGCTGGTTCGCCGCGCCGTAAGCCGCCGTCGTCGAGGTGCCGTGCCGGTTGACCAGCCCCATCATCGCCAAGGCGGAAGTGGAGACGACCAGCATCTGGAGCCCCATCGGGAACCCCTTGACCACGATCGTCTTCAGCAGCACCGCGGTTGGGAGCAGATAGCGCCACTCGGCGCCGCGCAGCCGGATGACCAGATCCTTGGCATAGAGATAGGTGACAAGCGCCAGCAGCGATCCGGTATTGGCTATCAGCGTCGCGATCGCCGACCCCTCAATGCCCAGCGCCGGGATCGGCCCCAGCCCCAGGATGAAGACCGGGTTGAGTGCCACGTCGAGGACCGAGCCGAGCGCCATGAACTTCAGCGGCGTGATCGAATCGCCGACACCGCGCAGCGCCATGGTCAGCAGCACCGAGATGAAGCCCGGCGGCATCGCGACGAAGATCACCCGCAGATAGGCGAGCGCGAGCGGAAACACTTCGGCCGGGGTCGCCAGCGCGCGCAGGATGGCGGGCGCGGCCAGCCAACCTACTCCCACGGTCGCGGTCGAGATCACCGCGAACAGCCCCAGCGCCGATCCCAGCACGCGGCGCATCGCCTCCACGTCGCGCCGTCCCATCGCCTGGCCGATCAGGATGGTCGCGGCCATGCCGAAGCCGAAGGTTGCCGCGACCAGCAGGAACATGATGATATTGGCGTTGGTCGTCGCCGCCAGCGCCCGCTCTCCCAGAAACTGGCCGATCCAGATCGCGTTGATCGACCCGTTCAGCGATTGCAGCACGCTCGACCCCAGGGTCGGCAGCGCGAACAGCAACAAAGTCTTGCCGATCGGCCCGGCGGTCAGGTCGCGGCGTCCGCTTGGGGGTTTCACGGTTTCTTGTCTCCGGCGATCCATTCGTCTTCGATAAAACGCGCCATCTCGGCATATTGGAACATCGGCGAAGGATTTCCCTGCCCCGCATAAAGGCCTCGCAGATGGCCCCAGTCGCACGCTGGCAGGAGGCCCACAGCCTTGACGGCACTGGGCGACACGGCCCGGCCCCGCCGGATCATTTGCGTACGGTTTCCTCGCGGATGGCGCGCGTCATCTCTGACACCTGTTGCCCCCGTTGCGCATGGGGGCGACTGTCATAGAGTCCGTTCAGCAACCCCCGGTCGAATGCCGTCAGTTCCGCGGGAGCGGCTGCATCGGTGTCGAACAAGGTCAGGATCGTCGCCGACGTCATCCCCTCGACCGGCTTGGTCGCAGCCATGGTCCGCATCACGGCATAGTCGGCAATCTGGCCCAGCGTCTTGTTCAGCAGGGCCTGACGCTTGATGACCACGACCGAGGCGGCGATGTCCTGACGGATCGGACTCAACAGGCGCGACGCCGCCCCGACCTTCATCTCGGGCCAGTTTGCCGTGGGGCTGTCCTGTTGCAAGACGAGATCGCCATCGCGCGACACCCGCATGGCGGCGTTCCAGGCATAGACGGGGCCCGCCCCCTTCACAATGCGGCTGACCGCCGGACGGGACAGGTCCCCGAATATCTGGGGGGACCGCTGGCGCAGCGCCATGAGCTGCTCCTGGGGATCGTCGGCGAACAGGACCAAGATATTCGGCGTGCAGCCATCGGGGGCCATCTTCATGCCCAGCGACTGGACCGTCGCCATCATGCGGCGAAGAATCTCCTCGCTGGCCGAGACCGGCAGCCCGGCGGTCCCGATGCAGACGGGCGCGCGAAACCGCATGAGCGGCATCGCCGATGTCGGTCGCCCGGTAACGCCGATGATCTGATCGCGCACTTCACGCTCGCTGGCCTGGGGCCGGGCGGTCACGACGACCGCCTCGCCGGTCGTGCCGGGCGGCGTGGAGGTCTGCGGCGATGCGGATTGCGCCATGAGCGGTGATGGCAAGAGAAGAAGCATGGCCCCCGTCAAGAAGGCCGTCGTCATTCCCCTGCGCATCGCCACTCTCCCCTGGCTGGTGAAATTACCCCGCGATCGCGTCCCGGACCGCCTGGAGCGCCTCGGCGCCCTTGGTGCCGTCGGGACCACCGCCCTGGGCCATGTCGGGACGGCCTCCGCCGCCCTGCCCGCCCAGCGCCGCCACCGCCTTACGCAGCAGCTCGACGGCATTGTGCTTGCCCGTCAGATCGTCGGTCACGCCGACCGCGACCGAGGCGCGGCCGTCATTGACCGCGACCATCACCGCGACACCCGATCCGCCCAGACGCTGCTTGGCATCGTCCACCGCGCCCCGCAGACCCTTCGCCTCGAAGCCGTCGAGCACCTGGCCGATGAACGCCACATCGCCGATCTGCTCCGGGCCGGCGGCCGCGCCACCGGCCCCGCCGCCCATGGCGAGCGCCTTCTTCGCCTCGGCCAGTTCGCGCTCCAGACGGCGACGATCCTCGACCAGGGCGGCGATGCGGGCGGGCACTTCGTCCGGCGTGGTCTTCAGTGTCGCGGCGGCGGCCTTCAGCATGTCGTCGCGGTGCGAGAGATAGGCGCGCGCGCCCTCGCCGGTCAGCGCCTCAACACGGCGCACACCGCTCGACACCGCGCCTTCCGACACGATCTTGAACACGCCGATCTCGCCCAGCGCATTCACATGGGTACCGCCGCAAAGTTCGAGGGAGTAGGTGCCGTCGGCATCTTCGCCCATCGACACGACCCGAACCTCGTCGCCATATTTCTCACCGAACAGCGCCATCGCGCCCATTTCGATCGCTTCGTCCGGCGTCATCAGACGAGTGACGACCGGGCCGTTGCCGCGCACCTGCTCGTTCACCTTCGTCTCGACCTCGGCAATGTCGTCGGCGGTCATGCCGACCGGCTGCGAGAAGTCGAAGCGCAGGCGTTCGGGGGCGACCATCGAACCCTTCTGCGCGACATGGGTGCCCAGCCGCTGACGCAGCGCCTCATGCAACAGGTGCGTCGCCGAATGGTTGGCGCGGATCGCGGCGCGGCGCGCGGTGTCGATCGCCAGCTTCACGCTGTCGCCGACCTTGATGCCGCCTTCCTGGATCTCGGCATTGTGCACGAACACGCGGCCAAGCTGCTTGGAGGTGTCGGTGACGACAGCCTTCAGACCCGTATCGCTGGAGATGGTGCCGCTGTCGCCGACCTGGCCGCCGCTCTCGCCATAAAATGGCGTCTGGTTGACGATGATCGACACCGTATCGCCCGCCGCCGCGCTGTCGACCCGCGCGCCGTCCTTGACCAGCGCCAGCACTTCGCCCTCGCCTGTGTCGGAGGCATAGCCCAGAAATTCGGTCGAGCCGGTTTCCTCGGCGATGTCGAACCACACATCGTCCGACGCCTTCGCGCCCGAGCCCTTCCAGGCGGCGCGCGCGGCGCGCTTCTGCTCAGCCATGGCGGCGTCGAAGCCTGCGCGGTCGACCGACAGGTTCTGCGCGCGCAACGCGTCCTCGGTCAGATCATAGGGGAAGCCGAACGTGTCATAGAGCTTGAACGCCGTCTCGCCCGCCAGCGTCGCACCGGGCGCCATGCCCGCCGTCGCTTCGTCGAGCAGCTTGAGGCCCTTGTCGAGCGTCTGGCGGAAGCGGGTTTCCTCCTGCTTCAAAGTAGCTTCGATCAGCGGCTGCGCACGGACCAGCTCGGGATAGGCCGCACCCATCTCGGCGACCAGCGCCGGGACCAGCCGGTGCATCAACGGCTCCTTGGCGCCCAGCAGATGCGCGTGGCGCATCGCGCGGCGCATGATGCGGCGAAGCACATAGCCACGCCCCTCATTGGCGGGCAGCACGCCGTCCGCGACCAGGAAACCGGCCGAGCGCAGATGGTCGGCGATCACGCGGTGCGACGCCTTCTGCCCGTCTTCCGCCTTGGTGTGGGTCAGCTCGCACGAGGCTGCGATCAGCGCCTTGAACGTGTCGGTGTCGTAATTGTCGTGCACGCCCTGCAGGACGGCGGCGATCCGCTCCAGACCCATGCCGGTGTCGATCGACTTCTTGGGCAATTCGCCGACGATCTCATTGGCTTCCTGCTCGAACTGCATGAAGACCAGGTTCCAAATCTCGACGAATCGGTCGCCATCCTCCTCCGGGCTGCCGGGAGGGCCGCCATAGATATGGTCGCCGTGATCGTAGAAGATTTCGGAGCATGGACCGCACGGCCCGTTCTCGCCCATCGCCCAGAAATTGTCCTTGGTCGGAATGCGGATGATCTTGTGATCGGGCAGCCCCGCGACCTTCTTCCACAGGTCGAACGCCTCGTCATCGGTGTGATAGACAGTGGCGGTCAGCTTTTCCGGATTGATGCCCCAGACCTTGGTCAGCAGGGTCCAGGCATGGGTGATCGCCTGTTCCTTGAAATAGTCGCCGAACGAGAAATTCCCCAGCATTTCAAAGAAGGTATGGTGGCGCGCGGTATAGCCGACATTGTCGAGATCGTTATGCTTGCCGCCCGCGCGCACGCATTTCTGCGAGCTGGTCGCGGTCGAATAGGGCCGCGACTCCAAGCCGGTGAACACGTTCTTGAACGGCACCATGCCCGCATTCACGAACATCAGCGTCGGGTCGTTCTGCGGCACGAGCGGCGCGGAGGGCACGATCTGGTGCCCTTGCGAACCGAAATAGTCGAGAAAGCCGCGGCGGATGTCGTTGGTCGAGGTCATAAGCGCGGGCTTAGGCGAGGTTTCGCGCGCGCTCAAGCGCCCGCGCGTTCGGCTCGTTCCGTCGCATCGTCGCGAGCAGCGGGGCGACGCCACCAGAGATACCGGATCAGGACGAACCCCAGGCCATCGCCAACCAACCGGCCAATGGGATGCCCGGCCATATCGGCCGCATGCTCGAACCGCCCCAGCGTCAAGCCCAGGGCGAACAAGATGGCGGGCAAGCGCGGCTCGGTCACACCGAAAACGCGGCCGAGGAGCCAATAGGCTAGCGCACAGATGATGACGGCGTTCAGCAGGCCGTTGGCAAAGCCCACCAGCAGTTCAATCACGAGATCGATGGTCATAACAATCTCCCCTGCCCCTCCGTGCCCCAGCGCAAACCACCCGGCAAACCATCCGCCGAAAGATCGATCTGCAAGACCCGCCGGCGCCGCCCCGGTCCGGCGCGGGCCGAGGCGTGAAGGATCAGCGTGCGGTACAGCCAAACCTCGCCCGCCCCGGCCAGACAAACCGCCTCGCCCAGCTGACCGACGACGCCCTCAATCGCATCCTCGGCGATCAGGCCCAGCCGGTGCGAACCCGGTGCGACCAACAGCGGCGCATTGTCCGCATCGACGGGATCGAGATGGAGGCGGACCGTGACCATGCGCTCCAGCAGCGACACCGGCGGCGCGACATGGACGCGGCCCTGCTTGACGGTCCATGGCCCGAACCCCGCAACCTCGCGTCGCTCCACCACCTCAATGGTCCGGTCCTGGTGCCAGCCCAATGCCCAGTTCGCGCCGTCCTGCTTGTCGAACAGGATCGCGCGGACCGGCCGCACGCCTTCGCCGACGACCGGCCCCATCGCGGCGCAGAGCCGGTCTACGGCGGACAATCCGGCGGCGCGGGCCGGATCGATCCGCCGTCCCGGACGACCGTCGGACCAATCGCCGAACAGCGCCGCCAGCTCGGCCAACTCTCCGTCATCCAGCCGCGAAGGCCAAAGGGCATAGCCACGCGAGTCCAGCTCGGCGATCATCCGATCGGCGCCTCGATCGCCTTGGGCGGCGTCGAGAACCAGGCCGGACCGCTATCGGTCATGTGGAAGCAATCCTCGATCCGGATGCCGAACTTGCCCGGCAGATACAGCCCGGGCTCGTTGGAGAAGCACATGCCCGCAGCCAGCGGCGTCGCTTCGCCATGTACGAGATTGACCGGCTCATGCCCATCCATGCCGATGCCGTGCCCGGTCCGATGCGACAGGCCGGGCAAGCGATAGCCGGGACCATAGCCCTGGCCTTCGTAGAAACGCCGCACGGCATCGTCGATGCTGCCTGCGGGTGCGCCGATCCGCGCCGCCGCGCGCGCGACCTGCTGGCCCTTCGCCACCGTGTCCCAGACCTTGCGCTGTTCCGCGCTGGCGCGGCCATGGACCCAACTGCGCGAGACGTCGGACTGATAGCCCTGAACCGTGCATCCGCAGTCCATCAGCACGACCTGGCCTTCCGCCACACGGTGGACCTGCTTGCTGCCATGCGGATAGGCCGAGGCTTCGCCGATCAGCGCCATGCTGAACTCCGGTGCGCCGCCCAGCTTGCGGGTGGCGGCACTCATCAGCGCGCCGACCTCCGCGCCCGTCATGCCCGCCTCGACGCGGGGATATACCCAGCGATAGGCCGCCATCGTCACGTCGGTCGCCAATTGCATCAGCGCGATCTCGGCGGGCGTCTTCACCATCCGGCATCCGCGCACCACCGGATTGGCCGAGACCAGCCGCATGTCGGGCAGCAGCTTTCGCATCCCGTCGAATGCGAAGAAGCGCGCCGTCTCCTCGATCCCGACCGGGCGGTTCGCCAGTTTGCGGTCGCGCAGGAACCCCGCGACGACGGCCAGCGGGTTCTCGTCCTCCTGCCACACCCGCACCTCGGCGGGCACGGCCAGCGTCTCACGGACCGAGGGCTCCTCGAAGAACGGCGTGACGATGCACGGCTGGCCCTCGACCGGGATGACCACGGCGGTCAGCCGCTCGCTGCGCCACCATTGGACGCCGGTGAAATAGACCATGGTCGAGCCGGGCTCGATCAGGATCGCGCCGATCCCGTTCGCCTTCATCAAAGCCTGCGCCCGTGCCAGCCGCCGCGCCCGTTCCTCCGGGCCGATCGGCACCGCCCCGCCGGTGATGTCGGACAGCGCCGACAGGTCCGGCTCCGCCGCACGCAGCAGTCCCGGCCGGACGAGGAACGGCAGGGCGGCGGCCGCGATCATCGCGCGGCGGGACAACGGGGTCTGCATGACGGTGACGATAGAATTCTTGACCTGAGCGCCACAATGCCCTTGGCTCGCCCGCGGATTTTAATTTGGGGTATGCATGGCCAAGCGGCTGACCTTGTACATCTTCATCGGCCTCGTCCTGGGGCTGATCGTGGGGCTCTCGCTCAATCTGTCATTGAATGACGGCAGCGCGGCGACGACCGCGCAACTCAAGACGATTGCGGGCTATTTTGCAATCGTCACCGGCCTGTTCCTGCGCCTGATCAAGATGATCATCGCGCCTTTGGTCTTCGCCACCCTGGTGTCGGGAATCGCACAGATGGGCGATACCAAGGCGCTGGGGCGGATCGGGGTGCGCTCGCTCGCCTGGTTCATTTCGGCCAGCCTCGTCTCGCTCAGCCTGGGCATGTTGCTGGTCAACCTTCTCCAGCCCGGCGTCGGCTTGAACCTGCCGCTGCCCGCCGTCACCGCCGATAGCGGGGTGGTGAAGGCCGGGTTCGACCTGCAGAAATTCGTGACGCACCTCGTCCCCGCCTCTCTGATCGAGGCGATGGCGACCAACGAGGTTCTGCAGATCGTCATCGGCTCGCTGTTCCTGGGCGTCGCGATCACGGCGGTCGGCGAGCGCGCCGCGCCGCTGGTCCGGGCGGTCGACGCGCTGGTCGCGGTGATGTTGCAGGTGACGGATTACGTCATGCGGGTCGCGCCGATCGCGGTCTTCGCCGCCGTCGCAGGTACGCTGACCGAGCAGGGCCCGTCGGTGATCGGCAAGCTCGCCATCTTCATGGGCAGCTTTTACCTGGGCCTCATCCTGCTGTGGTGCGTGCTGCTCGGCATCGCGGCGCTGTTCATCGGACCGCGCGTGCGCGACCTGATCGCGCATATCCGCGCGCCTTTGATCCTCGCCTTCTCGACAGCCTCCTCGGAGGCCGCCTATCCGCGCATCCTGGAGGGGCTGGACCGGTTCGGCGTACCGCCGCGCATCGCCAGCTTCGTCCTGCCGCTGGGCTATTCGTTCAATCTCGACGGCTCGATGATGTACATGACCTTCGCGTCGCTGTTCATCGCGCAGGCGTACGGCATCGATCTTTCGATCGGGCAGCAGATCACGATGCTGCTCGTGCTGATGGTCACGTCGAAGGGGATTGCGGGCGTGCCGCGTGCCTCGCTGGTGGTGATCGCGGCGACCATGCCGATGTTCAACATTCCCGAGGCGGGCCTGCTGCTGATCCTGGCGGTCGACCATTTCCTCGACATGGGACGCTCGGCGACCAACGTCATCGGCAATGCGGTGGCGAGTGCGGTCATCGCCAAGTGGGAAGGTCCGCTCGATCCGCCCGAGCCGGTCGATGTGGCGTCGCTCCACGCCCCCTCGGGCACGCCCCCGAAGGATGCCCCCGACAGCTTCCGCCAGATCGGGGGGCATTGATCGCCGGACCCTATGCCTCACGCATAGGCATAGGGTCCGCCCTTGGCGAGCGCCGCCTGATAGGCCGGGCGGGCGTGGATACGCTCCAGCCAGGCGATGGTGGCGGGGCGGCGCTCGTCCAGCCCGGCGCGGGATCGGGCGGCTTCCAGCGGGAAGCTCATGATGATGTCGGCCGCCGTCATCTGCTCGCCCGCAAACCAGGGTGAGCGCGCCAGTTCGCTCTCGACATAATCGAGATGGCGGTCGACCATCGGCTGGAACCGCTTCATCGCCACCTTGCCCATGACCGGGATGCGGCTGAGCACCAACGTGACGAACAGCGGCGGCATCAACGATCCTTCGGCATAGTGCAGCCAGAAGCGCCAACGCTGCATCGCCTCACGGTGCGCGGGCGGCCCCAGGCGGCCATCGCCCTTGCCGACCAGATATTCGATGATCGCGCCCGTCTCTGCGATCACCAGTCCGTCATCCTCGATCACCGGCGACTTGCCGAGCGGATGCACGGCGCGGAGGTCGCGCGGGGCCAGCATCGTCTTGGGATCGCGCTTATAATGCTTGACCTCATAGGGAAGGCCCAGTTCCTCCAACATCCACAGGATGCGCTGCGACCGGCTGTTTTCCAGATGATGGACGATGATCGTCATGGCTTTTCCCCTCGATTGCGCGGCTCAACGCGCCAAGGGGGATAGCGGACGCATTGGGGGAATTGGTCCTGTGTTGCAGGCTCGAAAACTCAGCGAAAAGATCGCTGCCCAGATCGGCAATCGACCTCTGCGTCCCTCTTCCCTGGAGCCGGGGAGGGTTAGCTGAGCGTGGGAAGGGTTGGGCGTTCCCAAAGCTAGCGCGCTCGGCCAGCGAGCGCAGCTATCCTCGCCCAGCTTCGACTGGGCCTTTGCTTTCGCAAAGACCAATTCTGCGCCACCCTCTCCCCTCCATGAGGGGCGAGGGAAGAAGGGCACGGCTGAATGCCGATCCACTCTGGATTGATCCACCCCTCCCCTTCAGGGGAGGGGACGGGGGTGGGGCGCTTCCGCAAACGCCGCGCCTGTGGTGATGCCCCCCAGAAAGGGGAGGAGCGCGACTCGGGTCGCCCCTATGTCATCCCGATCTAGAGCCGCCATCCCCATGCGCAACGGCCCGCCATATCCACGCCGAGGCGGGCAACGCGATCCGGTCGCCGGTGCGATACCGCAACAGCGCTTCCCGCAAGGCCGTCTCCATCCGCCGCCGTTCATCGGGGGCTGCTTGCGCCAAGGCCCGTGCAGCGGGGCCGATTTGCGACAGGAAGGACAGCGCGTCCTCGACCGGATCGTCGCCTTCGCCCACCACATAGTCGAACGGCACACGCGCGGCATTGTCAGCTTGCCATCCGCTTTCCATCAGCCACGCCCCGACCTGGTTCATATCGGCAAAGGCAAAGGGGCCGGGCGCATAACCCTCGTCCTGCGGAGGAGCGATACCGATCACCGCATCCGCCAGCGTCGCGAAACCATTGGCGGCGCGTTCCGCAAAGCAGGAAAAGACCAGCCGCGCGCCCTCGCATGCGGCGTGCCGCAAGGTGGTGAGCGCCTCGACAGGATCGGGAAAGAACATCACGCCATGACGCGAGCATAGCAGATCGAAAGGCCCTTCGGTGGCCGCCATGGTCAGCGCATCGCCGCACCGGAAATACAGGCCATGGCCAGCCGCGTCGCCCGCCCGCGCCTGTGCCACCGCCACCAATTCCGCTGACAGATCGACGCCCGTTACGCGCAATCCCGGCCGGGCCGTCCGGAGCGCCAGGCTGGTCGCCCCCGCCCCGCAACCGATATCGAGCGCATGCCCCCGTTCGGGCGCGACCGATGCGATCGCCGCATCGAGTTGACGCGACAGGTCCGCCAGGCTGCGGTCGGTGCGGCGCCATTCCGCGGCCCAGACATCGCCGACCCTCCCCCGCCAATCCATTCCGCCCGTCACGATCCAGCCCCCGATGCTCTCAAACAAAAAGGCCCGCCATTGCTGGCGGGCCCTATATTCTTAGATGTCGTCCTCGGCGTCGGGGCCGGTCATCATCTCCTCGGCGACCTTTTCGGTCCGCTGGCGGATCGCGCGTTCCAGACGATCGGCCATGTCGGGATTGTCGCGCAGGTAATTTTTGGCGTTCTCACGCCCCTGCCCGATGCGGACCGAGTCGTAGGAGAACCAGCTGCCCGACTTCTCGACCAGACCCGCCTTGACGCCCAGGTCGAGGATCTCGCCGATCTTCGAAATGCCTTCGCCGTACATGATGTCGAATTCGACCTGCTTGAACGGCGGTGCGACCTTGTTCTTCACGACCTTCACGCGGGTCGCGTTGCCGGTCACTTCCTCACGATCCTTGATCGCGCCGGTGCGACGGATGTCGAGCCGGACCGAGGCATAGAATTTCAGCGCGTTGCCACCCGTCGTCGTCTCCGGGTTGCCGTACATCACACCGATCTTCATGCGCAGTTGGTTGATGAAGATCACCATGCAGCGCGAACGGCTGATGGAGCCGGTCAGCTTACGAAGCGACTGCGACATCAGGCGGGCCTGAAGGCCGACATGGCTGTCGCCCATCTCGCCCTCGATTTCCGCACGCGGCACGAGCGCGGCGACCGAGTCGACCACCAGCACGTCGATCGCGTTCGAGCGGACGAGCGTGTCGGTGATCTCCAGCGCCTGCTCGCCGGTATCCGGCTGCGACACGATCAGTTCGTCGATATTGACGCCCAGCTTCTTGGCATAGACGGGGTCGAGCGCGTGTTCGGCGTCGACAAAGGCAGCGGTGCCGCCCATCTTCTGCGCCTCGGCGATGACGTGCAGCGCCAGCGTGGTCTTGCCCGAGGATTCAGGGCCATAGACCTCGATCACGCGGCCGCGCGGCAAGCCGCCGACACCAAGCGCGATGTCGAGGCCGAGCGAGCCGGTCGAGATCGCCTCGACCTGCATCGCTTCCTTCTGGCCCAGCTTCATCGCCGAGCCCTTGCCGAATGCCCGGTCGATCTGGGCGAGTGCGGCGTCCAGCGCCTTTTGCCGGTCTGCGTTTGCGGTTGCCATGCCTGTTTCGATCACTTTCAGATTGGCGGCCATCAGATGCTTCCCTCGCTAGACCAACCTTGTGGTCCATTCAACGCATCTGCAATGTATGTGTTTTGTTCCATGAGAACAAGATGCGAACAAAGCCTATCGCAAAAAAGTCGGCAGCGCCCACCAACCTTGTGTCCGCGCCGCGTCCGCTGCCGCATCGCGCGCGTCGGTATCGGCGAAAATCGCAAAGCAGGTCGCACCCGATCCCGACATGCGCGCCAGATCGACGCCCGGTGCACTCGCCAGCAAGGCCAGCACCGTGTCGATCTGCGGCGCGATGGCACGGGCGGGCGGCTCCAGGTCGTTGCGCCCCGCCGCCGCGACGCTCATCACATCACCCTGCCCCAAAGCCCCCCGGTCCACACCGTCCCAGCGCTTGAATACCGCCGCCGTGGACACGGCGACGCCCGGATTGACCAACAGGACCGGCCGCTCGCCCAGCGACTCCAACGGTTGCAGCGCATCGCCCTTCCCCTCGCCGCGCGACGTCCGGCCGAGCAGACAGGCGGGAACATCCGCGCCCAGCTCGGCCGCCAAGGCGAACAATATCGGATCATCCATTGCCACGCCGTGCAGCCGCGCCAGCGCGCGCAAGGTCGCCGCCGCATCCGCCGAGCCGCCGCCAATGCCCGACGCGACGGGAAGATGCTTGTCGAGCGTAATGGCATGCCCCTCGCTCACCCCGAACCGCGCGCAAAAGCCACGCGAAGCACGAATGACAAGATTGTCGTCCTGCGACTCGCCTGCCAGCACGCCGGCGAACGGACCCGTCAGCGTCAGGCTGGGTTTGTCCGCCTGCTCGACCCTGACCACATCGCCATCACGGCAAAAGGCGAACAGCGTCTCCAGTTCGTGATAGCCATCCTCACGACGACGGCGCACATGGAGCGCCAGGTTGATCTTGGCCGGGGCGGTTTCGACGATAACGGTCATGCCCATCCCATGCGTCGCACGAGCGCCCTCGGCAAGGCCGGTCAGCCCGCGATCTTCGCCGCCAGCTTAACCTGCTCCGTGTCGTCCGCCGTCAGTGCCGCCGCGCGCCAGGCATAGCGTGCCTCGTAGCGTCGCCCCAGCGCCCAGTAGATATCGCCCAGATGGTCGTTGATCTCGCTATTGGCGGGCTCGGCCATGGCGGCGCGCTCGACCAGCGGCAGGCCGCGCCTGGTCTGCCCGGCCTTGTGATAGGCCCAGCCGAGCGAATCGGTGATAGAGGCATCGTCGGGGGCCAGCTTGCTCGCCTTTTCGAGCAGCGCGAGCGAGCCCGACACGTCCCTGCCCCGCTCGATCCGTGCATACCCCAGATAGTTGAGCGCCAACGGCTGGTCCGGGCCAAGCTCGACCGCCTTGGCGAGCGCCACATCCGCCTCATCCTTGCGCCCGGCCTGATCCAGCGCCCCGCCATATTGCAGCCATGCCGCCCAAGGCAGGGCCGGGTCGGCGCGGGTGACGCGCTCATACCAGGGCACCGCATCGGCCGGGCGCTTGGCGGCGATCAGCTGGTCGGCATAGATCTGCCAATCGTCGAGGCTGGAATCCCTGGCGGTCGCCAGCCCTTGCGCGAGCATCAGCGCCTCGCCCTGTCGTCCCGCCCCGGCGAGCAGGCCGATGCGGACGATCGCGGCGCGGTGCGCGAAGGCGCCGCGCGGCCGCACGTCCCTGATCGCGGCGATGGCGGCATCCCACGCCTCGTCCTTCGACAGGGCCTCGGCCATGATCAGCCGGGCGCGGTCATTGTCGGGGTCGGCGATCAGGGCGGTGCGGGTCAGGGCGATGACCAGCGGTCGCGGCCCCTCGCTCGCCAGCTCGCCGCCGATCCGCACGAGCAGTTGCGACACGCCGAAACCGAGATCGGGCTTGGCGCCCAGTGCCTTGCGATCGGCCAGGACGAGCCGATCGCTGAGCAGCGCGCGGGCATTGGCCTCGTCGCCACGACCCGCCACGATCTCGGCGGCGGCGATCCGGGTGTCGGGGGCCGCGCGCATCGTCTCCAACAGGACACGGACCGAGGCCGGGTCGATCCGCTTGCTTGCCAGCGCCAGCAATAGGCGATGCTCGTCGGCCAGCCGCTTGGCCACCGGTTCCTTGCCCGCGCTGTCGAGGCCGGGCTCGACCGGCTGCTTGCGATCCCACGCGGCCCAGGCGCGCAACACCGGCGACAGGATGCGCAGCGCGCCGCCATCGATCCGGGTCAGCGCGGCGTCATATCCCGCCCGGTCGCCTTTGCGCGCCGCGATCGCCAGGTCGAGCAGCGCCACGTCGAGCGGCGCGACATTTTCCGCCTCCATCACCCGCGCGGACTTCAACGCCAGCGGCACATCGCCGCTGGTCATCGCCTCGCGATAGGCGCGCACCGCGACGGCGGGGTCGTCGGGCCAACCGGCCAGCGCAACGGCATAATCGTCGCTGGCCGCCGCAGAGCGCCCTTCCGACGCCGCGACCCGCGCCGCCAGATAGGCCGATAACGGCGAGCGGGGCACCTCCACCGCCGCCAGCGCCGACACGGACCAGCACGCCCCGACCAGCCACAATCCGGTCAGGGCGCGGGAAAACGGACGCTTACATATTGGGATAATTGGGTCCTCCGCCGCCTTCCGGCACCACCCAGTTGATGTTCTGGGTCGGGTCCTTGATGTCGCACGTCTTGCAGTGGACGCAATTCTGGGCGTTGATCACGAATTTCGGATCGCCCTCTTCCACACCCACCACCTCGTAAACACCGGCGGGACAGTAGCGTTGCGCGGGCTCGTCGAACAAGGGCAGGTTGTGCGCGATCGGCACATCCGCGTCCTTCAGCGTCAGGTGGACCGGCTGGTCCTCCTCGTGATTGGTGTTCGACAGGAACACCGAGGACAGCCGGTCGAAGGTCAGCACGCCGTCGGGCTTGGGGTAATCGGGCTTCTTCACCTGATCCTTGCGCCACAGGCTTTCGTGATCGGGCTTGTGCTTCATGGTGAAGGGCATCTTCAGGCCGAAATGCTCGGCCCACATGGTCGCGCCCGCCAGACCCGAGCCCAGCGTGTCGCCATATTTCTTGACCAGCGGCACGACGTTGCGGACGGTCGACAGTTCCTTGTAGAGCCAGGACGCGTGGAACGCCTCCGGATAATCGGTCAGTTCGTCGCCCTCGCGCCCGGCCTGGACGGCGGCGAAGGCCGCCTCGGCCGCCAGCATCGCCGACTTCATCGCGCCGTGCGTGCCCTTGATGCGCGGCACGTTCAGGAAGCCCGCCGAACAGCCGACCAGCACGCCGCCCGGGAAGGTCAGCTTCGGGATCGCCTGAAGCCCGCCGTCATTGATCGCGCGCGCGCCATAGGAGACGCGCTTGCCGCCCTTCAGCAGTTCGGCGATGACCGGGTGGGTCTTCCACTTCTGCATCTCCTGAAACGGGGAGATATAGGGGTTGGTGTAGTTCAGCCACGTCACGAAGCCGAGCGCGACCTGCCCCCCCGCCTGGTGATAAATGAAGCCGCCGCCATTGGCGTCATGCCCCAGCGGCCAGCCTTGCGTATGGATCACCCGCCCCGGTACATGCTTGGCGGGGTCGATGTCCCACAATTCCTTGATGCCCAGGCCATAGACCTGCGGATCGCTGTCGCGGGCCAGATCGAACTGGCGGATGACCGCCTTGGACAGGTGACCGCGAACGCCCTCGGCGAAGAAGGTGTATTTGGCGTGCAGTTCCAGGCCCGGCTGGTAATCGGGCTTGCGGGTGCCGTCGCGCGCAATGCCCATGTCGCCGGTCGCGACACCCTTTACCCGACCATCCTCGTGGAACAGGATTTCGGCGGCGGCGAAACCGGGGAAGATCTCGACGCCCAGCTCCTCGGCCTTGCCCGCCAGCCAGCGGCAAAGGTTGCCGAGACTCCCGGTGTAGGTGCCCTTGTTGTGCATGAAGGGCGGGGTCAGCGCGTGCGGCAGGTTGCGCTGCTTCGTCGCGCTCAGGATCCAGTGGAGGTTCTCCGTCACCGGCACCTCGGCCAGCGGACAGCCATCCTCGCGCCAGTCGGGCAGCAGCTCGTCGAGCGCGATCGGATCGATCACCGCGCCCGACAGGATATGCGCGCCGACCTCCGATCCCTTTTCGAGGACGCAGACGGCCAGCTCGCCGCCCTGTTCGGCCGCAAGCTGTTTCAGGCGGATCGCCGCCGACAGGCCCGCCGGACCCGCGCCGACGATCACCACGTCATAAGGCATCGATTCGCGTTCGCTCATGGCATCCTCGCTTTTTGACCGCGCCGCTGCCGTAGCGTCCCGTTTGGCGGGCTCGTCCGGGCGCGGACGGAAAACATCTTGTCCTGACAGCCGATCCGACAGATTGACGCGCACGTCAACCTTGCAGCATGGGCTTACCCCATATGGGGGCTCTTCCAACGTTCGATACCGCACCGTTTGATGGTGCCCTGGCCGCCAGCGTCCTAGACTGGTGGCATGATGCGGGCGTCGACCTGCTGGTCGAGGATGACCCCCGCGACTGGACGGCGCCGGAGCCGGTGCGCGCGCCGCTCGTCATGCCCGGCCAGGCACCCGCCGCCGCCCTGCCCGTCGCGGCTCCGGCAACATCGCTGCCCGACACGCTGGAGGCGTTCCTGGCCTGGCGTCTTTCCGATGCCGCGCCGGAGGCGACATGGGACGGCATTTCGCTCACCGCGACCGGGCCCGCCAATGCCGCGCTGATGGTGCTGGTCGACTGTCCCGATCGCGATGACGGCGATGCCGGTCAGATCCTGTCGGGTGCGCCGGGGCGGCTGTTCGACCGGATGCTGGCCGCCATGGGCCTGTCGCGCGAGACCGTCCATGTCACCTCTGTCTGCGCGCGGCGGCCGATCGCGGGAAGGACGCCCGCCGGGGTGGAGACGCGACTGGCCGAGATCGCGCTGCACCATGTCGGGCTCGTCGCCCCGCGCGGGCTGCTGCTGCTCGGCAATGCGGCGAGCCGTGCCGTACTCGGGACCGAGTTGACCGACGCGCGCGGACATTCACATGTCATTGACCATAAAAGCGGAAAAACGAACGTCGTCGCCACGTTCCACCCGCGCTTCCTGATCGAGAAGCCGATGGCGAAGGCGGAAAGCTGGAAAGACTTGCAAAGGGTCATGGGGGATTTGCGCGCATGAAGCTGGGCCGGACGATCGCGAAGGGCGCGACCATCGGGGCTTTGTTGACGGTCGTCGGCGGTGCAGCCCTTGCCGCCGAACCCGTCCCCAACGCCGACGTCCGCAGCCCCGCCGCGCTCAAGGCCCCGCCCGCCATCCCCGCATTGCTCGATGCCGATCAGAAGTCGGGCTATATGCGCGTCTTCGCCGCGATCCGGGACAGCCGCTGGAGCGACGCGCAGCTGGAACTCGACGCGCTCAAGCCCGGTCCGCTCCACGCCATCGCGCGCGCCGAACTCTACACCGCCAAGGGTTCGCCCAAGGTCGAGGTCGAGCGGCTGGTCGCCCTGCTGAACGAAGCGCCCGAACTGCCCCAGGCCGAGCAGTTGGCCCGCCTCGCCCGCTCGCGCGGCGCGCATGACCTGCCGCCATTGCCCGAGGCGCACACGCTGATCTGGCAGGACGGCGCGCCCCGCCGCACCCGTGCAAAGAGCGTGCGCAGCGACCAGATCGCCGCCGATCTGGCCGTCAGGATGCAGCCCTTCGTCAAGGCGGACGACGGCCCCTCCGCGCGCGCGTTGCTCGAATCGACGCAAGGCCTGTCGCCCGAGGCGCTGACCGAGTGGCAGCAGAAGGTCGCCTGGATCTATTTCCTCAGCGGCGACGACGCCAATGCCCGCATGCTGGCGGCGCAGGCCGCCGAAGGATCGGGCGACTGGGCCGTACAGGGCCGCTGGACCGTCGCCCTGTCGGCATGGCGACAGAATGACTGCCAGGCCGCCGCGACCGCGTTCGAGGGTACGGCGGCGCGCGCCACCGATGTCGATCTGCGCGCCGCCGCGCTTTATTGGGCGGCGCGCGCCGACATGGTCTGCGGCCGTCCCGATAAGATCGAGGGCCGCCTGCGCTCCGCCTCGCAATTCCGCGAGAGCTTTTATGGCCAGCTCGCTCGGCAGGCGCTGGGGATGCGCGGCGATCGCGAGCCCAAGGGGCAACTGGTCGCCACCGACTGGGCCGCGCTGGATCGCCGCCCCAATATCCTGGTCGCCGCCGCGCTAGTCGAAGTCGGCGAAACCGACCTTGCCGATCAGGTCATCCGCCAGCAGGCGCGGATCGGCCAGCCGACCGAGTTCCGTAGCCTCGTCCGCCTCGCCGAGTCGCTGGACCTGCCCGCCACCACGGTCTGGCTGGCGCACAACTGTCCGGCAGGCGTGACCGCCACCGCCGAGGCGCGCTATCCGACGCCGAACTGGGCCCCCGACAGCGGTTGGCGTGTCGAAAAGGCGCTGGTCTATGCCCATACGCTTCAGGAAAGCGGCTTCCGCAACAAGGTGGTCAGCCCGACGGGCGCCTATGGCCTGATGCAGATCATGCCCGCCGCCGCGACCGATTTCGCGCGCGAGCGCGGTGTATCGATCGATCGCAGTGCGCTCACCAAGCCGTCGACCAATATGGATATCGGCCAGCGCCATTTGGAGCGCCTGCGTGACATGACCGGCGTGACCGGCGGCCTGCTGCCCAAGGTGATCGCGGCCTATAATGCCGGGCCGAAGCCGGTGGGCGAATGGAACAGCCTGGTCCACGACAATGGCGATCCGCTGCTCTATATCGAGAGCATCCCCTATTGGGAGACGCGCGGATACGTCACCATGGTCCTGCGCAACTACTGGATGTACGAGGGCCAGACCGGCAAATCGAAGTCGCCCAGCCGCGCCGCGTTGGCGCAAGGGCTGTGGCCGCGCTTCCCGGGCCTGCCGGGTGCCTCGGCGATCCGCCTGCAACGACCGAACGTCGCACAGGCGAGCGTGACGCCCAAGACGACCCTCGCACTGAATGCGACCGTCAGCCCGCAGTCGAATACGGCGATGCCTCAGGCGAACTGATCCCGGCCAGGGAACTCCCCTGGCCTTCGACTTCGCTCAGGCTGAACGGCGGATGAGGATTTTGGCTTTACCACAACCTCCGTTCACGCTGAGCGAAGTCGAAGCGCACGCAGATACAATCCTCTCGCATTATGACTGCCCCCCCAACCCCATTCAGCCTACGCAAAGTCGAAGGCTACGCCCCACCACCAAAGCCGCCCCCAAAACTCGCGCCGAGACGTTCACTCCGCCATGCCCATCGACACGACCCGCAGCTTCACTCCTGTCCGCATCGCAGTGCTGACCGTATCCGACACCCGCTCGCTGGCCGAGGACCGGTCCGGCGATACGCTGGCCGGTCTGCTCGCCGATGCGGGTCATGAACTGGCCGATCGCACCATCCTGCGCGACGATGCGGACCAGATCGTCGCCCAACTCAACCACTGGATCGACGATGCCAGCATCGACTGCGTGCTGACCACCGGCGGCACCGGAGTCACCGGCCGCGACGTCACGCCCGAAGCCGTCGAACGCGTTGCGACCAAGATGATACCCGGTTTCGGCGAACTCTTCCGCTGGCTGAGCTATCAGACCATCGGCACCTCGACCATCCAGTCCCGCGCCTGCGCCTGTGTGGCGCGCGGCACCTATATCTTCGCACTCCCCGGCTCGACGGGTGCGGTCAAGGATGCGTGGAACGGCATCTTGCGCGACCAGCTCGACAGCCGCCATCGTCCCTGCAACTTCGTCGAGCTGATGCCCCGCCTGCTGGAGCGCTGATCAGTCCGCCTGCATCGCCGCCAGTTCATGCCCGTCGACATCGCGAAAGTGAAAGCGCCGACCGCCGGGAAAAGCGAAGATCGGCACCACGATCGACCCGCCCGCCGCCTCCACGGCGGAAAGCGTCGCCTCAAGATCGTCGACCCGTATGACCGGCAGCGGGGCCTTCACCTTGTCCGATGCGGCATCGAGTCCGACATCGGTATCACCGCTCATCGTCGCGGCATAATCCGGCCCGAAGTCGGTGAAGGTCCAGCCAAACGCCTCTGCATAAAAATGCTTCGCCGCCGCCCGATCACCGACCGGCAATTCGAGATATTCCAGACGCGCCATTCGACCCTCCGTTCTTAATACGTTCCGATAATGATCGAATGGCTGCGGCGTAGCAAGCGTCCTATGCTTGCCCATTTGTTCCATTCATGTTCTATTCCCGCCATGTCGAAGATCGCGTCCCGAGGGGCCACCAACAACGCGACGAGCCGACGCTTCGCCCTGCCGGAGCGGGAGGTGGACGGCGACTGGCTCGACGCCCAGTCGCTGGTCGACGGCGCGCCGCCGCCGCTGCGAACCAGCGTCACGGTCCTGACGCCACGAACGATCCTGACACGCAACACCTCGCCCGACGTGCCGTTCAGCCAGTCGATCAACGCTTTCGCTGGCTGTGAGCATGGTTGCATCTACTGCTTTGCCCGGCCGACCCACGCCTATCACGACCTGTCGCCGGGGCTGGATTTTGAGAGCCGGTTGTTTGCCAAGCCCGATGCCGCCACTTTGCTTCGCGCCGAGTTGGCCAAGCCCGGCTACCGCGTCGCGCCGATCGCGCTAGGCACCAACACCGATCCTTATCAACCGATCGAGAGCGAATGGCGGATCACCCGATCGATCCTGGAGGTACTCGCGGAGACGGATCATCCGGTGGCGATCACGACCAAATCCGACCGCGTGGTGCGCGACGTCGATATCCTGGCCCCGATGGCGGCGAAGGGGCTGGCAACCGTCTGCCTCTCGGTCACCTCGCTCGACGCCAAGGTCGCGCGGACGGTGGAGCCGCGGGCGCCCACGCCCGAGCGACGGTTGGCGGCCGTGGCGAAGCTGGCGGCGGCGGGTATCCCCACCTATGTTTCGATCGCGCCCGTCATTCCCGCGATCACCGATCATGAGATCGAACATCTCGTCGCCCGCGCGGCGCAGGCGGGGGCGCGGCACGCCTTCTTCATCCCCATACGCCTGCCGCACGAGGTCGCCCCGCTGTTCCGCGCCTGGCTCGACACCCACTATCCCGAACGGGCGGGCAAGGTGATGGCGATCATCCGGTCCTTGCGGGGCGGGCGGGACAATGATCCCGATTTCTTCACCCGGATGAAGGGGCAAGGGCCATGGGCGGAGTTGCTCCGGGTCCGCTTTCACCGTGCCTGTAAGCTGCATGAGCTGAACCAGGATCGGCCCCGCCTCGATACCAGCCTGTTCCGTCCGCCCAGAGGCCCGCAGGGTGAGCTATTCTGAGGATCGTCCGGCCTCTCCAAGGCGTTATGCGATGGAAGGAGAGATGCCATGATGACCGATCCCGAACAGACCAGCCCGGAAAACCTGCCCAATGAGGATGAGGCCGATACCTCCGGCGGTGGCTATGGCAATCACGGTGAGGCCGGCGAAGAGGAACAGGATCGCCGCGAAGTCGGCGGCTGATATCGTCTGGGCTTAGGTCGAGAGCTGCCGCGAAGACCCGATTCCCATTGTCCACTCAGGCCACCGAAAGCCGGGGTCCAGTTACGACGCGATTGGCACAAGCTGCCCACGTTTGCACAACTGGATCTCGGCCTTCGCCTGGATGGTGGAAGACCTTCGCGATGACATAGGACCATCACCCGTTCTCGCACGAGACACGGGGTTCGCCGCTCATCGGCCGATGCGCGCGCCCTTACCCCACCAGGGCCAACCGCGCTTCGGACGACTTCATCGCCACCGCCTTCACCCCCGGCAGATCCTCGATATGGCTGGCTAGTTCGGCGTCGAGTAGGAAATTACGCCCGAGCGTCAGCAAGGTATCGCCGTCCTGCCCCTCGATCCGCGCCCGTACTTCGCCCCGGCCGTTGCGCAGCGGGTCCAACATGGCATGCAGCGCCTTGAACGCCACCTTGTCGGTCACCGTCACTTCCACCACGAACTTGGCGGTGCTGGCCAGGCCATCGAACAGCTGGACACGCTTGATGCTGACGCGCGGCGCTTCCTCGCCCGGTCGGCGATCCAGCTCGACGGTGATGAGCGCGCAATGCCCCTCCTTCGCCGCCTTTTCCAGATCGGCCGCCACCGAATCATCGAAACAGGTCGCCAGGAACTGCCCGGTCGCATCCGATAGCTGCGCCATCATGTAGCGCTTGCCGCGTGCCGAGGTACGCCAGCGCGCATCCTCGACCAGCGCCGCCATGGTCGCGCCGATCCGCGCCCCGTCGTCAGGGATTATCAGCTCGGTCAGCGAGGTATAGGTCCGCGCGCCGTGCATCTTGGCGATATGCGCATGGCGATCGACGGGATGCGCCGAGAAATAGAAGCCGAACGCCTCCTTTTCCTGCTCCATCCGCTGCGACAGGGTCCAGCGGGTGCCGGTCGGCAGCTTGATCGCGTCGCCCGCCACCTCGGTTTCTCCGAACAGGCCGCCCTGCCCGCTCGTCCGCCCCTCATGGGTGCGCGCGGCGATGGCGAGCACCGTTTCGGCCACCGCATGCACGCCCGCCCGGTTCGGCTCGATCCCGTCGAAGGCGCCCGCAGAGGCCAGGGTCTCCAGCTGGCGCTTGTTCATCAATCGCGGGTCGACCCGCTTGGCCAGCGCATCGAGCGAGGCGAAGGCACCGCCCGCCTGTCGCTCGACGACCAGCTTCTCCATCGCGCCTTCGCCCACCGACTTCAGCGCGCCCAGCGCATAGCGGACGGCCAGGCCATCCTCATGCGGCTCGACATCGAATTCGGCCTGGCTGGCGTTGATGCAGGGCGGCAGCATCGTCACGCCCAGACGCCGCGCGTCATCGACGAAGATGGCCAGCTTGTCGGTCAGCGCCATGTCGTAGCACATCGACGCGGCATAGAATTCGTGCGGGTGATGCGCCTTCAGCCATGCGGTCTGATAGGCGAGCAGCGCATAGGCGGCCGCGTGGCTTTTGTTGAAGCCATAGCCTGCGAACTTGTCGATCAAGTCGAACAGCTCATTGGCCTTCTGCGCGGGGATGCCGTTCACCTCCTGGCATCCCTTCACGAAGATGGCGCGCTGCGCGTCCATCTCCGCCTTCACCTTCTTGCCCATCGCCCGGCGGAGAAGATCGGCACCGCCCAGCGAATAACCCGCCAGGATCTGGGCGGCCTGCATCACCTGTTCCTGATAGACGAAGATGCCATAGGTCTCGGACAGTATCTGTTCGAGCAGGGGATGCGGGTAGATGATCTCCTCGGTCCCCTGCTTGCGGCGACCGAAGCTGGGGATATTGTCCATCGGGCCTGGCCGATAGAGCGACACGAGCGCGATGATGTCGCCGAAATTGGTCGGGCGCACCGCGGACAGGGTGCGCCGCATCCCTTCCGATTCCAGCTGGAACACGCCGACCGTGTCGCCCTTCTGGAGCAGGCCATAGGTCGCCTCGTCATCCCAGGCGAGCGCACCCAGATCGACCTCGACCCCACGCTTGGCGAGCAGCTGCACCGCCTTTTGCAGGACGGACAGGGTCTTCAGGCCGAGGAAGTCGAACTTCACCAGCCCCGCGCCCTCGACGAACTTCATGTCGAACTGCGTGACCGGCATGTCCGAGCGCGGATCGCGATAGAGCGGCACCAGCTGCGCCAGCGGACGGTCGCCGATCACCACACCGGCGGCGTGGGTGGACGAGTGGCGCGGCAGGCCCTCCAGCTTGGTGGCGAGATCCAGCAGGCGGCGGACCTGGTTGTCGTTGGCGTACTCCTTCGCCAACTCCGGCACGCCGTTCAGCGCACGCTTCAGGTCCCAGGGGTCGGTCGGATGGTTGGGCACCAGCTTGGCGAGGCGGTCGACCTGGCCATAGCTCATCTGGAGCACGCGGCCGGTGTCCTTGAGCACGGCGCGCGCCTTCAGCTTACCGAAGGTGATGATCTGCGCGACCTGATCGCGGCCGTATTTCTCCTGCACGTAGCGGATGACCTCGCCACGCCGGGTTTCGCAAAAGTCGATGTCGAAGTCGGGCATCGACACGCGTTCCGGGTTTAGGAAGCGCTCGAACAGAAGGCCCAGCTTCAGGGGATCGAGATCGGTGATGGTCAGCGCCCAGGCGACGACCGAGCCCGCACCCGAACCACGGCCCGGACCGACGGGAATGTCGTGATCCTTGGCCCATTTGATGAAGTCGGCGACGATCAGGAAGTATCCGGGGAAACCCATCTGGATGATAATGTCGACCTCGAACGTCAGGCGTTCGTGATAGGCCTCGCGCCAGCCGGGTTCACCCTCCCCTTCCAGCTCGGCGATGCGGTCGAGCCGGGCGTTCAGGCCGGCGGTCGCGTCGCGGCGGAGCATCGCCGCCTCGCCCTCGCGGTCGCCCGCAAGACTGGGGAGGATGGGCTTGCGCCACGGCGCCATCACCGCGCAACGCTGGGCGACGACCAACGTGTTCTCGATCGCTTCGGGTAGATCGGCGAACAGCTGCTTCATCATCTCGGCGGGCTTGAGCCACGCCTCGGGACAGCTTTTGGGGCGGTCGTCCATTTCGACATAGGTCGAATTGGCAATGCACAGCATGGCGTCATGCGCATCGCGGAAACCGCTATCGGTGAAACAGCAGGGGTTGGTCGCGACCAGGGGAAGGTCGCGGTCATAGGCCAGGTCGATCAGGTCCTGCTCGGCCGCCATCTCGATGGGATCGTCGCGGCGGGCGAGTTCGACATAGAGCCGGTCGCCGAAAATCGCCTGGAGCCGGTCGGCATAGGCTTTCGCCCGATCCGGCTGGCCCTCGGCGAACAGGCGGGCGATGCCGCCCTCGCCGCCAGCGGTCAACGCGATCAGGCCCTTGCTGAACGTCTGCAACGTGTCGAAGCCGACATGCGCGGCGAGTTCGATCGGGCGGTCCAGATGCGCCGCCGACACCAGCGCGCACAGATTGTCATAACCGGTCATGTCCTGCGCATAGAGCGCGATCCAATCGACCACCGCGCCGACATTGTCCGGCATGTCGGGACGCGCGATGCCTAGCATCGTGCCGATGACCGGCTGCACGCCCGCCTTCTTCGCGGCGTCCGAAAAGGCCATCGCGGCATAAAGGCCGTTGCGATCGGTCAACCCGGCGGCGGGAAAGGCATTCGCCTTGGCCTGCGCCGCAATCGCCTTGGGATCGATCGCGCCGTCGAGCATCGTGAAGGAGGAAAAGATGCGAAGCGGCACATATCCGGAATGCATCATCCATCCCTACCCGACCGTGCGTGATTCGACCAGTGCGCAACCCGGCCGCCGGAACACTGCTCAAGCCGATCCGTTACGCCAACAGAAGGGTTTATCCAGATCAGGGCGAATGACGATGACCGATACCGACCGATCCTTTGCCACCTCCTTGCGGCCCGGCGCGGGTTGGGGCTGGATTTTGGCCTATGGCATCGTGTCGGCGCTGCTCGGACTGGCTGCGTTCCTGTTTCCCGTTCCGGCGACCTTGGCCGCGACGCTGGTGATCGGGGCGTTCCTGATCGCATCGGGTCTGGTGTCGATCGGCGCAGGCATTTTCGGCAAGGGGCATGAGGGACGTGGTTATGCGATCGGGTTCGGCCTCGTGTCGCTGATCATCGGACTGATCATGGCGTTCGAGCCCGCGACGGGTGCGATCTCGATCACGCTGCTGGTGGCGGTGTGGCTGGGCTTGCGCGGGGCGCTGGAGATCGGGCTGGGCGCGCGGATGCGGCGGCGGCGCGGGTGGATGATCGCGCTGGGGGTGCTGAACATTCTGCTCGCGTTGTTCGTGCTGGCGACGCTGCCATGGAGCGCGATGACGCTGCCGGGTTACATCCTGGGGCTGAGCTTCCTGTTCGGCGGGATCACCGCCATCGCTTCGGCGCTGGACCACAAAAAGGGTGCGAGCGCTTTTTCGATTTGAGGGGGAAAGCGCCGTTCAGGCTGAGCGTCGTCAAAGCCCACGCCCCGACATCCGCCAATAGGGCACGGCCGCCCTTGGCCTTCGACTTCGCTCAGGCTGAACGGAGGTAGGGTATATCACCTCGCTCCGTTCATGCCGAGTGGGGCCGAAGCGCATGTTCCGCCCTATCGAAGCAACCCCTCGATATCCTTGACCATATCCTCGGGCTTGGTCGTCGGCGCATACCGACCGACCACCTGCCCATCCCGGCCGACCAGGAACTTGGTGAAGTTCCACTTGATCGCCTTCGTCCCGAGCACGCCCGGCGCTTCCGTCTTCAACCATTGGAACAGCGGATCGGCGTCATCGCCATTGACGTCGATCTTCGCCATGACGGGAAAGCTGACATCATAGGTCAGCGAACAGAAGTTCGCGATCTCCGCCGCATCGCCCGGCTCCTGCGCACCGAACTGGTTGCACGGAAACCCCAATATGGTCAGCCCCTGCCCCTCGAAACGGCGATGCAGCGCCTCCAGCCCCTCATATTGCGGGGTGAAGCCGCATTTGGACGCCGTGTTGACGATCAGCAGCACGCGCCCCGCATAGCGCGCCATGTCGACGGCCGAGCCGTCCGCCGCCTTGACGGTGAAATCCGCTATACCGCTCATGCGTGCTTCCCCAGCAGATAGTCGAGATTGGCACGGACGCCTGGCCATTCGCGGTCGATGATCGAATAGACGACGCTGTCGCGGATGCGCCCATCGGCCATCACCTGATGCCCGCGCAACACGCCATCCTTCTTCGCGCCCAGCCGCTCGATCGCCCGCTGGCTGCGCGCGTTGAGTGCGTCGGTGCGGATCTGGATCGCCTGGCACTTCATCACCTCGAAGGCATGGGCCAGCAGCATCCGCTTCGCCTCGGTATTGACGCCGGTCCGCTGGACCCGGGTGGCGTAGAAGGTGCCGCCTATCTCCAGCCGTCGATGCTGCGGCGCGATCCGCATATAGCGGGTGGTGCCGACCACCTCGCCGCCCGGCGTCTCGACCGTGAAGATCAGGGCGCGGCCGACGTCACGCTCCTTCAACGCCGCCGCCAGCCAGCGCTCGGGTTTCTTCATCATCGACACATTGGCGTAGAAGATGTTCCAGAGATCGCCTTCTCGCGCCGCCTCGACCAAAGCGGGCAGGTCGGCCTCGACAAAGGGGCGAAGCGTGACGTGGCGGCCGGTCAGCGTGGGCGTCTCGGTCCAGACGCTCATTGCAGGCGGCCTTCGTGCAAGCGCACCACCCGGTCCATCTTGAGCGCCAGCCGCTCGTTATGCGTCGCGACCAGCGCCGCCGAACCCTCGCCGCGCACCAGCCGCAGGAACTCGGCCAGCACGATTTCGGAGGTGTGCTCGTCCAGATTGCCGGTCGGCTCGTCGGCCAGCACCAGAGGCGGCTGGTTGGCGAGTGCGCGGGCGACGGCGACGCGCTGCTGCTCGCCGCCCGACAGCTGGCTCGGCCGGTGGGTCAGCCGGTGGCCCAGCCCCAGCGCGGTCAGCAGCCCCTTGGCGCGCGCCTCGGCATCGGCGGGCAGCTTGCCCTGGACGAGTTGCGGCAGGACGACATTCTCGATCGCGTTGAAGTCGGGCAGCAGGTGATGGAACTGATAGACGAAGCCCAGATGATCGCGCCGCGCGATGGTGCGGCCATGCGAGTCGAGCTTCGACACCTCCTCGCCCGCAATGCGGATCGAGCCGGAGAAACCGCCCTCCAGCAGGCCGACCGCCTGGAGCAGGGTCGATTTGCCCGAACCCGACGGCCCGAGCAGCGCCACGATCTCGCCCGGCGCGATGGCGAGGTCGACGCCGCGCAGCACCTCGATCGTCTGGCCGCCCTGCGTGAAGCTGCGCGACAATTCGCGGGTCGCCAGCACCGGCTCGGCGGCGTGGGGCTGGGCGACCGTTCCCATGCGGATGATCGGATCATTCATAGCGCAGCACCTGAACCGGGTCCGTGCTCGCCGCCTTCCAGGCGGGGTAGAGCGTGGCGAGGAAAGAGAAGACGAGCGCCATCGACGCGATCACGACGATCTCGACCGGATCGGTCTTGGACGGCAGCTCGGTGAGGTAGCGGATCGACGGGTCCCAGAGATTCTGCCCCGTCACGAACTGGACGAAGTTCACCACGCCCTGGCGATAGAACAGGAACACCGCGCCAAGTCCCAGCCCGGCGACGGTCCCCAGCGCGCCGATGGTCGTGCCCACCGTCATGAAGATGCGCATCAGGCCACCCCGCGTCGCGCCCATCGTCCGCAGGATCGCGATGTCGCGCGTCTTTGCGCGCACCAGCATGATCAGCGAGGACAGGATGTTGAAGACCGCGACCAGGATGATGATCGACAGCACGGTGAACATCGCCACCCGCTCGACCGCCAGCGCCTCGAACAATTGGGCGTTCATCGTCCGCCAATCGGCGATGACGGCCCGGCCGCCCAATTTGTCCGCCAGCGGCGCCAGGATCTGGCCCACCCGGTCGGCATCGACCGTCTGCACCTCGACCATGCCGACCGTGTCGCCCATCAGCAGCAGGGTCTGCGCATCCTCGATGGGCATGATGACATAGGCCTTGTCATAGTCGTACACGCCGATCTCGAAGATGGCGCCGACCGTATAGCTGACGATGCGCGGCACCGTGCCGAACGGGGTCGTCTGCCCCTGCGGACTGATCAGCGAGATTTCCGAGCCGACCTGCGCGCCCAGCGCCTCGGCCAGGCGGCTGCCGATCGCGATGCGCCCGCTGCCCGGTGTGACGCTGTTCAGATTGCCCATGATGATCTTGGAGCGGATGGCCGAGTTGCCACGGATGTCGGCGACGCGCATGCCCCGGACCAGCACCGCCTCGACCCGGCCGTTATAGCTGGACATCAATGGCTGTTCGATCATCGGCACCGCGCTGGTGACGCCGGGCGTGGCGCGCGCGTCACGCACGATGTCGCGCCAGTCGGGCAGGCGTCCGCCCACCCCCTGCACCACCGCATGGCCGTTGAGACCGACGATCTTGTCGAACAGTTCGGCGCGAAAGCCGTTCATGACGCTCATGACGATGACGAGCGCGGCGACGCCCAGCATGACCGCGACCAGGCTGATCGAGGCGACCAGGAAGATGAACGCCTCTCCCTTGCCCGGCAGCAGATAGCGCCGGGCGATCATCCGTTCATAGCGTGACAGGATCATTGATATCCGATCGATCCATGGAGAAACTGAAAAGCCCAAGGGCTGTACGGGCGGTACCCGGTGCTGGCAATGCCGCGCCCGGTCCGCGCAGGCAAACGGCCGACCCGCCCCATTGTTGCGCGCGCGCCACACAAGCGGCGCAATCGTAGCAAGGATGCCGCAAGAGGGATGACAAGCGGCCCTGCCGTAACGTACCACAATCTTACTGAGACACAGGCAGCAACGGCCGTGGTTCGGGGATTGCTCCAACGCTCACCCAACGAGGTTGATGCGGGAGCGGGAAAAGGGGGCTGACGAGCGATCGTCACGCAGGCGCCCGGATCGGAAACGGTCCGGGCGTTTGGCATTTCCGGCACGATCACATGCCATCCCTCGAAAAGCCGCCGGAACCGGCTGAGGAACGGGGAGCTTCCAGACTCCGTCCCCAGATGCCGGCCCGGCGCCCGTTCACGGGACTGTCGCTATACCAGATCAAGATGAACCGAATGTGGACGGGCCGGGTGATTCGTCAGAGGGCGACTTGCCCCTCCACCACTCGCTTACGCGAGCGGTCCCCCTCCCCAAGCAAGCTTGGGGGGATCAAGAAGGCCCATTCCTCTCCAATCTTGCTTGGGGAGGGGGACCGCCGGGCGCCAGCCCGGTGGTGGAGGAGCAAGGCCCCAACGTCAAAACGACTTGGAAATCGTGAACCCGTAGGTCCGCGGATCGCCCGGCTGCCCCACGATCAACCCCGTCGATCCCGACTGGGTCGCCAGCAATTCATAGTAATTGTGATCGAACAGGTTGCGCACCCAGACAAAGGCGTTCCAGCTGCCCGGCGCCTTGAACCCTGCACGAACGTTGGACAGGCTATAGCCATTGATATCGGTATAGGCCGAGCGAGACGGGTTGGACGAGAATTTGGAACGGTAGCTGCCGTCATAACCCAGATAGAATTGCCCCTCGGTCCCCGCCACAGTCGCGGGCAGGTCGTACTCCGCACCATAGGAAAAGGCCCAGCGCGAGACGCCCGGCAACCACTGGCCCGAGATGTCGCAATAAGGCAGCGAATTGCCCGGCGTGCCCGCCGCCGCAGGGGTGCCGACGATCTGGCCGTTCACTACCGGCAGCGCGGTGCCCCCCGACAGCTCGGGCGGGCATGGCGCATTGGTGAAGCGGGTATAGCGCGCATCGGTGAAGGCCGCATTGGCATAGACGTTGAACCGGCTGGTCGGGCGGAAGGCCGAGTCGATCTCCACCCCGCGCGTCCGCACGCGGCCCGCATTGGCCAGATAGCCGCGCAGGACGTTGACCTGAAGGTTGTTCACCGTCGCCTGATAATCGCCGATCTCGGTCCAGAAACCCGCGATGTTCACGGTCGCGCGGCGGTCGGCGAATTGGGTCTTCAGTCCCAGCTCGAAATGGTTGACCTTTTCAGGCCGCACCGTCTGCGTCGCCAGGATCGGGTTGTTCTGCGCATCGAGCGGCAGGCCGGACAAGTTGATGCCGCCCGACTTATAGCTGCGCGCATAGGTCGCATAATAATGGACGTTCGGGTTGAACTCATAGGCGACGGTCAGATCACCCGACAGGTTCCAGTTGGTGAAGGACGGCGTGTAATTCTGCGGCGCGAGCACCCCGCGCTGGTCGCTGGTCAGCGCGGTCGAACCCGCCCCATTGGTCACCACCGAGAGATACGACCCATCCTTGCGATCGTAATTGAGCCGCAAGCCGGGTGACACCGACAGGCGATCGTCGACATGCCAGGTCAACTTGCCGAACAGGGCGGCCGAGGTGTTCGTAAAGCCGATCGTGTTGCGCGAGGTCAGGCCGTTCAGCGTCGCCGGATTGCGACCGCCCGTACTGGTCGGGTTGAGCAGGAAGGCGCTCGCCGCCGGTCCCTGAACTTGAAGCCCCTGCGTGTCGATCGACTGCCAGAAATAAAAGGCACCCAGCACATAATCGAGCGTCCGCTTGCCGTTCGATGCAATGCGCAGTTCCTGCGTCACCTGGCTCTGCTGCGACGGATTAGCCGAGACGGTGGTGATGGGCAGGCCGATGAAGTCGCGGTCGTTCGACGGGTCCCAATGCCAGAAACGCCAGGCCGACACGCTGGTCAGCGTCGCCTCCCCCACATCCCAGTTCGCGACCAGCGACAGTCCGCCCAATTCCTGCCTGGCGCGCAGATCGGTATCGACATCGGTCAGCCGATCGAAGGCATTGGTCGAGGGCACAGTATAGCCCTGCGCCGCCGCCAGTGCGGCATATTGCCGGTTGAGCGGGCGCTGCGTCGCCCCCACCCGCGCATAATATTGGACGCAGCAATTGGGGTTCTGCCGCGCATAATCACCCGACAGGGTCAGGTCGAGCGTCGGTGTCGCGTGCCACAGAAACTGACTGCGCAGCGACAGATTGTCCTGGCTGTTCTGCCATTCCTGCTGACGCGTATTATAGATGGTGCCGCGCCGCGTGGTAATCGAGGTCGACAGGCGGAGCGCCACCTTGTCGTCGACCAGCGGGCCGGACACCGACGCCTTGCCCTGGAAGAAGTCGTAATTGCCCGCGCTCAGCTCGACCCGCGCCTCGGGCGTGAAGCTCGGCGGACGGGTGATGATGTTGATCGCGCCCGCCGTGGTGTTCTTGCCATAGAGCGTGCCCTGCGGCCCGCGCAGCACCTCGATCCGCTCGGTATCGGTGAAGTCGAACGTCGCCGAGGCGATGCGGCTGTAATAGACCTGATCGACATAGATGCCGACGCCCTGTTCGATCCCGTCATTGGTCAGCCCGAACGGCGCGCCCAGTCCGCGAATATTGGCGGCCGAGTTGCGCGGGTTGGTCGAGTAGAATTGCAGCGTCGGCTGGATCTGGGTCAGGCGATTGACATTGTACGTCCCCGTCTCGGCCAGCGCGGTGCCGCCGATCACTGACATGGCGATGGGCACCGACTGGATCGTCTCGGCCCGGCGGCGCGCGGTGACGACGACATCGCCCCCGCCCTGCTGCGCCGTGCCTAGCCGCCCTTCGTCGCGAGGTGCTTGGGGGGTCTGGGGGGTCTGCTGTTCGGCATTCGGATCGGCTTGCGGATTGGCAGCGTCGGCCGTTTGCGCCGCCAGGATCAAGGCCAGGGTCAAGGACATGGAAGCTCCCCTTTTGATTTCATCTCCCATTCACACATCGTTTTAGTAGGCATTCAAGCCCGCCATGGCTTGGGATGAGCGAAGATTTGCTTTTCGATCCTCAAACGCCCTTGAAGCGCATTCCTTACGAACCATATCGGTTCGCGTGCGGTGCCGGTATCGGGCCGCACGGATGGGTCGACCCGCCCCGCGCCGGGGTGGATCGGCCGATCCCGTTTCAATTCGCTTCTTATGGAGGTTTTGACATGCGTATCGACCTAACTCCGTATCGCCGCTCGACCATCGGCTTCGACCGGCTGTTCGATCTGCTGGAGGCCAATTCGCGGGCCGCTTCGGCGGAGAATTATCCCCCCTTCAACCTCGAGCGTCTGGCCGACGACCGTTACCGCATCACCCTGGCGGTGGCCGGTTTCGCGCGTGACGAGATCGAGATCACCGCGCAGCAGAACATGCTGCTCGTCACCGGCAAGAAGGATGACAAGGCGGGCTCGCCCAACTTCCTGCATGTCGGCATCGCCAATCGCTCGTTCGAGCGGCGCTTCGAACTGGCGGACTTCGTGTTCGTCGAGGATGCGCGCCTGAACGACGGCCTGCTCGTCATCGACCTCGTCCGCGAGGTGCCCGAGGCGATGAAGCCCAAGACGATCGCGATCAAGACGGGCCAGCCGCTCGCTGCGGTGGAGCATCACGCCGGTGAGGCCGACGAGGCCAAGGCGGCGTAAGCAAGCTCGACGTCTTTCCCTCCCTAAAGACGTCGCGGGGCGTCCGGACCGACGGGTCCGGGCGCCTTTTGTTTGGAGCTGAGCGCATGGAGCTAGCCCTGCTCCTCCCCAAGCTGGCTTGGGGAGGGGGACCATCGCGCCAGCGATGGTGGAGGGGCGATGACGGACCGGCCATGCCCCTCCACCACGCCCTTCGGGCGCGGTCCCCCTCCCCGAGCGAAGCTCAGGGAGGAATGGATTTGCTCCCGTTCACGCCCCACCAAAAAGAAAAACCCCGCCTCCATCATCTGGAGGCGGGGTTCTCAAATCACACCAACCGGCTCTGCTTGACCGCCGCTTCGATGAAGCTGGCGAAGAGCGGGTGCGGGTCGAAGGGTTTGGACTTCAGTTCGGGGTGGAACTGCACGCCGACGAACCACGGATGGTCCGGCCGCTCGACGATTTCGGGCAGCGTGCCGTCGGGTGACATGCCGCTGAACACCAGGCCGCCCTTTTCCAGCGCGTCCTTATAGGTGGTGTTCACCTCGTAGCGGTGACGATGCCGTTCCGAGATGTCTTCGCCGCCATAGATCGACGCGACGACGCTGTTGCCCGCAAGCTTGGCGTCATAGGCACCCAGGCGCATCGTGCCGCCCATGTCGCCGCTGGACTCGCGCTTCTCCAAACCGTCGCGGCCCATCCACTCGGTGATGAGGCCGACGATCGGCTCGGAGGTCGGGCCGAACTCGGTCGAGGAGGCATCGGCGATACCTGCCAGGTTCCGCGCGCCTTCGACGCAGGCCATCTGCATGCCGAAGCAGATGCCGAAATAGGGCACGCGACGTTCGCGCGCGAAGCGGACCGCCTCGATCTTGCCCTGCGCGCCGCGCTCGCCGAACGCGCCGGGGACCAGGATGGCATGGCAGGGTTCGAGCTGCTGCGCGATCTCGCTCTCATCGCCCTCGAACAGCTCGGCGTCGATCCAGCGGATATGGACCTTCACCTTGTTGGCGATACCGCCATGCACCAGCGCTTCGTTCAGCGACTTGTACGCGTCCTGCAGGCCGACATATTTGCCGACCACGCCGATCGTCACTTCGCCTTCCGGGTTGACCAGACGGTCGACGATCTCGGTCCAGCGCGACAGGTCGGGCGCACCCTCGGGCTCGATGCCGAAGGCGCGGAGCACTTCCGAATCGAGACCCTCGGCATGGTACTGGAGCGGCACCGCATAGATGCTCTTGGCGTCCAGCGCCGGGATCACTGCCGAAGGCGGCACGTTGCAGAACAGGCCGATCTTGGCACGGTCCGAGGCGGGCAGCGGATGCTCGCAGCGGCAGACCAGCACGTCGGGGGCGACGCCCAGCGCCGCGATCTCGCGCACCGAATGCTGGGTCGGCTTGGTCTTCAGCTCGCCCGCCGCCGCGATGTAGGGCACCAGCGTGACGTGGATGCTGATCGACTTGCCACGGCCCAGCTCGTTCTTGAGCTGGCGGATCGCCTCGATGAAGGGCAGCGACTCGATATCGCCGACCGTCCCGCCGATCTCGCAGAGGATGAAGTCGATCTCCTTGCCGTTCTCGTCGAGCGTATCGGCCTTGGCGAACGCCTTGATCGCGTCGGTGACGTGCGGGATCACCTGGACGGTGGCACCCAGATAGTCGCCGCGCCGCTCGCGCTCGATGATCGTCTTGTAGATCCGGCCCGAGGTCACATTGTCCGACTGGCGCGAGGACACGCCGGTGAACCGCTCATAGTGACCCAGGTCGAGATCGGTCTCGGCCCCGTCGTCGGTCACGTAGACTTCGCCGTGCTGATACGGGCTCATCGTGCCCGGATCGACGTTGAGATAGGGATCGAACTTGCGGATGCGAACGCTGTAGCCGCGTGCCTGCAAGAGAGCCGCAAGAGAGGCCGCCATGAGGCCTTTGCCGAGCGACGAAACCACGCCGCCGGTGATGAAGATATACCGCGCCATGGGAAGAATCGCCTAGCTTGGATGGGGTGGATACGACAACAGCAAAGATGCGCGCCGCCGGAAAATATCGGCGGCGCGTTGGCCTATGCTGCGATGGAAACGGGGCTTAGCGGGCGAGCGGAACCGCCGAATTGTCCGCCGGTGCCTGGGCAGGCGACGCGCCGGTTGGGACCGGGGCGGGCGCGGGCTGGGTGATCGGCGCCTGAGTCGCGGGCGTGCGGGCCAGCGAGGTATCGATGGCAGGCGCGCCGCGCGTCGCGGCCAGTACGGCCAGCAGGATCGAGAAGCCGACGAACGCGGTCGCCAGCACCGCCGTCGCACGGCTGAGGAAGTCCGCCGCGCCGCGCGCCGACATCAGCCCCGACGGGCTGCCCCCCATGCCCAGACCGCCGCCTTCCGACCGCTGCATGAGGATCACCGTGACCAGGGTCGCGGCGATGATGGCGTGGATGACGAGCAGAAATGCGAACATGAGGCGCGTATGATCCCGAACAAGGGGTGTGCGAAAGCGCGCACATAGGCGACGTACGTGGCGGGATCAACCATGCGGCTGGTCGGCACCCCGTTCCCTGCCATCCGATGGGCTGAAAAGGTTCCGGAAAATCCCTGACCCAAGTTGTTCATCTCATCGGAACAGGAGTGAAACCACCGTGGATAAGCGGCGTTATGACAACGAAACAACGCCCGGCAAAGCCCGGCACAGCCATTGGAATCGCCATCGTGTCCAACCCGCACGACCCGCAGTCGCTGTTCGCCTGGATGAGCGCCCTTGTCGATTATGTCCGGTCGGGCGAACCCGATCTGACCAATCGGCAAATGGCTTTGCTGCTCGTCGTTTATTTGCGCCCGGGCCCTCATACGGTACGCGGTTTGGCGCGCGCCTTGAACGTCTCGAAACCTGTCGTTACCCGCGCCTTGAATAGACTGGGAACGCTGGGCTATCTGCGCCGCCAACGCGATGATAGCGACAAGCGTAACATCTTTGTCGCCAGGACACCTGAAGGGGCGGACTTTCTTGAAGAATTCGGACATTTCATCGGCGCTGGCGACGCCCCAGCCCTCCAACGGGCCAACGCGTAAGAGCTTTGCCCTGCAGGGACGCACCGTCGGGCTCGACCCGCGCACCCATGCGGTTCGCCCCGATCTGGCCGATGTCCGGCTCGCTGAATACGTATTCGCGCCCCATTATGCCGCGCCCCTGCCCTATAGAACCCACGCGCCGGTGACACTGCGCGAGGGACGTGCCACGAACAGCGCGGTCCTGGCCGAGTTGCGGTCGGGCGAGACGTTCGAGGTGCTGGAACTGGCGGGCGGCCATGCCTGGGGCATCGCGCCGCATCTCGGGCTGGTCGGCTATTGCGATGCGGGGCTGTTGGAGCGGGTGCAGTGACGAAGACGGTATTCATCGATGGCGGCGCGGGCACGACCGGGCTGGAGATCGCCGACCGGCTGGCGGGGCGTCCCGACCTGTCGATCCTGACCCTGCCCGATAACCGCCGCAAGGATGCCGAGGCGCGACGCGAAGCGATCAACGACGCCGATTTCGTCATCCTCTGCCTGCCCGACGATGCCGCGCGCGAGGCCGTGTCGCTGATCGCCAATGACCGGACCCGCGTGGTCGACGCCTCGACCGCGCACCGGACCGCTGCGGGATGGGTCTATGGTTTTGCCGAGCTGGAGCCGGAGCAGCAGGACAGGATCGCCGCGGCGCGGTTCGTGTCCAATCCCGGTTGTTATCCGACCGGCTTCCTCGCACTTGTCCGTCCGCTGGTGCGCGCCGGGATCATCCCGGCGGACTTCCCGGTGACGGTCAATGCCGCCTCGGGTTATTCGGGCGGCGGCAAGGCGATGATCGCCGAATATGAAACCGCCACCGAGCGCGCCTTCCGCCCCTATGGCCTCACCCTCGCGCACAAGCACGCGCCGGAGATGCAGCGTCATTCGGGCCTGACCCATGCGCCGATCTTCGCGCCTGCCGTGGTCGACACCTATCGCGGCATGGTCGTCGAGGTGCCCCTGCCCCTTTACGCCCTGCCGGGCGCGCCCTCGCTCGACCGCGTGACGCAGGTGCTGGCCGAGGCCTATGCCGACAGCCGCATCGTGCGTTTTTCGGCGGATGCCGTAGCGGCGGTGAATATCGAGGAAAATGCCGGAACTGACCGGATGACCTTGCGTGTCTGCGGCAATGCGGCCACGGGACAGGCGCGACTGATCGCCACGCTCGACAATCTGGGCAAGGGTGCCGGGGGTGCGGCGGTCCAGAACCTGAATATCATGGCCGGGCTCGATCCGACCGCCGGCCTCGTGCTCTAAGGAGACGTCATGACGCGCAATCCCGTTGGCAAGCTACTGCTGTTCGGCGCGACCGGCGACCTGTCGCAGCGGATGCTGCTGCCCTCGCTGTTCAACCTCCATTCGGACGGGCTGCTGCCCGAGGGGCTGACGATCACCGGCACCGCCCGGTCGGACCATGACGATGCCAGCTTCCGCGAGTTCGCGGCCAAGGCGCTCGACACCTTCCTGCCGGACGACCGCAAGGACGCCGACAAGATCGCCAGCTTCCTGGAACGGGTCCAGTATCAGTCGCTCGACGCCTCCTCGACGGACGGCTTCCCGGCGCTGGCGGAGAAGGTCGGCGACGTGTCGAACGGCCTAGCCATCTATCTGTCGACCGCGCCCAGCCTGTTCGAGTCGACCATCAAGGGCCTCGAATCGGTCGGGCTGGCGGGCGAGACGGTGCGGATCGGTCTGGAAAAGCCGCTCGGCTACGATCTCGCCTCGTCCAAGGAGATCAACGACGCGGTCGCCTTCGGCTTCCCCGAGGAGCGGACCTTCCGCATCGACCATTATCTGGGCAAGGAAACGGTCCAGAACATCCTGGCGCTGCGCTTCGGCAATTTCTTCTTCGAGCCGATCTGGAACGCGCACGGTATCGACAATGTGCAGATCACCATCGCCGAGACGGTCGGGCTGGAGGATCGCGCGGGCTATTATGAGGGTGCGGGTGCGCTGCGCGACATGGTGCAGAACCACATCCTGCAGCTGCTCGCGCTCGTCGCGATGGAGCCGCCCGCGCGCTATGACGGCACCGCGATCCGCGACGAAAAGGCCAAGGTCTTCCGCTCGCTGCGCCTGATGACGCCGGAGGAAGTGCCCAACCACACCGTCACCGGCCAATATGCCGATGGCGCGGTCGGGGGTAAGATCGTCGGTTCCTATGCCGACGAGCTGGGCAAGCCGTCCAAGACCGAGACCTTCGTAGCGATCAAGGCGCATGTCGACAATTGGCGTTGGCAGGGTGTGCCCTTCTACCTGCGCACCGGCAAGCGCATGGCCGCGCGCCGTTCCGAGATCGCGATCCAGTTCAAGCCCGTACCGCACTCGATGTTCGCCGGGCGTGGCGGCCTGCTCCAGCCCAACACGCTGGTCATCCGCCTGCAGCCCGAGGAATATATCCAGCTGCTGGTGATGGCGAAGGAGCCGGGCCTCGACCGCGACGGCATCCGCCTGCGCGAAGTGCCGTTGAACCTGTCGCTCGACGCCGAGTTTGCGGGCACCCGCCGCCGCATCGCCTATGAGCGGCTGCTGCTCGACCTGATCGAGGGCGATCAGACGCTGTTCGTCCGTCGCGACGAGGTGGAGGCGCAATGGACCTGGATCGACGCGATCCGAGCCGGTTGGGACGCCAACGACGTCAAGCCCAAGACCTATCCGAGCGGCAGCTGGGGCCCCTCCTCCGCCATCGCGCTGACCGAGCGCGACGGGGTGCACTGGCAGGACGACTGATCGCCGCCGCCCCGATCGTGAGGGCGAAGACTTTGGCGCAATATGGCCCGTCCGTGCGGCGGGTCCTATCTTGCGCCCCGAATATCTAGGACAGGATGACATGACCGACGAAATCGAATGGTGGGATTACGAAGACACCACCGAAATGGCGAACGCGCTGGCGGGCGACATCCAGTTCATCATCGAAAGCGCGATCGAGGCGCGCGGCGCGGCGGTGATCGCACTGTCGGGCGGCAAGACGCCGATCCCGGTCTATGAAAAGCTGGCCCAGGCCAAGCTCGACTGGAAGCGCGTGACCATCGTCCCCGCCGACGAGCGCGTCGTGCCGCTGGGCGATCCGCTTTCCAACGTCACCATGATCGGCAAGATCTTCCTGCCCAAGGGCGCGCGCGTCATGCCGATCGTGCCGCAGGCCACGTCGGACTATAAGGCCGCCGGTCGCTCGGCCGATGCGCTGATGCAGGAACTGCACTGGCCGCTCGACCTGGTGCTGCTGGGCATGGGCGCGGACGGGCACACCGCCTCGATCTTCCCTGGCCCCGACTATGACGAAGCGCTCAACGGCCCCAAGGAGCGCCGCGCGTTGGGCCTGATGCCCGACCCGCTGCCGCCCGAAGCGCCGGTCGCGCGCGTGACGCTCAGCCGGGCGGGCATCGTCTCGGCCCGCTCGATCATGTTCGCCATCTCGGGCCCCGCCAAGAAGAAGGTGCTGGAAGACGCGATCAAGGAAGGCGCATCGTCGCCCTATCCGGTCGGCCGTGTCCTGGCCGAAGTCGAACTGCCGATCGACATCCACTGGAGCGAGCAATGAGCCTCAACGCCGCCGTCTCTGCCGTCACCGACCGGGTCATCGAACGCTCGCGTCCGGGCCGCCAGGCCTATCTCGACCTGATCGCGCACGAGGCCGAGACGGCGGTCCGCCGCCCCAATCTGGGCTGCGCCAACCTCGCCCATGCCTATGCCGGGACCGAGGAAGACCGCGACGCCATGAAGGCGGATCGGGGCATGAACATCGGCATCGTGTCGGCCTATAACGACATGCTGTCCGCCCACGCCGTCTATTATCGCTATCCCGAACTGATGAAGGTCTGGGCACGCGAAGTCGGCGCGACGGCACAGGTCGCGGGCGGCGTGCCCGCCATGTGCGACGGCGTGACGCAGGGCTATGCGGGCATGGAACTGTCGCTGTTCAGCCGCGACACCATCGCGCTATCGACGGCGGTCGCGCTGAGCCATGGCACCTTCGAGGGGGCCGCGCTGCTCGGCATCTGCGACAAGATCGTGCCCGGCCTGCTGATGGGCGCGCTGCGCTTCGGCCATCTGCCGATGATCCTGGTCCCCGGCGGCCCGATGCCGACCGGCCTGCCCAACAAGCAGAAGGCCGCCGTCCGCGAAGCCTTTGCCGAGGGCAAGGCAGGGCGCGACGAGCTGCTCGACGCCGAGATCGCGGCCTATCATTCCAAGGGCACCTGCACCTTCTACGGCACCGCCAACACCAACCAGATGATGATGGAGGTGATGGGCCTGCACATGCCGGGCGCCGCCTTCGTCAATCCGGGTACCAAGCTGCGCCAGGAACTCAGCCGCGCCGCCGTCCATCGCCTCGCCGCGATCGGCCAGCGTGGCGACGACTATCGCCCGCTGGGGCGCTGCGTCGATGAGAAGGCGATCGTCAACGCGGCGGTTGGCCTGCTCGCGACGGGTGGTTCAACCAACCATCTGATCCACCTGCCCGCCATCGCACGTGCGGCGGGGATCATCATCGACTGGGAGGATATGGACCGCCTTTCGGCCGCCGTGCCGCTGATCGCGCGTGTCTATCCCAACGGCTCGGCCGATGTGAACGGGTTCGAGGCGGCGGGCGGCATGCCCTATGTCATCCGCGAACTCCTGTCCGCCGGGCTGCTCCACCGCGACATCATGACCGTCGCGGGCAAGGACCTGTCCGATTACGGCCAGACGGCGGTCATCGCCGAGGATAAGCTAAGTTGGACCCCGGTCGGCGACAGCGGCGACAAGACGATCCTGCGCCCCGCCGCCGCGCCCTTCTCGGCCGATGGCGGCATGCGCATCCTGTCGGGCAATCTGGGTCGCGCCTGTATCAAGGTGTCGGCGGTCGAGCGCGAACGCTGGATCATCGAGGCCCCCGCTCGCGTCTTCTCCGACCAGTCGGAAGTCCAGGCCGCGTTCAAGGCGGGCGAGCTGGAGCGCGACGTGGTGGTCGTGGTCCGTTTCCAGGGCCCCAAGGCGAACGGGATGCCCGAGTTGCACAAGCTGACCCCGCCGCTGGGCGTGCTCCAGAACCGGGGCTTCAAGGTCGCGCTCGTCACCGATGGCCGCATGTCGGGCGCCAGCGGCAAGGTGCCCTGCGCTATCCATCTCAGCCCCGAGGCGATCGGCGGCGGCGCGATCGGCCTGATCCGCAACGGCGACATCGTCCGTCTGGACGCGGTCGAGGGCACACTGAACGCGCTGGTCGATCCGGCCGAATGGGCCGCGCGCGAGCAGGCGGCGACGCCCGCCCCGGCACAGGGCATGGGCCGCGAGCTGTTCGCGCTGTTCCGCCAGGCCGCCGACGAAGCCGAGAAGGGCGCATCGCCCATTCTCGCGGGCGCGGGCCTGTAAAGAGATAAGGGGGAGGACATCATGGAAATCGTAGCCGTCGACATCGGGGGCACGCATGCGCGCTTCGCGATCGCCGAGGTCGAGAATGGCCGGGTGGTCAAGCTGGGCGAGCCGTGTACGCAGAAGACGGCCGAGCACGCCTCGCTCCAGACCGCGTGGCAGGCGTTCGAGGCGCATCTGGGCCGCCCGCTGCCCAAGGCGGCCTCGCTCGCCATCGCCTCACCGATCACCGGCGACGTCATTCGCATGACCAACAACCCCTGGGTCATCCGTCCGTCGCTGATTCCCGAGCGGCTGGGTGCGGACGTCTATACGGTCATCAACGATTTCGGCGCGGTCGGCCATGCCGTGGCGCAGGTGCCGGAGGAGGATTTCCTCCATATCTGCGGCCCTGAAGAACCGATGCCCGCCAACGGCGTCGTCACGGTCTGCGGCCCCGGCACCGGCCTGGGCGTCGCGCAGGTTCTGCTGACGCCGGAACGCTACCATGTCATCGAGACCGAGGGCGGTCATATGGACTATGCCCCGCTCGACGGCATCGAGGATGCGATCCTGAAGCGCCTGCGCCGCACCTATACCCGCGTATCGTGCGAGCGGATCTGCTCGGGACCCGGCATCGTCGCCATCTACGAAACGCTCGCCACGCTGGAGGGCCGTGCGGTGCCCAGCCGCGACGACCGCGAAATCTGGACCGAGGCGCTGGAGGGCACCGATTCGATCGCGCTGGCCGCGCTCGACCGATTCTGTCTCGCGCTCGGCGCGGTGGCGGGCGACTTCGCGCTGGCGCAAGGTGCCAAGACCGTCGTGATCGCCGGCGGCCTCGGCTTCCGGATCAAGGACAAGTTGCTGCGTTCGGGCTTCGACCAGCGCTTCGTCGCCAAGGGCCGGTTCCAGTCGCTGATGGCGCGCATCCCCGTCAAGCTCATCACCCATCCCCAGCCCGGCCTGTTCGGTGCAGCCGCGGCCTTTGCCCAGGAGCATTCATGACCGACATCGCCACCATCATGCGCACCAGCGCGGTCATCCCCGTGCTGGTCATCGACGACGCCGCCACCGCCAAGCCGCTGGCCGAGGCGCTGGTCGCGGGCGGGCTCAAGGTGCTGGAGGTGACGCTGCGCACCCCCGCCGCGCTGGAGGCGATGGCCGAGATGAAGAAGGTGCCCGGCGCGATCGTCGGTGCCGGCACCGTCGTCAACGAGCAGCAGCTGCGCGACGTGGCGGATGCGGGGGCCGAGTTCATCGTCTCGCCCGGCCTGACCGATCGTCTCGGCGCGGCGGTGATCGAGAGCGGCATCCCCTATCTGCCCGGTATCGCCAATGCGGGCGACATCATGCGCGGGCTGGACCTGGGCCTGACCCATTTCAAGTTTTTCCCCGCCGAAACGAGCGGCGGCCTGAAGGCGCTGAAGGCGCTGGCCGCGCCCTTCTACCAGGCGCGCTTCTGCCCGACCGGTGGCATCACCGAAGCGAGCGCCCCCGACTGGCTGGCCTTCGACCGCGTGCTGTGCGTGGGCGGCAGCTGGGTAACCGGCGGATCGATGGCCGATGTGGAGGCCAAGGCCCGCGCGGCGGCAGCGCTGCGGGGTTGATCAAGGACGAACACCCTCACCCTTCCCTCTCCCGTTGGGAGAGGGAGGGAGGCGCAAGGCGCCGGAAGGGTGAGGGTGATAGATCACTGGCGAGCTCAAGCGCCCACCGCCCCGACCAACCACAGACGAAACGCCTTCATCGCCAGCCCTTCCTTCCGCGACAACAACCGCGTTAGCCAGTACCGCCCGGCGTCGATCTCCACACCGAATGGTCGAACCAACCGCTCATTCGTCAGCTCGCGCCCGAACATCGCCTTCGGCGCGAGCGCGACACCCAACCCGGCCATCGCCGCCGTCACCATCAAGGCCGAACTGTCGAACATGGGTCCACGCAGTGCCGGTGCCGGAACGCCTGCCGCGGCGAACCAGCTTTCCCATTCGCTGACCCGATAGGATCGCAACAACCGCTCCCGCGCCAGATCGCCCGGCTCCCTCAATCGCGCGGCCACCAGGGGGGTACAAAGCGGCGTCAGCGGTGCGGCCATCAGCGGCTCGGCATGGGTGCCATGCCAGGCCCCGTCGCCGAAGCGGATCGCGTAATCCAGCCCCTCCCCCGCCAGATCGACGCGGTTGTTGTTGATCGACACGCGAACATCGATGTGCGGATGGGTCGCCGCAAAATCGTCCAGCCGCTCGAGCAGCCATCCGGTCGCGAAAGTCCCCACCACCCCGATGTTCAGCACATATTGGAAACGGCCGTCGGCAAACCGGTCGAGCGTCGCCCCGATCCGGTCGAACGTCTCGGCCAGGACCGGCACCAGCGCCTGTCCGTCATCGGTCAGCGCCAGTCCTCGCGGCAGACGATGGAACAGCCGCGAGCCAAGTCTCTTTTCCAGTGCCGCGACCTGATGGCTGACCGCCCCCTGGCTGACACACAGTTCGATCGCGGCGCGCGTGAAGTTCAGATGCCGCGCCGCCGCCTCAAAGGCTCGCAAGGCATTGAGGGGAAGCTGTGCGCGGTCCATGCCCCATCATGAAATCCGCTCATGGCTGTGTCGAGGGAAGATGCTTTGTCGCACGGGACAAAGCGATCCATTCTGCCGGGCAAGGAGACACGCCATGCTCGCCAGACCGACCCTGCTTTCGCTGATCGCCATCGTCACCGCGCCCGCCATGCCACAAACGCCCGATCCGCTGACCAAACCGATCGTGACCGATCACACGGCGGAATGGCTCGCACCGCGCCCGCCGGTGAAGGTCTTCGGCACCACCTATCTGGTCGGCTTTGGCGGTTTGAACGTCGCGCTGATCGATACGGGCCAGGGTCTGATCCTGATCGACGGCGCGCTGCCCCAGGCCGCACCTGCGATCCTGGCCAATGTCGCAAAGCTCGGCTTCCGCCCGCGCGACATCAGATATATTCTCAGCACGGAGCCGCATTTCGACCATGCGGGCGGTTTAGCTGCACTCGCGCGCGACACTGGTGCAATGGTCGTCGCCAGCCCCCGGGGCGCGCAAGGGTTGCGCACCGGGCGGCTGGCCATGGACGATCCGCAACGTGGGTATGACAGCAGATTTCCGCCCGTCCGCACGGTGAAGGTCCTGCGCGACGGCGAGCGACTGACCCTGGGCAACACCATCGTCACCGCGCGGGCGACGCCGGGCCATACCATGGGCAGCACGAGTTGGAGTTGGCGTGCCTGCGAAGCCCAGCGGTGCAAGGCGATCGTCTTCGCCGCCAGCCTGAACCTGGTATCGGCCGACGATTATCGCTTCTCCGCCCCGACGAACAAGGCGGTGGTCGCGGCCTTCGCGCGCGGTCAGGCGGCGATGCGCGCCCTGCCCTGCGACATCCTGATCACCGCCCATGCCGATCAGGACGGCGCGACCAGCCGGTTCCTGACGACGCCGGGCGCGTGCCGCGCCTATGCGTCCTCGTCACAACGCAAACTCTCCCAGCGCCTCAGGCAAGAAGCGCGCTGATCGTCACATCTCGCCGCGCTGGCGGCGGATCGCGTACCATTTCTGCACATTGGCATTATGCTGCGCCAGCGTATCGGCAAACACATGGCCGCCCGATCCGTCCGCCACGAAATACAGCGCCTTGCTGTCCGCCGGGTTCAGCACCGCGTCGATCGAGGCACGCCCCGGATTGGCGATCGGCCCGACCGGCAGGCCGGGGCTGGCATAGGTGTTGTAGCCGTTCTTGGCGTGAAGCTCGGACCGCAGGATACGGCGGCCGAGCGGACGCCCCTTGGTGATCGGATAGATCACGGTCGGATCGGCCTGAAGCGGCATGCCGATGCGCAGACGGTTACCATAGACCGCCGCGACCGTTCGCCGTTCGGACGGCTTGCCGGTTTCCTTCTCGACGATCGAGGCGAGGATGATTGCTTCCTGCGGCGACTTGACCGCGATGCCGGGCTTCCGGTCGGCCCAGGCCTGGGCGAGATAGGTCTTCATCGCCTTCTGCATCCGCGCGACGATCGCGGCACGGGTATCGCCCTTCTGATAGGCATAGCTGTCGGGCAGGACCGATCCCTCGGCGGGAACGGGCACATCGCCAGTCAGGCCATCGGCCCGCATCAGGGCGTCATGGACGAGGACCGAGGGATAACCCTCGGGCACCGGCACCAGCCGCTGGCGGACCTTGCCCTCCTGGAGCAGGGTCAGGACATCATGCGCGCTGGCATGTTCGGGGATGGCATATTCACCCGCCTTGATCGCCCCGCCATCACCGAAGACCCGTGCGTACAGGCGAAAACGACTGGCCGAACGGATCGCGCCGGCCTTTTGCAGTTCGTTGGCAGCACGCGCCAGGCTCGCCCCCTCGGGCACGACGACCGCCAGCGGCTTGTCCGCCGGACCGCTACCCGCCCAGTCATGCGCGACCCAGGCGAAAACGGCGATGCCGATCAGCCCCAGCAGCAATCCGATACAGCCGACCTTGCGCATATCTCACCCGGTTTTTGACGAGGGCGCAGTGGCCCGGACATGGAACAACCCCGGCACCGATCCGGGTCCGCTTTGCTGGCCGCCCGATGGCGCGGGCTTGAGCGTTTTGCAAGCGGACCCGGCGGTGGCCGGGGTTTTCTTTGGATAAGCCCGCCCTTCGTTCGCACTGAGCGAAGTCGAAGTGCACGCGAACTCGCCCCGCATCCCGTGGCCTTCGACTTCGGCGCTATGCACCGAAGTCTATCCTGAGCGGCTGGCGTGCCAGCCAGCCGAAGGGCTCAGGCTGAACGGAAGTTGGGGTTCGGGCGAATTAAATCGCCTTCATCACCAGCGAAGCATTGGTGCCGCCGAAGCCGAACGAATTGTTCAACACCGCCTTCACTTCGCGCTTCTTGGCCGTGTGCGGCACAAGATCGACGCCCTCGGTGCCCTCATCGGGATTGTCGAGGTTCAGCGTCGGCGGCACGATCTGGTCGCGCAGCGCGAGGATGCAGAAGATGCTCTCGACCGCACCGGCCCCGCCCAGCAGATGGCCGATCGCCGACTTGGTGCTCGACATGGACGCCCCCGACAGGTCGTCGCCGAACACGCGCTTGGCAGCGGCCAGTTCGATCGTGTCGGCCATGGTCGAGGTGCCATGCGCGTTGATATAGTCGATGTCCGACGGCTCCATGCCCGCCTTGCGCAGCGCCATGCGCATCGCATTCTCGGCGCCCTTGCCTTCGGGATGCGGCGCGGTGACATGATAGGCGTCGCCCGACAGACCGTAACCGACGACCTCGGCATAGATTTTCGCGCCACGCGCCTTGGCGTGCTCATATTCCTCGAGCACGACGACGCCCGCGCCCTCGCCCATCACGAAGCCATCGCGGCCCTTGTCATAGGGGCGGCTGGCTTCGGTCGGACGGTCGTTCATGCTCATGTTGAGCGCACGTGCCTGGGCGAAGCCAGCGACGCCGAGCGGGTTGATCGTGCTTTCCGCACCGCCCGCCAGCATGATGTCGGCATCGTCGTCGCGGATCATGCGCGCCGCATCGCCGATCGAATGCGCGCCGGTCGAGCAGGCGGTGACGACCGCATGGTTCGGGCCCATTAGGCCGTATTTGATGCTGACCTGGCCGGAAATCAGATTGATCAGGCGGCCATGGACGAAGTGCGGGCTGACCCGGCCGGGGCCGCGCTCGTGCAGGTTGACCGATTCGATCTCGATGCCCGGCAGACCGCCGATGCCCGAGCCGATCGACACGCCCGCGCGCAGCCGCATCTCTTCGTCCATCTCGGTCAGACCGGCATCTTCCAGCGCCTGACCGGCGGCGTCGATGCCATAGACGATGAAGGGATCGACCTGGCGCTGGACCTTGTGGTCGACGCGCTTGTCGGGGTCGAAGCCATACTCATGGTCCTTGGGCTTCACCTCGCACGCGATGGTGCATTTCTGGCCCGTGGTATCGAACCGCGTGATCGGACCGGCGCCGGACTTGCCAGCGATCAGATTGGCCCAGGCGGTTTCCACGTCCGCGCCCAGAGGCGTGACAAGACCCAGTCCGGTTACGACGACGCGCCGCATATTCCACTCCATTCCCAAACGAAAACGGCTCCCCGCCCGCTAGTCGGGGTCGGGGAGCCGCTTGAAACCTGGTCTTGCGACCCGTTCGGCCCGCAGATCATGCGGGCCGAGGCCCCGGTATTAGGCCTTGTTCTCGTCGATATAGGTGATCGCGTCCTTGACGGTCGTGATCTTCTCGGCGGCATCGTCCGGGATTTCGACACCGAACTCTTCCTCGAACGCCATGACGAGCTCGACGATGTCGAGGCTGTCGGCACCGAGGTCGTCGATGAAGCTCGCGTCCTCGGTCACCTTGTCGGCTTCGACGCCGAGATGCTCGACGACGATCTTCTTCACGCGGTCGGCGGTCTCGCTCATGGTAATCCCTTCTCGTAATTCATCGGGGGTTGATACTTCCTGAACGCACGTAGAACGCGCGCCCTAGTCTGGCAAGCCCGTCCAGCGACGGACTTGGGCCAGGATAAGGTCATTCGTGGCAAATATGCCTCTTACAGCATCGCCATGCCGCCGTTCACGTGCAGCGTCTGGCCGGTGACATAGCCCGCTTCCTTCGACGCCAGATAGACGACGGCGGCACCGATATCCTCGCCCTTGCCCAGATCGCCCGCCGGGATCTTGCCGAGCAGCGCGGCCTTCTGCGCCTCGGGCAGCACGTCGGTCATCGCCGAGCGCATGAAGCCGGGGGCGACGCAGTTGACGGTGACGTTGCGGCTGGCCAGTTCCTGCGCCACCGCCTTCGACATGCCGACGATGCCCGCCTTGGACGCGGCATAGTTGGCCTGGCCGGGATTGCCGGTCGCGCCGACGATCGAGGTGATCGAAATGATGCGGCCGAAGCGCGCCTTCATCATCGGCTTGGCGGCGGCGCGGATCAGACGGAAGGTCGCCTCCAGGTTGACGCTGATGACCTGGTCCCACTCCTCGTCCTTCATCCGCATGGTCAGGTTGTCGCGGGTGACACCCGCATTGTTGACCAGGATGTCGAGCTTGCCGCCCAGCGCCTCGACCGCCTGCGGGATCAGCGCATCGACCGCGGCAGGATCGGACAGGTTGCACGGCACCGCGACATGATCGCCGCCCAGCTCGACGCGAAACGCCTCCAGCTTGTCGATATTGGAGCCGGACAGCGCCAGCTTCGCCCCCTGCGCCGCCAACGCCCTGGCCACCGCCGAGCCGAGGCCACCCGATGCGCCCGTCACGAGGGCGGTCATTCCTGTCAGGTCGAACATTTGAGAAACTCCCTAGAATTTTTGTTCGCGCAAAGGCGCGGAGGACGCAGAGGGGTTATGGTTGTTGACGAGGCGACGTATGCCCTCTCGCAGCGTCTCCCCTCCGAAGTTGATCAGCAGCCCCACAGGTTGCCCGGTGAGACGAAGATACGTCAGAAGTTGTTTGGCGTGAACGGGGGCCAATCGCTCAACCGATTTGATTTCGACCACAAGACGCTCATCGACCAGAAGGTCGATCTTGAAGGCCCCTTCAATACGCACACCTTCAAATTCGATGTCTATGCTACGCTGACGCGCGACAGAGCAGCCCATGGCTGCCAATCTGGCGGCCAGCACAATCTCATAGACACTTTCGAGGAGGCCGGGACCAAGCTCACGATGCAGCCGCAAAGCCACATCGACCACATCCCCGCTGACGAGATCGATGTCCCGCATGGCCCCGACTCCCCTCTGCGTCCTCTGCGCCTCTGCGCGCAAAATCAGAGCTTGGCGAGCAGCCCCTCGATATCGTCCATGGTCACGACGCTGACCGCATCGACGTCGGGGGCGATACGCTTGACCATGGGGCCGAGCACCTTGCCGCCGAACTCGACGCACTGCGTCACGCCCGCGTCCTGCATCGCCAGCACCGATTCGCGCCAGCGGACCATGCCCGTCACCTGCGCGACCAGCAGCGCGCGGATCGCGCCGGGATCGGCGACGGGGGCCGCCTCGACATTGGCATAGACCGGCACCAGCGGCGCGCGGATCGTCGCCTCGGCCAGCGCGGCGTCCATCGCATCGGCGGCGGGCTGCATCAGCGGGCAGTGGAACGGCGCCGACACCGGCAGCAGGACCGCGCGCTTGGCGCCCAGGTCCTTGGCCAACGCCACCGCCTTCTCGATCGCCGCGCGGTGGCCGGAGATGACGACCTGGCTCGGATCATTGTCATTGGCGACCGTACAGACCAGTTCCTCGCCGCCCTCGGCTAGAAGCGCATCGACCGCCGCACCCGCGATCGTCTTGGCCTTTTCCAGGTCCGCACCGAGCAGCGCGGCCATGGCCCCCTCGCCCACCGGCACCGCCGCCTGCATCGCCCGGCCGCGCAGCTTCAACAGGCGCGCCGTCGTCGGCAGGTCGATCGCATCGGCCGCGCACAGCGCAGTATATTCGCCCAGCGAGTGGCCCGCGACGAAGTCGGCCTTCTCGGACAGCCGCACGCCGCCTTCCTTCTCTAGCACGCGCAGGGTCGCGATGGCGTTCGCCATGATCGCGGGTTGCGCATTCTCGGTCAGGGTCAGCTCGTCGGCGGGCCCCTCGACCATCAGGCGATAGAGATGCTGGCCCAGTGCCTCGTCGACCTCCTGGAACACCTCGCGGGCGACGGGGCTCGCCTCGGCCAGCGCCTTGCCCATGCCGACGGCCTGGCTGCCCTGGCCCGGAAAGATGAATGCACGCATGTTGGTTCTGCCATGAAACAGTAATAGGATGGCCCGCGCGGTAGAAAGGTCGCCCGCCGCTGGCAAGTGTGCGCCCCTTCCCCGCTTGCCTTTTGCCGCCAAATCGCTATGAGCCGGCGCACCATTGGGCGGGAAGCACCTGCTTCACCCGCCCTCATGCCATTTTGGCGTGACGGTATTGAAGTATGGAAGACAGCCGGAGGGGTGTCCCACATGGGGTGGGCATCAGCGATCGGCCAACATAAGGTAAGCTGCATGGCTCTTTACGAGCACGTGTTCCTTGCGCGCCAGGATCTGGCACAGGCGCAGGTGGACGCGCTGGCGGAAGCCGCCACGAAGATCGTCGAGGACAATCAGGGCAAGGTCGTGAAGACCGAGACCTGGGGCTTGCGTTCGCTGGCGTACAAGATCGCCAAGAACCGCAAGGCGCATTACGTCATGCTCGAAATCGACGCCCCCGCCGGTGTCGTCGCCGAGCTGGAGCGCCAGACCCAGATCAACGAAGACGTGATCCGCTACATGACCGTCAAGGTTGACGGCCATGAAGAAGGTCCGTCGGTGATGATGCGCAAGCAGGAGCGCGACCGCGAGCGTCGTGCCGATCGTGGCGAACGCCCCGACCGCGCTGACCGCCCCCGTCGTGATCGTGAAGAGGAAGCCGCATAATGGCCCGCCCGTTTTTCCGTCGCCGCAAGAGCTGCCCCTTCTCCGCGAAGGACGCGCCCCGGATCGACTATAAGGACGTCCGTCTGCTCCAGGGCTTCGTGTCCGAGCGCGGTAAGATCGTGCCGTCGCGCATCACCAGCGTGTCGGCCAAGAAGCAGCGCGAACTCGCCCAGGCGATCAAGCGCGCGCGTCATCTGGGCCTCCTGCCCTACGTCGTGAAGTAAGGGGTCTTACAGATGAACGTTATTCTGCTTGAGCGCGTCGAGAAGCTCGGCGCCATCGGCGACGTGGTTTCGGTGAAGGACGGCTATGCCCGTAACTTCCTGCTGCCGCGCAAGAAGGCGCTGCGCGCCAACGAAGCCAACAAGAAGGTGTTCGAGGCCAACCGCGCCCGCATCGAAGCCGAGAACGCGAACCGTCGCGCCGAGGCCGAGGTCGAATCGAAGACCTTCGAGAACGCCACCGTCACCCTGATCCGTCAGGCGTCGAACGTCGGCCAGCTGTACGGCTCGGTCGCGGTGCGCGACCTGGTCGAGGCGCTGGTCGCCGACGGCCACAAGGTGAACAAGAGCCAGATCGTGCTCGACCGTCCGATCAAGGCGATCGGCCTGTACGACGTGCGCGTCGCGCTTCACCCGGAAGTGGCCGTGACCGTCAAGGTCAACGTCGCCCGCTCGCCGGAAGAAGCCGAGATGCAGGCGCAGGGCGTCGACGTCATGGCCTCGATGTTCGAGCGTGACGAAGCCGGCTTCACCGAGGATTACGATCCCAACGCAGAGCCCGGCGCCACCGCCGAGGTTCAGCCGGAACAGGAAGAAGCGCAGGGCTAATCCCCAACGCTTCGGCCTTCCGCCGAAAAAGAAAGGGCCGTCCGGCATGTCCGGGCGGCCCTTTTTTGCGTCTTGGGGACGACACCATGGCGCACGGCACGCTGGCCGCGCAGGACGACGTTACGGACAGGCCACGCAGGCGCTGACCACGGCGGCCAGCGGGATCAAAGCGAAAATGAGCGGCATGATATGTTTCATGGTAAAACTGCCTGTCTGTCCAATGGACCAGTAAATACACCGCGAAGTGCAAAAGTTTCGTTACGGTGAACGCTGAAACGTAAAAAATCTCAACTCATCGCCCTATGGGCTCGGTTCATCGCCAGAACAAGAGGTGTGCAAACTGGATCAGGACGATTTTGATTCGCAGCGCGATGGCCGGATCGCGTCGTGATCGGGAAAGCCGATCGCTGGGCACTCCCCTTCCTCCGTATATGGCGAAGAAGGGCGGGATTCCGCCTGCGTGCCGATTGGCCCCTGCTATGGCGGTTCGCGGCCGTGGAGGATTGGCCACCATGCGCCCTGCTGGGCGATGATTTCAACTGGGCGGGCAAGACCGGGACAGGCTTTGTCGCGGATCATGGCGACGAGACCTTGTATCTGATCGACCGGGACTGGTTCGGATGGCCCGATCCGCCGCAGTGGAGCCTGGCTTCCTATGATCGGCGACAGGATCGATATTATTTCTGGGGCGATTTCAACGAACGCCCTTCGGCTTGGCGGCTTCCCTGACGGTTCGCCCCCCCATCGGGATAGGCGTGACGTCCGGCAGCGTCGCACAGAAGCAGTTCGCCGGTCTTACTTCCGCCCGAACAGCTTCTCGATATCGCCATGCTGCAATTTCACCAAGGTTGGGTCATAAAATGCAATGCGTGATCGGTTGACGTTTGGCTCACCTTTGTTGTCATAAGGTGGGTGCCTGATCACGGAGACACCAATGTTCCTCATCGCAATCCGCCGTTATGTGAAGCCTGATTGCGAAGGCGCGTTTCTCGCGCATTACGAGTTGGAAAAAGCAAATCATCCCGATTTTCGAGGTGAGACGCTGACCAAAATTGTTGACGACTCTTCGATCCCGGAGCCGATGCGGGGCCTGTTCACGGTTCGCCCGGACTGCATCAATTTTCTCAATCTGGCGAAGTGGGAACGCTGGGAGTCGTTCGACAGCCAATGCGAGATGTCGAGCGGCAATTTCGACTCCAGATTTGAGGTCGCTCCCCGCGAACGGCACGTCCTCGAAATCGTAAAAACGGTTGAGGGTAACGACTGACCGCTATCCGAACGTCCACCGGCTCATCATCGCGGCGTGATCCGCCTCCCCCTGACGCCGCAGGCGCGCGAGGTGCCGGTCAATCTCCCGGCGATCCTCTTCATCACCCTCTGTCCAGATGTCAGCGACCAATCGTGGGATTGACCATTCGGACAGCGGCGCGGCTTCCGCCATGACGGCATAATCAGGCTGATCAACGTGCAAAATCATCATCCACCTCCAGCTTCGCGGTGATTTCAGTCGCGGCGTCGATCGCACCAAGGAGATAGGCGAACTGCACGTCTGACGGGTCAGCAGCGGGGAATATGTCGCGCAGACAGTCGCGCATATTTTCGAATTGTTCTCGTGTCATAACGATATTTAATCGGCGGGCCGCGTATCCCGCCGATAAGGGTCAGAAATCAAAGTTCTTGGTTGTTGATCGCCCAAAGGGCGGCACTTGGGATGATACCTCGGCGATCACGCTCAAGAAATTCAGTAGCGGAGCGTCCATAGATCGCATCATCATGGCCGTTCTCGAAGCGGTAGACCGAACCGCGCTGCGTCAAGACGGCGGGACCGTCACGCCAAATTTCAATTTCTGTCATGGTCGGGACTTTCTCGAAAGGTAATCTTCAACATCCGCTAACCGGAAACGCGGCTGCGGTCGGGCACCCGGCGGGGCGATGTTGATCGTGGGGATGTCGAGCGTACCAGACGCGCGACGGCGAGAGATGGTGCGGATGTCGAGACACAACATCCGCGCCAATTCGGCCGAAGTGATGAGGTCGCTCACGCGGCTTTCACCCGGATGCGCGGCTTGATCGCCCGATACATCTTCACACGCTTCGTCCGGCCACGTTTGCCCGCGACATCCCTCAAGAATGACTCTACGTAACCGCCCGCCTGAAGATCAACCAAAGCCCACGCGTGATAGTTCACAAGGCGGGGGGACGCTGGATCAAGGCCTTCTTGGCGCAAGACCGCATCACGCAGTTCCTCGCCAGTCATCGGGCCTTCGTCACGTAGCTTCTTCCAGATCGGTTCACGCAGTGAGCGGCGAGGCGTATCGTCGTTATGGACGGGAGGAGCGTCTTCCAAAGCGTGTTCGCTCGCGAGGTGATTGCGAAACTCTAGAATCGATGACCAACCGCGACGCTCGTTGTCGTTTGACGTTCCCGCTTCAACGGACTTTGAGGCGCGAGGCGTAGGCATCTCATCCCACGTCCGACCGTCAAGTTCGCGCCCTGCGTTATCCTTTTTTCGATGCCAGAGGCCGCGTTCGTCGTAATTACCCCATTGCTTGAAGAAAAAAGCGACCTTCGCTTCAATGCAGCGGTCACGAAGATCGCGCACCCAATCGATCGACATCGGCCTGATCTTGTCACGCGAACGACCAGACTCGCCGCCCGCGATCAGCCAATCAATATCGGTAAGATCGAGCGAGTGGAGCGGGCCAAGAAGCGGTTCCGCACTGATGAAGCGGACAGCAGCGGGGATCTTGCGCAGATAATCGGCGCGGCCAGCGTATTTGTCGCTCTCGATGCTAGTGCCCATCCAGATATTTTCTGACCATCGCAGTTCGCTTGCGATACGGACAGCGCGGTTCGGCCGCTTGGTCAGAATCTGATACGTGTGGTGGGGCGTCGCATTCATGATTGCGAACACACGCTTGATCGTAGCGTCATCCACGCCTTCGCCAAACAGGTCGCTCATCGAGTTCACAAACCACGTCGTGGGCGATGTTGTGCGGACAGGTTTCTCAAAAATGTGATCAGGCGCGACATTATAGCGCCCTGTCCAGTCTACGCGCTGAGCATCGTTGATCGTCACACCAGCGTAGTGCGGAAACATCCCATTTTTTCGGTGACTTTCGAGGATTGCATAGCAGTTATCACATCCGGGCGAGACCCGCCGACATCCCACGACGGGATTCCAAGTTTTTCCGGTCCATTCTATCTTACTCACTTATTGCTCCTATGACTCGAACCCGCAGGTTCATCGTTTACAAGCCAGCGCGCCTACCGATCGTCCTGACAAGACAAGACATCGCGCCAGTTTTCGTCTTCCGCAAGGCCTCGAAATATCTACCACTTTTTATATAAACCGGACTTCTCATGGTCGATTTAGATGTTACACTTGTGAATACACACAACTTTGACCACGACAACTCACCGCTGCGTGTCGACGTTTTTATTTTTGATTTTGGCTTGAATCGTTGCGCGCTGCGTCGCGAAGCAACAAAAACTTTTACTTGCGCGGATTACTCAGCCGCGATGGGCTCGCACTCATCATTCGCGACGACCGTGACCGGATGGAGAAGCTCGCATTCAAACGGTCCCGGATTCTTCTTTTCATCCATGATCCGGTCATAAGCGAAGTCGAAGTATTCTTCTTCGCGCTCGATACCGACGAAGCTTCGACCGAGCCGGATAGCCGCGACCCCAGCGGTACCCGAGCCCATCGTGCAGTCGAGGACGACATCTCCCGCATTCGAATATGCGGCGACCAGAAACTCAAGAAGGCCCACAGGCTTTTGGGTAGGGTGAAAAGGGCGAACGGGGTTGTTGAACTTCAAGATAGAGCGCGGAAATTTCTTCCACGCCATATACTCTTCACCCACTCGCGCCGCCGTGGTCTTTCCATACGCTTCCGTCTTGACCCGGCGCTTCTTCCTGACCTGATCCGGCACAGCACCGATGGGGTTATAGGTCATCCGGCGTGTCGAGCGCGATGCGTCAACGATCGCCCCTTTGGAGAAAACCAAAACTTCTTCGTGCGCAGAGACGGGCTGGTTCTTCGATTTCAGGTGCGAAGACGGCCGCGATTTCTCCCAAATGAGGGTGTACTTATAGAGGTCAGGTGCAGCCGTAATCAGATCAGCCGTGAAGCGCCCGGCCGAATTCAGGATGATAGTGCCGTTCGCCGTCGTGATGCGGCGAAACTCATCCCACAGCCGCGCCATATCAAGCCGCTTATCCCACGCGCAGACCGTGGTGGCGTAGGGCAGGTCGGCGCAGATCAGGTCAACATGACAGTCGGGAAGCTGCGACATCACGTCAAGCGCGTCGCCAAGGATCAGTTCAAGGAAGGTGTCGGCCAACGTGCGCTCCATCACGATCCACGATCGCTTTGATCATGCTCGTGATGCCAAGGCGGCACCCGTTTCCTGCCCGCGATTATACAGATTTTACAAGAAAGTTCAATATGGTTGTTTTCGCTTGACGGTAGACCTTGCGAACGGTGGAGAACGGCGAATACGCTGTGAGCATGACGGATACCCCATGGGCCAATGACAAACTCAATCGCCAAGCGGACGGCGAGCACCTAATCAGAGTGATGATGGAGCGCTATGAGGCTCGGAAAGCCTCCGGCAACGGCTCATACATTCTGAACATTGACGCGGCATGGGGGACGGGGAAGACCTTCTTCCTTGAAAATCTTGCAGCATCGCTTCGCGCCGACCACGTCGTGGGGATGGTTAACGCGTGGCAAGATGACCATTCGAATGATCCGCTCATAACCGTGATGGCAGCGATCGAAGGCGCACTAAAGCCTTTCCTCGATGAAGAACCGAAAGCAAAAGCCGCGTTTCGCAAGGGCAAACAGGCGCTTGGCACTGTGGCGGCTGAAACTGGCAAACAGATGGCCTTTCATGCCCTGAAGACCGTAGCAGGCATAAGCGTTGACAAGATTGCCGACCGCGTACGGGAGGCGACCTCCACCCCCGCCCCGTCAAAAACTGATCCCAAAGACAATGAAAAAGACAAGGACGAAAGCTTCGATAAGAGCTTTGAAAAGGTATGGGACGCCTCTCTAAAGACGCTTGTCAGTGAACGCGTCGCGCAGCATCAAAAAGCGACTGATGCCATTCGCATTTTCAAGGAGCAGACCGCTCTTGCCATTGAGTATGCCGTTGGCAAAGGCATGCGGGCACCGATGTTCGTCTTCATCGATGAACTCGATCGCTGCCGACCGACATATGCAATTAAGTTTCTTGAAGATGTCAAACATCTTTTCAGCATCGAAGGCATTGTCTTCGTCGTGGCCACCGACAGCGAGCAGTTAGCGCATTCGGTTAAGGCGATTTATGGAGCGGAATTTGAGGCACGAAAATATCTCCGCCGATTTTTTGATAGGGTATTCGTTTTCCCTGAGGCAAAACGCCACGCCTTCGTCGCCCATCTCCTTGAACAAGCCGGAATCGACGCCAGCAAGGTCTTTTTCCCATTAGCAGGGAATGAGCCGTGGTCACTCATCACTGAGTGGGCAGATCAGACACGGCTTTCAAACAGAGATTTGGTGCAATGTTTTGAGATAATTTCGACGTTTGTAACTTCATGGGAACATGAATTAGCGGTCGAACCATTGTACCTTCTTGCGCTTGTATACGCTTTCTACACAGACGAAATTATTACATTCAAGATTCTAGAAAACGGCGGCCAGATAAAATCTAATTCAATGGCTGAGTGGCATATCACTTATCAGGTGCAGGATATAAATACCGGAGGCATGAGGGCTACATCCGCAAAGGTCACCGACTGGCTGCAATCGTCCGCAGGTAGAATGATTGAACCGAAAACGTCCATTACTGTTGGTCCTGTACCATACGAAATTTACATAGATCACGAACGCCAAAATCGGTTTCCTAATGGCATGTTTGTGGGAAGTCGTGAGAAATCGCTTCTTGGCGAATATCCCAGCAGAGTGCGCAACGCCGGGCGCGTCATAGATCGCTGAACTATTATTTATTTTCACAAATGCCCGCGCAGCCAAATTACAGCTACAAAGTTCTGCGCGGACTAGAATACTCATGTATGCGGCAGGTTTATGTCACAGCACACGCCTTTCCGCCCACGTGAACGCGTTGGTCGCATCATTGCGATGCTCGAAGGCGCTCACCTTCCGGCCGACCCTCAAGCTGAACGCCTTCGAGATTTCCACGAGATGTTCAACGCTTATGTCGTAGCCCCGCCGCCGGGCAGTAACAGCGGCGCTGCACAAAAGTTTGAATGTCCGACCGCCCTTCACGCGTGTGAGGCTTTCCGTCAGAGCCGTAGCGGATATGATGGGCGAGCTATCCAAGTCACAAAGCGTGTCGAAATCTACACTACCGTTTCGGCGTTGGCGGAGGTCTGCCCTCGCCTTCGCCAGAGGGTCGAAGAAGGCCGGACGCGCTGGCGCGGGGATCGGTTCAGGATCGCGCGGAGAATCCCGCAGGATCGCATCCACGACGACGGGCTGACCATCTCGACATGATCGCAGTTCACATGGTGTACCCGACCATACGCGAGGGAGGATCGACAGACGGGAGATGTCACGCGTCTTCTGATCCATCGCGACGCCCCACTTCTTCGCCAGCGCAAACCAGAGGGCTTCGTAGTCGTCGCTGTTCACCGGACGGTCGAGGAAAAGGACGATCCTAAAACGGTGATGGTCCGCGCTGTGCTTCGTCGTTGTGTAAATGACAAAGGGGGTGCCCATCTGTCTAACCGCCGCTTCCGCCGCGTCGAGCGTCCAACCCTCATCAACATCGAGCGCGATGGCGCTGGCGTCCAATGCGTGGGCCTTCGCGCGCGTTACACCATCGGGATACCTTGCGGTCGAGAATGCGCCTGTAGCGGCTTTGTGGGCAGGATCGGCGGCAATAGCCGCCTCACCTTCCAGCAGCGAAATCAGGTCGTCACGTGATATGTCGAACGCCACCCCATGGGCGTCCTTTACGCCCGCGTAGAACCCCACCCGGATCACTTGGACACCATAGCGAGCGCGGGCGTGGGTTGGCGCGTCAACACGTAGCCATTGGCCGACGAAGTGCGGTGACGCTTCAGCCATTGGTCGTCAGATCGAACGAGGCGACCAAGCTCCTGCGAAAACGAGTTTAAGTTTCGCCGATCAGCGATCGTTTCCGATCCTCCGTTCACCATGGCGCGATGAGTAAGGTAATTTGCGAACAGTGTCTTGGTCGCAAGAAAGCCGTCTTCGCTCGCCTCCCATAGATTTTGCAGGTCTTCTTCTTCGATAGTGAGGAGCCAATTCTCCACAGGACTACGGTTACGCATCTCGGCCTGACGAACCGCCAGCTCATCCATGTAAGCGGCCATTGGGTCTTCATCGGAGGCCTGCACGCTGCCCCACGCGGCGGCGAAGTCGAATTGGTCGAGAAAGCCACGCGGCGGCTGAACCCAACGAAGTTCACAAAACCGGCGGATGCCGGTTGGATCAAGAATGATTTCGCTGACGCTGAGATTGGTCGTGGCGATGAATGTCGCGCACTGGCGGATTGTCACGGTCGAATTCGTCCTCATTGGACGACGCTCAAGATAGTCAGCGGTGATGACGTGTTTGATCGTCTCGACATCCGCCTTTGCGGCCTTTGCCATTTCATCCAGAATGATGACGTAAGACCGCCACAGGTCGATATTGCGATCATCGGCCAGCGCTGCGAAATCGCTCGACACCACGACATCCGCCAGCGGACGGGTCAGCGCGTTGACGAACCACGATTTACCCGCGCCTTGCTCCCCTGTGATGACGGACATCAGCGGGTACGAGACGGGCAGATTGTGAAGCTTCCGCTGAACCTGCCAAACGAATTTCTTGAGAACAGCGGCCACAAATTCAGGTGATCCACTATCGGGCGAGAAGCAGCCCTTCGCCAGCGCAATCCAGTCAAATGAGCGGCGATCCCCTACCCTCTTCCGGACACCTTCAAGCGCGGCATCGCGTGACATCTGATAATGGTCTTCCACCGCATCGTTGATCGCGTCACGCGGATAAGTGATGTCGAGTTCACCAGCCGTGAGGCGCGCGCCCCGCGCAAGGTCGAGGATGGTGAAAGAGTCGTGGCCCGCGACGGTGATCGCGCCCTTGTAGCTGATCTTCGCTCCAAGATGCTCTGCGTACAGCGCTGCATATTCTCTTGGTGAATTCGGAGCCTGACCCAACGCCCTCATAAGGCGGTCGCGCTGGCGCGCCTTGGCCGTCGCCGCCTCGACCTGTTTCTTCGTCACAATCTTGTGTTCGATGAGCTTTCGAAAATAGGGGCGATTATCCTGCGACCAGTCGAGTTCAAGGAATGGTTCGGCGGGGTCGATGATATCGTAGGTGTCTTGACGGTCGCGCAGTTCCTTTAAGCGAGAGTTCAATTCATCATTGTAGTCCATAAATCTCCTTGCAGTTTCAAAACAAAAAGAGCCGGATGGCGGTCAGTCCATCCGGCTCTCATTTTTGTTTCACTACAAGGTATGTGTATTTATACACTTACACCCATCTCGTGTCACTAAATTCGTTTCCAGATGCCGCCTGACCTCGGCTCCTGAAACTATTTATACACGCACTTCGATTTGGTGTCGATTTAAACCAAAATCGCGAAGTTCAGTCGCCAGCGGATGCGGATCGATGATGGGGTGATGGCGAAAATGGAGGGGTTTATGGAGGGGCTTGGTTTTCTTCGATTTATAGAAACGGCGGAAATCCGCCGTTTTTTTTAAGAAAAATGGAGGGGTGTAAGGGATGTAAGGGTTTTTCTTCATTAATAGACCAGAAGAAAACAACTTATTCCTTATTCCCGCTATACCCCATTTGTTGCCTCCATCCCTTACACCCTATCATTAAGCCCGCTTGCGCTGGGGCCTGAATTTGCGGCGACTTTTGGCAAACCCCGATAGATCAAACTGACATCAGAGCGAGTTCACCACTTCGGCATTTTGCATTTCCGCCGTACGATCGGCCTGTTCCTGCTTCTCTCTCCAAAGCGCAGCCCGCTTTTCGATTGCCCTCTCGGCCCGCGCATTGATCATCTCAATCTCGATGATTTTAACAAGCTCAGGCGTTCCCGAAAGTTTTACGCGCACCATCAACCCACAGTCGACGGATGGCCCGGCACTAAAAGAAAATCCGCTTGCGTCTGCGCACCGGGACAGAATTTTACCATCTGCCGTTACGCCCTCACCTGCGAAGTAAAGCCCGTTTGAAACCTCCGTCCGCTTGCCATCGCCTACGGCATTTACCGTTTGCAGGTTTGGCTCAACCAAATTTCCAAATTTTGACCGAAGAAGTTTCATGACGGCATCACGGCTTGTGCCGTTCGGAAATTCGCGACGCCGTTCAATTTTTATCACATCACGCGTCGGCAAATCGGACTGCGTAGTAAGCGTTATCGTATCGAACGGGGCTTTCGCATAGGTATATATGTCACTGAACAACTCTATTTCGTGACCGGGAAGCGACTTCTTAAATTTCTGGATGGCTTGCACCCGAGTTTCCCCCGGCCTTGCCCCTTCAATATCAAATTTGGCATTCTCGGCAGGACTCAAATGCCTGCCAGTAAGCGCAGGCGTCTCGTCCTTGTTTTTTGATTCACACCCTGATGCCAATATGGCAAGCGCGAGAACGCCAAACGCCTTGTTCATATACCCCCGTCAAATTTTACATTCGTTCAGGAAAGTGAGCAGGCTCAGCCCTGCCCTTTGGCCGCCTTACGCGCCGCGATCGTCGCCGCATAAGCTGCCCGACGTTCTTCCGACCAGCCCTTGCCACCACCTTCACGAGGTACACGTGCGGTACGAGCACGAGGCATAGGCGCACTGCCCTCTTTGCCCTCAAGCTGGTCGTCCACCTCGCCCGCCTGCACTTCGGCAATCAGCTTGTCCAAGACATCTGTAAAGCGCTCTGACGGGACGTAGTTCACTTCCTTACCGCCCAGCACCAGCGGATGTCCGCCGGGGAGCACGGGGCGGAATTCCACGACACCATTCGCAATCTTAAAATCCTTCGCGCCGCGCGCGGGCTCGGTCGCGAGAAACTTGGCCTTCTGCGTTTCGAGGCGTTTCACAAGCTTGGCGCGATCCTTCGCGGGATCGTAGGCCTTCTTCGCGAACACGTCGGCGAGCTTGTCGTCAAAGAGGTTGAAGATGTCTTTCAGGGCCATGGGAGGGCATCCTTGATGATTGAACGCCGCAAATTATCGGCAAAAAGTTAAAGTTCAATCATGCAAAGCCTACGAAAGACGGACACGGTCCCATCAATCTTTCGCAGGGCGAATAGCGTGACATCCAACACATATAGAAAAGGCCTGTCCAACACCTCACGATGCTGGACAGGCCCGTTTAAACAGCCTAAACGGCTGCTACGCTATATCGGCGGTACCATAGGCCCGCCTCCTTTCTGCCCGATCCGAGCGAAAGAGTAGCAAATGAGGTTCTTCGGAGCCGCAATCTCCTAGAACCTCGGCGACCGGGGCGGCTCTAAGCCGCCCCGGAAGTCGTCTATTGACGCCCTCGGACGAGAAGCGCAAGCCCTTTTTAAGCAAATCTATACACTTCGTATAGACGCTAACGGTGAGCCGTTAGAATCCCCACTGGCACGGCGTTTAAACGCGGCAGTATATGTTTCCGTCAGACGTAAAATACGTGCCCCACTCATACGCGGTAATTTTCCGGGTATTCGGCAAATACCTTGCGTGTTGCTCGCTGCGATGCTGGCTTTGTATATTGCGATGAACACGACGCTGAAAATTGCGAAATACACGCGCGAATATGTGGCGGTAAATTTGGCGTTGTATGCGACGGCATCGCGGCATTCGTGCAACCCGTTGCAGAGTGCGGCTTTCGGAAACCATTTCCAAATGCGCTGACGTTGCGGCAGCAATCACAGGGATAACGTTGTCCCCGGCACGATCGAACGCGTTTCCGGCAACGTTACCGGAGTGATGCGTAGCCATTGCTGCCCAACAAAAAAGGGGCTGGCATAACCAGCCCCCTTCGAGGTCGTCAGGAATGCGGGCCTGTGGAACGGCTTACATCAGCTTTCGCCACCCAAATGGGCCTGAGCCGCCGCCTTTGCGTCAGCGACCGACTTGCCCTTCCGAGCGGGCTTAGCCGCAGCCTTTTCGACCTTCTGGCCCGGCTTACGGCCAAGGCCGATCTTCTTCGCCATGGCACGGCGGCTTTCGCTGTAGGTCTGGGCGACCATCGGATAGTCGGGCTTCAGACCATAGCGTTCGCGATATTCCTCGGGCGTCAGGCCATGCGTGGCGAGGTGACGACGCAGCGTCTTGTAGGACTTGCCGTCAATCATCGAGACGATGTGATCGGGCGAGGCGAGGGATTTCCGAACCGACACAGCCGGGGTGTATTCGACGGGAGCTTGAACCTCGGTCGTCGCGGCATCGCCGCCCATGAGAGCCGAAACCGTCTCATGCATCTTGTGCAGGAACGCGGGAACATCATCGGCCGACGTGCGGGTGTTGGGGTTAGCGAGCCACGCTACCGTCAGTTCGGTGGCGAGTTCGACAGCGTCGATTTCAAAGTTTTCGTCGGCCATGATTAATCCTTCGGGATGGGAGACGTTCGCAAGTAGTCCTTATGACGAAAGTTGCAACCCGCTAGGCTTTCAAATCTCCATCGTAGCGAAGTTCTCCATAGTTTGTCATATGCAGATGATCGGGAAATAAAATACCCAATTTCTTTCGTCTATCGTCCCAGCCGGGCTGGGCTTCTGCCATTAGCAAAATAAAAGTTTGCCTTGACGACGGCATCATGTGGTCAAGAATCTCGATAATGAATTCGTGCGTCGTCAAATAATCTCTTAAGACCCGCTCAGGGTCATATTGACGGATTAGGCCCCGCCAATGATAGACAATTCGATCAGCCCCAGACGTATATAGAGGCTTTTTTCCATCAAAATATATAACTTCGGTGGCATCACGAACAGGATCGATGTTGCCATGCATTATGTCATTTCTGCGGTTCACCACCGACCAGTAGCGGCTCATAACGGGATTGGCAGGATCGACAGGCTTCATGAACCCGTCACATCTCGTATGGAGATCAAATATTTTGACGTCTAACGCCGATTTTTTGAACGTTTGAAACAATCGTTCATTTCCTCTCACGCCTGCCTTGGTCAGAAACGCCACGATCATACCGATAAACGTTTCAAACATAATGGGCATAAGTATCGGCAACTCGATACAGCACTCCGTGATGTCGGAAATCAGCTTACTGCGACGCTTTGACTTTAAAACAAAATCTGGATCGCTTGACCGCACAATTTTGGCATTCATGTCGCGCTCAGCTCGCGGTAGTGCCATGGAGAGCCTCTGATGCAGATCGGCGCATCGATTAGCGATAGCTAGAAAGCGGTTTGGAAAAACATACCACTTTTCTAACGATTTTATGATTTCGCTTTTCTCGCGCCCCATACGACCAAAGTCATTTTTCAATGATTTGATAATCTGAGCCAATCAGCATCCGCCATAGGCCGCTTTATCAGTGCATGCACTTCCTGTGTTGCGCCGGTGAATATTATAATGCTGTCCGCGCATTTCACGTAATAGTCCCAGTGGAAGATATTGTTTGAGTCTTCCTCGACTATTATTGACTGAATACCATTAGGCCTACCAAAACGAGCCTTCAAATAGGCGTATATGTCAATTGGCGCTATCAGAGTTTGGATTACAAGGGCCGCTGGCCGCTGCCCCGCAGAATTGGTCTGTGAATCATCCTGACAATGGCCGCTTTGCGATTTTTCCAGATGGGCTATCACCTCTTTCGGCGAACAAGCCTGCCATGTCATGGGATCGAAAATAGACATTCGTAGATGCTGGCACAGGGCGGTAGGGCGCGCCAGCAGATACGAAGCTTATGTCATGCCGATGCCGCCAGCGTCGCACTTTGCGGGTACCTTGCACCCTTCGGCCCTGAGAATATGCGGACAAACCGCTAAATACCGGATGCCCTGCCACCCGAAGCAATTTGGAAAATCTGTGCGGACGAATAGACGCGGGGGAAGCACTCATCTCCGCGACCAGTCCGCGTCGTATCGCCGCCAGCGCCTCGCCATCTTCAGTGCTGAACCATTGTGCCGCTATTGTCTCGCGCGTGGCCGCGTCACGCCCGCAACGATCCTTGATCACATCGTCGCACTCGCACTTGGCGGGACCAACGACATCGCGAACCTCGCGCCTGCCTGCCGCGCCTGCAATGATGCGAAGGCAGTAATTGAGGCGCGATATGCCATGCGAGGCCATGACATCACTTCCATCAGCCTCGATCCACAGTTAGGCGAATGGCTCAGGCGCGCCCGATCAGACGGAAACAAGCCAGTCTGACCACCAAGCGAGGTACACCGATTGGTTATCCGCCGCAGTCACAGATGGGTGGTAGTGCATTTTGATGACGCCATATCCGGGATGGTTGATTAGGCCGTCAAACAGATGCTTTTCCACCTTGAGTGTTTTGGCCTGCGACATTCCCCAATCCAGAACGACGAAGCCGTTGAGCGTTCCACCCTTCTTCCGCGCCCACGTGGCATAAGCTGATCGGCGGCGGGTTGGGTTCGTCGTAATGCCTACGACGAATTGCTTCACTTGCTTCGAAGCAATGATAGCGCGGCACGTTTCGAGCAGCCATTCTGGATCAGCCAACTTCCATCTCCCCGCTATAACGAATCCAGCTTTTCAAGACCGACGCCGATTTTCTGTCCGATGATAAATACATTTGGAGGTCCGACCTCCCAATCAAGCGCGTCATGAAGGGGGCGGGGTGAAATCATCCCGTCCCCTCAAAGGCGTACACCGCACCCCAGCCTTTTTTTCTTCATGTCAGAATGAAATTTCAGGATGTCGCGGGGCAAATTTGGTCAGCGCCGATCTTTTCGTCAGCCAAAGCTTTGCACATGCAGTTTTTCGAAAGACGATCCAGTTGCTCATAAGCCTCGCGTTCTGCTTCCCGCCGGACCCGATCTTTCTCAAATTTTTCGTTCAAAGCCGTCATGTATTTGCTTTGCGCTTCACGGGTCAGGCGGTCGATCGTCTGCTTAGATGCATTCGACATATACGTTATCGTAGGTTTGGGCACCTCCGGTAGCGTGTCAGGAATCGTGGCCTTCCAATCGTTAAGCATGGGGCAAACGGAAGGGACCTTGACTTTAATGCGGTCGAGATAGGGTTGAAGCAAACGTTGCCCAGCAGGAGCGGTCAGAGCATTGATAGCCGTTATAGCGGACTTTCCTGACGGGATTGCGTCCTCATCAAATCTTGTTCTCATAACTAAACTTAGTGACGCGTAATCGAGTGCATTCGCACGTATAAAAAGATCAAAGGAGTTCGCTTGGGATGCCAGTCTGGCTGCCGTCTCGGCACCTCCCCGTTTTGCATCTGCCAGATTGGCTGCCGCCAATGCAGCGTCGCTGCGAACCTTGGACAAATCTGCTTGGGCGAGAATTAGACGTTGCTGAGCCTCGGAAAAGCGGGACATAACACTATCGGCTGAAGATTGGATTTCGGATAACCGCTCGGAACGGGCCGTAGCCACGCTTTCTAGCATGTCGGATCGTGCCGCTATCTGCTTCAATTCCGCATTTCGCCTTACGATCTCGGATTGAAAGTAATCCTCTAGACCAGACACTTTTATAGTAGTCCACAGCGAGACAATTGAAACTATAAGCGCACAGAATGCGACAATGACGTTAAGCCAATCTCGCAACTCTTTTTTCTGGCCCGCCACTGGCGTTGGCGCTGTGTCTGGCCCTTCGTTCATAGCCCCCCCCCACTCTGACTCTAAAAAGCCTGCTATGTATAAATATATGCGTGAAAATAGGACGCCGCATAGCAAATCCAGCCGCAAAAGCACTCGCGGGCACTTTCCGCGCTGACCGCCACGCCGACATCACCGAAATTGCGACGCCTGCCAAGAGCGCTCCTATCGCCCCCCGCTATTTGACGAAGGAAGCACGCTCGGTTTGGCGTGAGGAACTGGACCGGGTCACGGCCTGCGGGATCACAGAGGCAGATAGCAGCCTGTTTGCCCGCTACTGCACGATGGAAGCTCTGTATCGCGAGCAGATCAGCGCGGGTGAGCTTCCCAAGGCCGCGATCCTGACGGAGCTTCGCCGCATGGCTGAATTGCTCGGCATTGCAGGCCTTCGCTCTCGCCTCGCGCGCACAGGATCGGCGGACAAACCCGCGTCATCGCCCTTCACCGTCCGCCCCAAGGAGCACTGATCCTAAATATCGGGTGAGAAGGTTCACCCGAAACAGTTTTTCAGCCGTCGCCGCCAACTACGCCAAGGATATATTGAGCGGAAAGACGCCCGCGTGCGTCCAGATCAAGCAGGCGGCACAGCGTTTCCAAGCCGATTTCGACCGTCGTGACCTCGTCTTCAGTGAAGATGCCGTCGATCATGTCTGCACCTTTCTACAGGGCCTTGTCCACGTCAAAGGCAAATGGGCTGGTCAGCCCATCCGCCTTGAACCGTTTCAGGTCTTCGCGCTCGCAAACATCTTTGGCTGGCTTGAAAAAGCGACCGGCCTCAGGCGCTACCGCCAAGCCCTGATCTTACTGCCGCGCAAGAACGGCAAATCACTCCTCGCCGCCGGGATCGCGCTCTACATGGTGTTCGCCGATGGCGAGCCGGGCGCTGAAGGCTACAGCGGCGCAACCAGTCTGGAGCAGGCGAACGAGGTATTCGAGCCCGCCCGCCGTATGGTGGAGATGTCTCCGGGTCTGGCCGAAGCCCTCGACATCAGCGTGGCGAAATCCGCCGTTTACAGTGTCTCAAGCGGATCAAAATTCAGCCGCGTCATCGCCAACACCAAGGATGGTTCATCACCCCATTTCGCGTGCTGCGATGAGCTTCATCAGGCCCGTGACGATACCCAGATCAACGCCTTCCGCACGGGCATGGGGGCGCGCTCTCAGCCCCTTCTCCTCATCATCACAACGGCGGGTAACAACCTCGCTGGCGTCTGCCATGCTGAACAGATGGAGGCCGAAGCCGTATTGGCCGGGCTAAAGGCCAACGACCGATTGTTCGCCCTCATCTACACCATCGACCCCGGCGACGACTGGCGCGACGAAGCGTCATGGCGAAAGGCCAATCCCAATTGGGGCGTCAGCGTCGGTGCCGCCTATCTACAGGATCAGCTTAGCGAGGCGCGGCAGTCCCCCGCCAAACAGGCCGCGATCCGCACCAAGCATCTCAATCAGTGGGTGGCGAGTGCGGCCGGATGGCTGACGACGCAGTTGTGGGCGTCCGCAATAGATGAAACGCTCGACATCGCCCGCTATCGTGGCCGGGAAGCCTATCTCGCCGCTGACATCTCGACGCGGCAGGACCTCACTGCCATCTCGTTGATCATCCCGGACGCTGGCCGCAAGCTCATCTTCCCGTTCGCCCACCTCCCCGAAGGCGCGCTGGACGCGTCACCGAATGCTCCCGCGTACCGAGATTGGATCGACAGCGGCCACTTGAGCGCGACGGAAGGCACAGCATCTGACTTTAGAGAAGTTAGGCGTCACGTCCTCCAACTATGCCGCGACTTCAAGATTGTGAAAGCGATCTTCGACCCATGGCAGGGCGAGTTTCTTCGGCAGGAAGTCGAAGCACTTGGAATCGAGACAGAGATTTGGCCAGCATCTGCCCCTGCCCTCTGGACCACCACCCTTGACGACTTTGAGGCCGACTTAAAGAACGGCAACATCCGCCACCCCAGTAACCCTGTGTTGAATTGGTGCGCGGCCAATGTCGCAATCAATGAAAAGGGAGTGACGCGCACTCCTGTGAAGCCGTCAAAATCGCAGAAACATCAGAAGATTGACGTGATGATCGCGACACTCATGGCTTACGCCGCGTCTTGTGAGACGCCCCCTACCCCGCCCGTCAAACTGACGTTCGCCGTCTTGGACTAATCCCACCAACCTAAATACCAGATGGGTTGGATGGATTGGCTCTTAGGAGCAACAGAACAGAAGTCAGAATACAAAACAGTAACACCTACGATCTCCTCACCGGAAGCGGTAGAGGAGGCCCTTCGCGAAGCCATGGGCGTCGGTGTTGGTGGCACGACGGTCAGCGCAGTTCATGCTTGCGCTCGCGTGATAGCAGAAGGCCTCGCCCTGCCGCCGTGCTATCTTCATCGCGAAACATCTGGCGGGCGCATCGCTGCAACCGATCATCCGCTCTACAATCTTCTCAATCTTTCACCAAATTCGCGGCAGACCAGCTATGAATTTCGCGAACAGATTGGCTGGCATCTCGCGTTAAACAGCAACGCCCACGTCTTCATCAATCGTTCTCAGCGCACTGGCGAGATACTCGAACTTCTCCCCATCGATCCCGGCAATGTGTCGATCGAGGTTGATGAAACCAAGCTGGGCGGCGAAGTCCGATATTATCTATACGGGATGCGCGTCCCCGCGTCGCAAATCTGGCACCTGAAGGGACCGGCTTGGCTATCCTACGAAGGGATGCCCACGATCAAGGCGGCTCGCAATGCCCTAGGTCTTGCCACTGCGACCGAGACGTACGGCGCAAACCTCTTCAAAAATGGCGCAAAGCCGGGAGGCATCCTGTCTCCGTCAAACGGCACAGTCCTCAACCCCGATCAGGTCCGGGAACTCACCGAGTTTTGGTACTCACAAGCGAAGGGCGTAGGCAACGCCCATAAGACGATCCTCCTCCCCGCTGGCGTCGAGTTCAACCCGCTCGCCTCCACGGCTAATGATGCACAATGGATAGAAGCTCGCCGCTATCAGATCGAAGAAGTCTGCCGCTTCTTTCGTGTTAGCCCGACGAAAGTCTTTCAATCACTCGGTTCACAGTCTTACGCGAGCGTCGAGCAAGCTCATATCGCGCACGATCAAGACACCGATGCCCACTGGCAGGCGCGATACATGCAGTCAGCAGAAAAAGCGCTCCTGACCGATGCCGAACGCGCCGCAGGGCTTCGCATCACGATAGATAACCGTGACTTTCTTCGGGGCACCGCCAAAGAGCGGATGGAATATTATAAAAACGGGATCGCGAGCGGCATCTTCACCCGCAATGAAGCTCGCGAAATGGAGGGTTTCGATCGATCAGATGATCCCACAGCCGATCTCCTGACGCCCGCTGTCAATCTCTTCGGCCCCGACAAGCAGCCACAAGCCCCCACCGAATAAATACCCTCATGGAAAAGAAGGCATTCGCGGGGAAGATAGAGGTCAAATTTGCCGAAACGGAGGGTGCGACGGCACGTACCTTCGAGGGTTATGGCGCAGTTTTCAACAATGTGGATCAGGCGCGCGACATCATCGCGCCCGGAGCATTCAGCGCCACCCTCGAAGAACACAAGTCGGCGGGAACGATGCCCGCGATGTTCTTCAATCACGATGCTTTCGCGCTACCGATTGGCGTGTGGACCGATCTCAAAGAGGACTCAACCGGCCTCAAAGCAAGCGGCCAGTTCCTCGACACCACAGCGGGTCGCGATGCCTATGCAGCGGTGAAGGCAGGAGCCGTAACAGGGCTGTCTATCGGATATATAGCGACCGGATATGAAATAGACGGGAAGACGCGGACCATCACCGAAGCGAAGTTGATAGAAATCTCAGTCGTTACCTTCCCGTGCAATGAATTGGCGCGGGTCGCGAGCGTTAAGAATCAGGAGAATGACATGGATGAAGATTTGAAAAAGAAACTCACGGATGCGGGCTTTGGTGAAGACGCGATCACAAAGCTTTTTGACAGCCGCGATGATGACGCCACCGATGACGAGGTGACGGATGACGAAGAGGAAAAGTCGGGTGATGTCGAGGAAGACGCTGACGATGAACAGGAAGCTAAATACCACGAGGCTGCGTTAGCGGCCATTCGATCGAGTGTTGCAACAATCAAGGAGATGTATGTCCGCTAATCTGAATACCGAACTCAAGAATCTCGAAACCGAGTTCAAGTCTGCCGTAGACCGTGCAGAAACCAAGCAGGCCGACGCGCTGAACACGGCGCTGACCGAGCTTCGCGCCGAAATCAAGGCGCTCGAAACTGCCGCAAATCGCCCCGCCATCGTGTCGAACATCACGACCGACAATGAAACGAAGGCGTTCAACATGTACCTCCGTGGCGGCGACTCCATGGAAATCAAAGCGATGTCGGCACTGGTGCCGGCTGAGGGCGGCTACACCGTGCCGAAGCTGATCGACAGCCAGATTCAGAAGGCCGTGATCGACATCTCGCCGATGCGGTCGGTCGCACGGGTCATCTCCGTCACAACGCCCGACTTCCACATTCCGTTCTCCGTAGGTGGCACCGCGTCGGCATGGGTTGGCGAGAAGGATGCTCGGCCCGAAACCGCCGCGTCGTCGCTGGTCGAAATCGTGCCGTCCTTTGGCGAGCTATATGCCAGCCCGTTCGTCACTCAGACGATCCTTGAGGATTCCGCATTCGACATCGCGAGTTTCGTAACCAGTGAGGTCGCGACCGAGTTTGCTCGCGCGGAAGGTGCGGCATTCCTCCTCGGCGATGGCGTGAAGAAGCCCAAGGGCCTGTTGAACGTCACGTCCGCCCTGACTGGCGACGCGACCCGCCCATTTGGCACCGTTCAGGCCGTGAAGACTGGCGATGCCGCAAAGATCACCGCTGACTCCATCATTGCGTTGGTCCACTCGCTGAAGGCCGCGTACCGCCCGAACGCCCGCTTCATCATGAACAAGGACACGCTAGGTCAGGTTCGGATGCTGAAGGACACCACAGGTCGCTACCTGTGGCAGGATAGCCTTCAGTCGGGCGTCCCCGGCTTGCTCGCTGGTTATGAGGTGGTGGAAGCCGAAGACATGCCGAACATCGCGGCGAACTCTACGCCCATTGTGTTCGGTGACTTCCAGCGCGCCTACACCATCGCCGACCGTGTCGGGATGTCCATGCTCTACAACCCGTATATCGCGCAGCCCTACGTCACCTATCAGACGCGTAAGCGCGTGGGTGGCTGTGTTGTAGATACGGCAGCTTACAAGCTTCTGAAGATCGCGGCATAAGCCAGAATAGCATGATGAACAACGGAGAGCGGGGAGCAATCCCCGCTCTTTTCGTATCAGCATAAATATCTTCATGCTGATCACACAGAGCGAACTTCAAGAATGGCTTAGAATTGATTCTGGAACCGACCCAAACACGATACAGATGTTGGTCGAGTCTGGCGCGGATATTGTCGAACACCTGACCAGCAGACGGATACGCCCTTACACGGACGGCGACGGGAAGCTCGTGACGCCGATCGTCCCGACTGCACTAAAACACGCCATCGCCGTTCACGTCGCGGCGCATTTCGATGATCGCGCGGGCGACACCACTGCCGCCATGACGACGATCACTCGCCTTTGCGCCCCTTTCCGGGTGTTTTCGCTGTGAAGATCAATGCGGGGCAGCTCGACCGGCGATTGACGCTCCTGAGCGCGCGCAGCGGTTCGCCCAACATCTCCCTGACGCGTGTCGCAGCGGGGGCACCTGCTATCGAACCCGATGATACGAGCGGCTCCTCGCTCATGTTCTTCGCGGCAGGCGCTGGCGCGAGTGATGGCGCGGGCAGCTACGACGATGCAGGCAACGAACAGGACGAATTCGGTCAGGTCATCACCAGCTTTCGCCAGATCGCATCGCTACATGCTCAGCGGCTCGAATTGCGCACGCAGGACGCCGCGCGGGCGGGTGGTCGCGACACCTACTCAACGGCTCGCTACCTCATCCGCTATCGCCCCGACATCACCACTGCGATGCGCGTCCAGATCGATGACACCGAATTCGACATCGTGGCGATCGACCAGCCAGACCGCCGCCAAACGATGGTCCTCACATTGGAGGAGCGCTTGTGATCACCGCGAACATGCGGGGTCTGGCGGCGCTCCAAGACCGCTTGGAGAGCCTGTCGAAGCAGGAAGCCACAAAAGCTGGTCAAATTGCGAACCGCGCAGGCGCGGCCACACTGCGCAAAGAGGCGATCAACGAGGCTCCCAACTCCCCAAAGACAACCGAAGGCGAAATGCGCACCCGTCACAATAAGGGTGGCACGACGCGGCAGGAGACGCACGGGAAGATCGTCAACAACATCAAGGTAAAGAAACTCAAAAGTGCTGACCCCACGCAAGTTAAGAATGCGGTGACGATCGGCTCAAGCGCGTACCATTCTTCATTCGTTGAGTTCGGCAGCATTCACAATGCCGCCGACCCCTTCATGATTCGCGCGCTGACAAACTCTCAGCAATCTATCATCGATACAATCGGCAAGGTCCTGAACAAGCAGTTGATCAAGCGCGGTGTCTAAATACCAGATGATCGACCAGCTTCTCAACGCACGCCTCAAAACTTGTATCGCAAATGTCTACCCCAGCGTCGCGCCAACCGCTTACGCCCTTCCATGCGCGGTCTATCAGCTTCTCGAAACACAGGTCACGACCGATCTTGATGGATCGGTGGGCGACGAAGGGTTCGTGACGTTCCAAATTAGCATATCGAGTGAGTCTTACGGACAAGCCAAACTCCTCGCACGCGCCATCCGAAACAGCCTCATCATCTGGCGGGAAAACGGCGTCGAGACTGTCGAGTGGCTTGACGAACATATGATGGCCGAAACCACGACACAGGCCACGCTTCACCGTGCCCTCTTGTTCTTCAAATTCTACACAACCGTCTGAATCACGCCCCTGAGATAAATATCCTGAACTATAGTTTTCAGGAGAAATATGGCCAAGAACGTTTTGCCGTCGCAGGGAACGACAATCTCAATCAAGACCGGCAGCACCTACACGAAAATCTCGGGCGTCACCGACTTCAGCGGCATCGGCTCGGGCGCTGCATCCATCATTGACGTGACGGACTTGGATTCCGTCGCAAAAGAAAAACAGATGGGAATCCCCGATGAGGGTTCGATCAAGATCAGCGTCAACTACATCGTCGCGGACGCTGGTCAGGTAGCGTGTGACACGGCGCGCACCGCCGGTACGCTGGCATCGTTCAAGGTAGTGGCGAGCGGCACGCAGTGGACGTTCGACGCTTTCGTCCCGTCGTTCGAGAAGTCGGGCGGCGTCGATAAGCAGTGGACCGGCGCGATCACGCTTGAGGTCAGTGGCCCAGTCACAAAGGGCACTGCCGCCTGATGCTCCTCTCACGAGACGCGATCCTTGCCGCTCCCATTCCAACCTCTGATGTTGAGGTTCCTGAGTGGGGCGGCACCGTGCGCATCCGCACCTTGTCGGCGCGGGCGCGCGTGGACCTCCTCGATGCCATCTACGCTAACGACGCCGCGCATACTGCTTGGAAGGAAGATCAGGCATTACCGGAGGTCGAGCGTGAAGGCCTGCCCCGTGTCGATCTCTACGAGCAAGCGATCCTGACCGTGATTTTCGGGATCGTGGACGAAAACGGCGACCAGATGTTCAGCGTCGCGGACTATGACGCCTTTGCTGAACTCGATTACCAGACCATCGTCTCGCTGTGGCAGGCCATGCAGGAACACGCCCGCCGTGATCCCGAAAGTCTAAAAAAAAATTCCGCGCCAGCCCGGAAAGGCGCTTCTTGTTCAGGCTCGCGCTCGCGCTCGGCAAAACCGTAAGTGAACTTAATCGGCAGCTATCGCCGGATGAGTTAGCGGAATGGGAAGCCTATCACTTTTTCGAACCCTTTGGCTCTCCCGCTGAGGACGATCGCACCCGCCTTCTCCTCGAAATGGAGTGGTATAAGCGAACGGAAAAAGAGGCTCCCCATTTCCTCGACCGCGACCCCGAAGAAACCGCCCGATTAGAGGCGAAGCGCGCCGCAGCCATCACGCTTGAGGATCGTATTGCGGCGGCGTTCGCGGGGTTCAACGTCATTGAGGATGACACCAGCCGCTAAATACCAGCATGGCAAATGTTGGTAGTCTCGTAGTTGATCTCGCGCTCGAAAGCGCTCAGTTTATCGCCGGTCTTCGGAATGCGTCGCGCGCGACGCAGCAGACCGCATCGCAAATCACGAATGCGATGAACATCGCGAAGAATGCCGCTATTGGCTTCGCGGGCGGCTTCATCGGCGCATTCTCTTTCGACATTTTACAAGAACGCATCCAAGAAGCGTTCGACTATGGTGACGCCATCGTTGATCTCGCTGACCGTACCGGCGCGACGACTAAGACGATTCAAGAATTCCGCTATGCCGCCCAGCTTTCCGGTTCATCGGTTGAGAATGCCGATGCGGCGGTTGGAAAATTCGCAAAGAACCTTGGCGCGGCGCAGAACGGCAACAAGGCGCTAACGAAAACCTTCCACGATCTTGGCGTCAGGAGCGCGGATACCGACACCGCCTTGAAGCAGGCGATGGACGGTATAGCGAAGCTCGGCACCGTGACGGCCCGCAATCAGAAAACAATCGAGCTATTTGGCAAATCAGCGGGCGACCTCACCCTTCTGATGTCGGATGGTTCGAAGGGCTTCAACACCCTCGCCGATGCCGCAGAATCCTACGGGATCGTGCTGGACGACCACCTGTTGCGCAACGGCGGGCAGGTGAATGACCAACTCGACACGATGAAGATGATCGTCAACGCCCAGATGGCGGGCGCGATTATCCAGAACGCCGACGCCCTGATGGCACTGGCGAATGCCTTCACGCAGGCCGCGACCGCTGCCGCCAACTTTTTCGCACAGATGGACGTGCAGAAGCTGATGTCTACTCAGCAGAGCAACCCGCTGAAATGGGATGTGCCGCACGTCATCGGCGCGCGGATGTCAGGCAAGTCCATTGAGCAGATGCAGGCCGATGACCGCGCGGAATTGAAAAAGACGAAGGCCGGTCGCCAAGCGCTGCATGATGACCTCACGCGCCGATACAACGACAACATCCGGGCTGGTCGCAATAAGAATGATCCCGACATGCAAGCAATGCGGGGCGAGCGGGAAGACATTGCCCGGCTAGAGGCACGGTCTCGGCATGGCCTGAGGGTCACGCCAACAAAATCGACCAATGCCCTTCTCCCCAAACCTGACGCAGCTTCAAAGAAAAAGACCGGCCAGACGCTGAAAAGTGATGGTGAATTATCAGCGGCATGGGACCGCACGTTTCTTGGCGCACGCGCTGACCTCTATCGTTCGCAAGAGCGAATGACCAACGATCCGACCGAGCGTCAAGACCTCGCCGCAAAGCAAATTCGCAATCGCTATTACATGAATGCCGATGACATCGACATGCAGACCGGCAGCGATAAGGAAGTGCGGGAGGGTAAGAAACGTTACACCGCTGCCCAAGCCAAACTGTTGAAGGAAATCGAGCGCGAAATATTCAACACAGAATATGACGCAACCATTCGGGATCGTGATGCAGAGATTGCGCGGGATCAGCTTGACCTCGCATTGGCGGGAAAGCAACTCGACGCCGACATGCTCTCGGCAGAAATGGCGCTCACCCGCTCGACACGGGATCGTCGCGACAAGTCGTTGGCGCTGGTTCGCAACCAGTTTGATCAAGAACGTCTCCAGCTTGAACACACGATTGAATTGGAAAAGCTCGGCAAGGCAACGCGCGCAGAACGCGAGGCGGCTGAAGCTCGATTGAAGGCCCTGCCCGCCCTCCAGAGCCTCGCCGAAGACGGCGTTCGGCATCAGAACCAATCGCCGTTAGAAGCTTATCTTGACGCAATCCCGAAGACCACAGACGAACTCAACGATGCGTTCGAGAATGTCGAAGTCGAAGGCCTGAAGTCGCTTCAAGATGGACTGATGGGCATCATTGATGGGACGAAGAGTGTCGGCGAGGCGTTCACCAGCATGTCGAAGACGATCATCAATGGTTTGATCAATATTGGGCTTCAACAAGCAATAATCAAACCGCTCGGCAATCTGTTGTTTGGCGGTGGTGAGGGCGGCGGCTCAGGCCTGTTGGGGTCGATTTTCGGAAACTTGCTGAAGGGATTGAAGGGTGCGCGCGCAAACGGCGGCATGACATCACCCGGCAATTACCTTGTAGGTGAACGTGGCCCGGAAGTCGTGGGCATCGGTGCCAACGCACGGGTGACGAACAACAGGGAACTCCGGTCGCTTGCCGCCAATGATAACGCGGGTGGACTTCATATCAACATCAACGGGCCGATCACGAGCAATGACCCCGCCATGGTCCGCGCTATGGTGGCAGAGGGCGTGATGTCAGCAGTGCCGCTCATCACGAGGCAAGCGACCGATTCCACGCTCAAGAAGCTGCAACGTCGGACGATCTAAGCCCACGAGCTAAATATCTCGTGGCCAGTTTCCCTATAGATTTCCCCATATATTCGCCCGCGACCGAACGCCTTGTTCTGGATCGCGTCCAATCCGCGACTGAATCGCCGTATTCGAAAAAGGTTCAGGTCGTTCACCAAGCCAGTCAGTGGAAGTTGTCTTGGTCGTGGCCACGGATGCGCATTCCTCGCGCTGAGGTAATAGCGGCTTGGGGCCTGAGCCTCCAAGGTATGGTCGGTTCATTCCGCTTCTATCCCAATCGCACAATCGTGAGCGGCCTGACGGGGCGCACCGTCGCGACCAAGGCCTATGCCACGAACAATGCCGTCAGCGTCGCGGGATGGGCCGCAGGGGCTCTCTCGACGCTTCGAGTGGGCCAATGGCTTACGATCGGGGCGCAGCTTCTCAGGATTACGGAAGCCGCCGCTGTGGCGGACGCAAATGGCCGTGTCACGGTGCGCTTTGAACCGGCACTTCGGGCAGATTTCGCCGCCGGGACAGCGGTGGAGTTCGCTCGCCCCTTCGGTGTCTTCCGTCTCGCGACGACCGATAGCCCTGCATACACGCTCGACCCCGATCGCATCGCGGACTTTGGCACGATCGAGGCGCGTGAGGTCGTCTGATGCGCGACAACATGACGCCGCAGGTGATGAGCGCGATCACCGCCCCCGCCATCACGTCCTATCTCGCCGCAAGGCTGGAATTCGCCAACGAAACGCTTTTCGTCTGGACTGGCGCACATCCGATCCAGCCTACAGGATCAGGAGACAGCCTCCTTGATGGCAACACGTTCGAACCCGTCGCGAATGGCGTTGCGGTCCAAATCGGCGACAACACGTTCAGCTATAGCGGCTCGGACGAATTCACGATCAGTTTAGCGGTCCCCGCCAGCCCCAACGTCACGCTTGCGGCAGCGGAAGCCCTCCCGGCCGAATACCTCACCCGCCCTGCTACTATATGGCGCGCCATCCTGATCCCGCAGGCCGATCCGCTCGCACAGCCCATTTGGATGTTTCGCCGAGTCCGAAGCGGCGCGATGGATAAGGTCGAAATTCAAAACGATGGCCGATCACACAACTTCACGCTGACGATTGAGAGCCACCAGTCGCTTGTCTCAAACGCGACTAATCAAACCTATCTCGACCAGAAGAAATACGACTCCACGGATACATCTCAAGATTATGCCGCGAGCATCGCGAACGGTGATCCCGCGCCCGCAAAGGCTGTCACGAACAGCAGCGGCACGGGTTACGGCGGTAGATCACCTGACGGAAGCGTGTACCAAAATCAGGTAGACTACTGATCGACCTAAATAGACGATGGAATCCATCGTCCGTTACCCCGATTGGGAAGACCGTCTTAGAACATATCTTGACCGCGTAGAATACGACCCGTTCGTTTGGGGGCAGCATGATTGCGCACTCTTCGCGGCATCATGCGTCAGAGCGCAAACTGGGGTTGATCCCGCCGCCGCATATCGCGGGACCTATGACACCGCCAATGGTGCGCGCACCGCACTACGCGAGCGTGGCGCGGGTACACTCCTCAGAACCGTAAAATCTTGGTTCGGCGAACCCAAATCTGTTCACTTCGCACAGCGCGGCGACATCGTGATGCGCGATGCCACCACAGTTGGCGTCTGCGTCGGCCAATTCAGTTTCTTTGTCGGTGAGGAGCAAGGCCAAGACCGTCTCGCGATAATCCCGACCCGCGATTGCCGGTACGCCTTCACGGTGCCCTTCGAACTCTCGGTCGTATCCAGTGAGTAAGGTCATCAAATCGGTCGTGATGATCGCCGTGGCGGTCGCGGTCATCGTCTATGCCGCTCCACTTCTTGGCGCAGTTGCATCGCTCTACGGCGCGTCCGCAGCCGTCGTCACGGCCATCACTTCCACGGTCGTCGGGCTTGGTGTTTCGCTCGCTCTCGCGGGTGTCGGGACACTCTTCCGCAAAGCCCCCCAGAGCGTCAGCCAGTCGATGGCCGACCGGCTTCAAAATTCCGTTGTTCCCTCTGCACCCCGCAAGATCGTCTTCGGTCGCACTGCCGCAGGCGCAGATGTTCGCTTCTTCGAAACATGGGGCAACAAGAAGGACCGTTATGCGCAGGTGATCGCGCTCGCGTCGCACAAAGTTACGATCCGCGACATCTACCTTGAAGATGACCTGACATGGTCGAATGGGATGCTTGTAGCTCACCAAGATGGAATCAACTTCATTCGCGCGATCGGTGAGGGTTCGGCCGTAAACGCTCAGGCGCTCGGCACCGGGGCCTTATGGACATCATCGTCGCGCTTCACCGGTTGCGCCTACCTCGCAATCGACTGGAAACTTGACCAAAAGGCTTGGCCGCAGGGTTTGCCGCAAAAAGTCATCACAGTTGTTGACGGTTGCCCTGTCTATGATCCCCGTCTTGATTCAACGGCAGGTGGTTCGGGACCACACCGCGCCAGCGATCAAACAACGTGGGAATTCGTCCACTCTGGTATCGAGATTGGCCGCAACCCCGCCCTCGCCCTCCTCACCTACCTGATTGGCTATCGCCTCAACGGCAAACTGTTATGGGGCATGGGCATTCCGCTCAACCGCATCAATCTCGACAACTTTCGCGTCTATGCGAACGTCTGCGAAGAGCGTGTCGTCACCGCTGATGGCTCGACCGTGCAGCGCTACACCGCCGATGGGATCGTATCGACCGCCGATACCCATGAGACGGTGTTGTCCGCCCTCACCGCCGCCATAGGGTCGTGCAAACTCACCGACGTGGGCGGCACATATGGGCTTGTGGGCGGCTATGACGACACGCTTGGTCCGAAACAGGCCTTTGACGAAAGCGATTTGGTCGGCGGCATCAACTCCCCTGCCTCCTATAGTTGGGTGCCCAGCGGTCCTGCCCGCGAGACCTACAACATCGTGCGTGGCCGGTTCGCCGATCCCGCCCAGCTTTTCCAATTGGTCGATTGGGGCGTCATCGAGACGGACAACCTCCCTGATGGTGTCCCGCGCACACTCAGCCTCGACCTTGGCTTCGTCTCTCGTGCGGAAACTTGCCAACGGATCGCCAAGCAGTTCTTGATGCGGGAAGCCAAGACGCCCGGCTTCTTCACCGCGACATTCGGTCCAAAGGCGTTTGCGGTTCAGGTCGGGAGCCTCGTGACGCTAAGCCTCCCTAGTCAGGGCTGGAACAACAAACTCTTCCGCGTGCAGTCTCAGACCGAAACTGACTTGATGATCTTTCAGATGACGCTCCGGGAAGAATCTTCGGAAGTCTATGCGTGGGATCGTGAAGAGAAGCCGCTTCCCGCCGTCATTCGTCCGGGCGGCTATGATGCGAGTGCATGGCTTCCTGTTGAGGGGCTTCGCCTGAGCACCGCCGCCTATCAAGGGGTCGGCTGATAAATAACGTGTGAGCGAAGTTTCAGAAATCAAAGTCGAATGGACCCCGCAGAATTCAGGTCGGGTGTCGAGCATCCAAATTCAGTCTCGTATCCGTGGCCAATATACGGGTGCGGAAGAAGGCTGGACTGAGCAAGCCGCTGCCCATGATCCCACAGCGGGCAGCTTCACCTTCTCCAGTAATGCGCCCGGCACTGAAGTTGAGGTTCGCGCCCGCTATCGCATGACCAGTGGCGTTTATGGGGCGTGGTTCCAAGATGGGATCAGGACTGCCCGCGTCACCATTCCCTATGTCGATTTGACGGGTACGCCATCAAGGCTCTCAGACATCAATCCCGGTGAGGGCGGCAAGCTCGGCGGGATTGCACCCGGCGCAGATGTCACGCGCGACAATACGGCCAAGGATACGTCGAATGTCAGCGGACGACCTTCCTCCACCATCGTCGCGGGCATCGATAAACTCCCCACAATTCGCGTTGACATCGACAAAGCGTTGGCGGCGGGTCAGGCGGTCGCAGATCGCGAGATAGCTGCGGCCACACCGCCCGGATCGCTGTCGAACATCCAATGGTTCAGCACACTGACGGACGCGGGCGCTGACGTGACGCTCACGTGGACCGCCGCGAAGGATGCGACCAGCTATGAGGTCGAGCTTTCCGAAAATGGCGGGGGCGCGATTGTCTTTGCAGCGCCCGCCACGAGCTATCGGTTCGCGGGTAAACGAAACACCTCGTATTCTTCCCGTATAAGGGCGCTCAAGATCAACGTCGCGAGCGGTTGGGTCAGCGCACCTTCGTTTGCGACCGGCCGCGATACGGTGGCTCCGGCGGCTCCCACAGGCCTGTCGGCGGTCGGGGGTATCACTTGGATTGACGTGGCGACGGTCGCGCCCAGTGACAGCGATCAGGCGAAAATTCGCTTCACGCTCTATCGCAGCGACAACGCGAAGATTGCAGAAGCGACCGTTTCTGCCACGGCCAATACGCGCGCGGAAACCCGCTTTTCCAATCTTGCGCGTGCCGCCGCCTATTACGTGGCGGCGGTTGCCCTCGACAGTAGCGACAACGTATCAGCCACGACCGCGAATGTCCCGGTCGCCACGACCGGCGGTGTTTCGCTGGATGACCTTACACCGGGGTTGGTGCCACCGCAGACCGTCACGTCTTTGCCCAGCCCATCGGGTTGGACCGGCTCGCCTGTCGTTTTCTATGCGGGTGAACTGTATCGCTTATCGGGTGGCGGGTGGACGAAGTCGGTAAGTGGTCAGGACATCGCTCCATCGACCATCTCGACTGAAAAGCTGGTCAACAGCGCGATCACCGCTGACAAACTGGCGATGGGCTCTGTCACCGAAACGCGCTTGGCGGACTTCTCCGTCGCGAATGTCAAACTCGCTCCAAACTCCGTAGACGCATACAAGATCATCGACGGCGCAGTTGGAAACACCAAGATTGCGACCGCCGCGATCACCGAAGTCAAAATCGCCGACGATGCGATCAGTGCGCCCAAGATTCAGGCAAATGCGATCACAGCGGACAAGATTGCTGCGAACACAATTGTGGCCCGAAACCTTGCCATTGGAAATTTTGACAACATAATTCCAGATGGCGGATTTTTCGATCCCGGATTCTGGAATGGAAAAAATTTTTCGGGTGGCTATGGCAATAACACTGTCACTGTCCGCCCGCAGAATAGCCAATGGCGATTTGATAGAACGATATACATCGATCCGACCGATGCCGCTTGGTATACGCCATTCTTTACAGTCGAAATTGGCGCGACCTACAAGCTCGACTATCAAATCTACATGAGCCCAGATTTCAACGGTTGGCTCAACATCTCCCTTCATATGCCCGGACTATATTGGCTCGGGATAAGGAAGGGCTTCGCCGGGATCGACCCTACGGCAAACTATAGCGGCGACAGCCACACATTCCATCGTGGTGACACCAACTTCAATCCCGCTCCGGTTATATTCTCGATACCGTCTGAGGCCAGCAATCTGACGCGCAATACCCAATTCCGGTTCGATGGACATTGGACGACCGGCTACGTCGAATTCATGGTTCGGATCGTTCGCGTGAGCGACGCCACTCTGATCAAAGATGGCGCGATCACGACGGACAAGATCACCGCCGGAGCGATCAACGCCGACAAGGTGTCGGCCGGTGCAATTCAAACCCGCCATCTCTCAGCGGCAACAAAGCCAATCTCTTTGGTTGGCTGCAACATCCGTTATCAGGACGGCGCGGTAAGATGGGACAGCGGCTATATCTTGTTCACAAACGCAAACGGTGATTTCGTTAGCAGGCCAATTTCAGCGAACTCGATTAACGGAGGCGCATCCGCCAGCTCGCCGATGTTTATCCAATACTACATGCCGGATGAACGGACGTGGCTCGACTACAATAACGATGCGACATATTTTGCCTCACCGAATTGGCGGCAAATCGCGATTTGGTATGGTGGCTCCAACTTAGCGGTCCATGCCGGAGTTGGCACCATTCTGAATGGCGATCAGATCGTCACCGGATCGATAAACGCCAACAAGCTAACAGCCCGCACCATTGAAGCCGGACATATCAGAGCCGGGACGATCAGCGGCTACGAACTTGCCGCTAACACCATCTCGACCAACAATCTCGTGGTCGCTTCGCGTCCGGTGTCGATGTCTGGCATTAACATGCGCATCACCACCGATGGCGTTTTACGGTGGGACGCGGGCAATGTTCGCATCGTCAACACCGTGGGCTCCACCGATACATACAACATCAGCGGTGGCGAGACGGGATCGCACGATTGCATGGTCGTCTATGTGCCGGGGCGATCATATTTCGATGTCGTGGGGGATCGGAATTTCTTCCTCCCAAATAGTGAGCACATCAAAATCGCAGATAGATTTAATGGGTCTTTGAACGTCTATGCTGGCGTATCAACCATTATCAACGGCGAGCGTATCGTAACGGGCTCGATTAATGCCAATAAGATCGTTGCTCGGACTATTAGCGCAGACCGGCTCGCTGCCAACTCCATCACCGCAAATGAAATTTTGACTGGCACTATCACCGCTGCCCAGATTGCTACCAGCGCGTTGACCGCCCGTGTTTTGGCCGTGGGTAATCCAGACAACGTCATCGGCGATGGCGGCTACAACGATCCTGCTTGGTGGAATGGCGGGAATGCCGACAATCGCCTCAGCGTTGGCGAGTCCGGTATGAACGAAACGGGACGCGAACTCAAAATTACGTCATCGGGGCGAACGGATTATTACTCCATGTTCTTCCCCGTAGAGCTTGGGGCTACCTACCGTGTGAGCGTCGGGGTCTACACATACGGCGACTTCAGCGGCAACTTCCGCCCCGTGATCCACATGCCTGCGTGGGCGTGGTTGAGCCTCAAGACAGGCTACGGGATCAATCCCGAAGACGCAAATCCGGCGGTCAATTGGAACGCAGCGAGCAGCTATTTTCGGAATGAGTTCACTATCACCAATCCCGCAAATACGCTTGCGTGTAAGCAGTGGCAATTCCGACTTATCGGTGATTGGAGCGGAACACTCGCGTTCACATGCAAGATTGTGCGCGTCTCGGATACGACGCTGATCAAAGATGGCGCAATCACCACGGACAAGATCACCGTCAATAGCTTGAACGGCGACCGCATTACAGCGGGCACTCTGAGCGCTGAGAAGATCGCCGCGAATAGCGTGATTTCCAATACGGTCACAGTCGCTAATACAAGCGGAAATCTTGGTGACGCAGTAGAGCGAGCGCGTGACCCTGCCTATCGTATCAATAATGGCGTCGGGACCCAGATCAATCCGGGATTAATCAATATCTCGGGTGGTACGACGTTGGCGAATTGGCGTCAGGGTGGCGATGATACGCGGATCGCTGGCGGCTCAATCAGCGCCAACACGATCAGCGCGAACAAGCTGACGATCGGCAATCGCGCCATCTCGTTTATCGGCCTAAACTTTGAGTGGAACCCGGCAAATAACTGGGTGTCGTGGTCAAACGGCTACATCTATTATCAAGACGACAATGGCAGCCCGCGCGCCCAGTTCGTAAATCCGGGCAACACGGGCGGCGCGAACCCCCATCGTTTCTTCTATTGGGTAAAGGATGGTGGGTACATCTATCACACCCAATCCGAACAAGAAGCTTTTGGCGGGTCTGATCGCGTGATGCTGGGATCATGGTGGGGTGGTTCAGACCTAAACATGACTTATGGTGGGACGATAATTAACGGCGACAGGATCACCACAGGGTCGATCGACGCAAATCGCATCAAGGCCAACACCATCTTGGCCAATACCGTCATCGTAGGTGGCCGTGGAACGGTGGACTCTGCTTTTGATAGCGCAAAATGGTCTGGTGTTTCTGGCGCTGGAAAGCCGCAGACCTTTACGGTCGGGGCAAGAGGCAACCGAACTTCCTCTCTTCCATCCGGCTACAATCATGGTCTTCGCGGACCTGACGGACAAGTCTATTGGGATGGCTCGTATCCTAACTTGCGAACTGACGCGTATAACCGCAGTTACACTGTTTGTTGGACGAACGGCGGCGAAGTTTGGGGCATCCGACATTTTGACGTTTATGGTAACGGCACGGTCGCTTACGAAGGCGGCTATGGTTCATCGGCCGGGAGTATGGCGCAGCTTCTTCGCGACATCTCCTTTGGTTCAACCATTGTGATCTATACATCTGATGAGCCATCGGGCAATCGCCTGAATGAGGGGCTTGCGGCTGAGATGTATAATTGCGGCGCAAGCCGCTCGGTCTTCGGAAGTTCAAATTTCCCCGCTTGGTCGTCTTACATTCTGATCGGCCAAAAAGGCGTCGGCGAGGGTAATGGCACCGAATATTTTAGCGCTGGCGGACCCAGTAGCTATGTCCGTGCGACGTTCTCTATCGTGAATGGCGTACCTTCAATTGGTGGTGCGTCGATTAAGGATGCGCGCGACTTAGCGTTCAGTGATGGACGTGGCGTGGACGTTCTTCGTGGCGTGGCGGAAGGAGCTACGGTTGGTGCGCCGTCCGGCACCATGGTTGGCAATACTGAGGCCCAGACCGTCACGAATTGGGCCTACACGGGTCAGCAGGACCCCGCCGGGCGCATCAATCGTGGGGAAACGACTACGATCAATGGCGGGCGCATCACGACTGGTTCAGTCACGGCGAACCAGATTGCTGCCAACACGATCACCGCTGATCGTCTTAATGTCACGAGCTTATCGGCACTCAGTGCAAACATCGGGGACGTGACGGCGGGCGTCGTACGCAACGCGTCAGGTTCGGCGAAATTCGACCTAAACGCGGGCCGCATCATCTTTGACAACGGCTCGGTTATGAAGGTGTCTGGCAACGGCTTTGGGTCGAGCGGGCAATTCATCGAGTGGTTCGGGCCGCGAAAAGCGAACCTCGCCGACTGCACCGAGGCCAATGCGAGCTACTATCTGAAGACTGACGGCAGCAGCTATTTCGGTGGTAGTTTGTCCGCTGGCACGACGAAGAACGCGATTGGCACAACCAGCACGGCTACAAATGCGAACGTCACCACGGGGTCGGTGGGATCACGCGGCGGGACGCGCGTCGTCGTGCTGAGCTATAGTTGGTCGTGGTCGCAAAGCGTTGACAAATTTCAGAACGAAGGGTCAGGCAGCGACCTGTCCGCACAAATCGTCCTGTCGAGAAATGGTGCGGATGTCGCCACGCTGACCGCGACCGGGTCATGGTATCGTGATCCCGCTTTCAGTGCCGATGAACCCGGTAGCTATCGGGAGGGTATCGGCGGATCACTCACGTTCACTGATAACTCGGGTGGCTCCACCGTGACTTACTCTGCACGCCTTACCAGTCGCAACACCGGGCCGGGACCACAAAACGGATCGACCAGAGGCGGCATTGCGACACAGAACATCTCCATAGTCCAGACCGAGCAGTGATGGATGGCGTTCAGCTAAATACAGAATGTCCACCACCACACTTTCAGATGCCTACGAGGTAGTCACCGATTTTCATAAAGCGATTTTAGAAGAATTAGTCGAAGAGCAGGCGCGGAGCGCAGCCGCCTACGGCGTAATCCTTGCGAAATTTCCAGAAGCCGCGAAGTCAGGTGTAGTTTATCAATGCGCTCAGCAGTGCGCGAACCAATCTGGATACAACTATCAGTTAGCGATGCTGCGGCAGCAATACGGCCTCGATCAATCGACGCAGATGGCCCCGGTGGCGAATGCGTAAGCGCTCATGGCAGCGGTTGGGCGCGACCGCGATCCATTATGCTAAGATCGTCTGGGAAGTCCCTGCCGTTAAGAGCGTCGCCCTGACGTGGCTCATTCGCGCTGGCCTGTCAGCATCAGGCGCTGCCGCCCTGACCGCGATCGTGGACGCGGTGGCGCGATGATGTTCGAGACATCCTCGTTGATCGAGTGGGCAGCGGGGCTCGCCACTGTTTCGACCGCCGCAGGGCTTATCGTCCGTGCGATTACCAAGGAGGCGATGAACAAGATCGCTCTTCTCGCTGACAAGCATGACGACCTGAAACATCAGATCAAGAACCAGACCGCTCGCATCGACGCGGTCGAACATCTGCGGACGGCGGATGTCGAGCGGATCGTCAAATTAGAAAGTGCGGTGCAGGCGATCGACAAAGCGATGGAGCGGGTCGAGCGCGGGCAAGACAAGCTCACCGACATCGTCAACGATCGCTTCGACACGCTGGCCGACGCTATCCGCAAAGCCTGAGTTCACTTCCACACTATCTTCAATAACGTAGCGCACGCGAAAAGGGCGAATGGTGCGCATACCACGACGATCGCCGCCATAGCGTAACCGGGCTTACCGCCGTCAATGAACGCCTTAACGATGTCCACAAGGGCCTGCCACTTATTCATCGGCAGTACTCCGGGGCAAACGCTTGAACCCGCTACGCACCCATCGATACACCATGGCGACCGACCCAATCGCGACACTGGACGATCCCAGTTCGTACACGACCAACACGATCGCAGTCAGCGCCGTTACCAGCACCAAAAGCATAAACGAGAACAGGACGGCAGGGCGCTCGCTTTTATCGAGCAGGCCGACCAACCTCACGATCATATCGGGAACCGTCATACCGCAGCTTCCACGAAGCTAACGGAATTGGTATGCCCTCTGATAAGGGAGATAACGTTATCCCCGAAAAGCTTATCAAAAAGGTTGATAGGAAAGATAGCGAATGAATATCCACGATCAACAAACTGTTGACAGGTCGAATAAGAAACTCTAACCAAAATCTCATAGTAGGTCATCGCATATCACCGCATTGAAAGCGCAACGCCGCCCGGCTAGCGCAAGAACTTCGCGGTATAGCACACCCTTTACTTCGCGACAACTTGCCGCTTGCCGCCGCCGTTTATAGGTTTGCGATCAGGGGTTTCAGTGGCTTGATGATCTCAGCCCAGATGTCGTGAACGACGCTTTCGGGATGTGTCCCGTCCGTCGTGGGTGAGGTGGCGAAAACCGAGCCAACTGCATGGGCGTAGGTGGGCGCGATACTCGCAGCCAACGTCGCCGTGAAGCTCCCCCCGCCATTGTCAGTCACAGCAGCAACGTTACCCTTGATCTCACTAGAAGAGGTGCCGGGCTCGAAATAGCACGCCGACCCAACAACGGGCGCAATGGTCGCGTTAATCGTCACGCTTGTCACAGCCACGCCCGCCGTCAGCGCCGTCGCCAACGTTCCCGCGCCAGCCTTCACAAATGCGAGACGCGCCCACACTGGAGCCTGACCAGTGAACTGGACATCCGGGCGCAACTCACGCTGCCCGCCGCGAAGATCGACAACCATGGCGAGTGGTGCCGGACTCGTGTTGACCAGCCATTCGTTAAATTGCTCCAAGGCGACGCCCGCCGTGAAGGGGCGCGGGTCCTGTCCCTCCAAAGTCGTGTAATTGGTCGTGGCCGACGACGTGACGCGCGTGCTGACCGTGGATTGAATGATTGGGATACCGGGGAACGTCGCTGCAAGGAAATTCCACCACGCCTGTGCCCGGACCTTCATCAAGGCTAAGGCGTCGTCCGGCGTCGTGGCGCTAACCATACTGGAGAAATCGTTGCGCAGGCCTTGCGACCAGATATGGCTAAATGGCCAGCGTCCGCCGTTCATGTCCCGCGCGGCGGCTAGCATGGCGTATCGCAGGCTGAAGCGGTTGCTGCCCGGCGTCACGTCCATAAGGTCTTCCATCGCTGCGCCGTGATGACCGAAGTTCGCCACCCCAAATGAACCCTGCCCGGACGGATCGCCCAGTGCCTTTACGATCCCGCCGACAAGCTGGCGCGCGTCGAACCGCAAGTCGTTCTGTTGCGTGATGGAATCACCGATCAATAGAACGGAGGGTGTCGAGCCGTTGTACGGGATAAGGACGCCGTGCGGCTTATAGCCGCGTAGATTGTCAGGCGCGCTGCCAGTGATCGTGCCGCCGTTCAGGTTCGCAGCGACAGGCGCGCTATTGCGGCGGCGATACTCGCCAAAGACGGGATCAGCGTTCCAGCCTGTTGGACGCTTGCCACCGCTTGGCGTGGTCAGAGAGACACGGTGGAACCCTCCTGCAAAGGCCGGGCGCGCATCCTCGATCGCAAAGCCGCCATCCGCCATCGTGATCGACGACATACCGCCAAATGTGCCAGCGACGCGCGTCCCACTGCCATTCGCAGCCGTGAAGGTCACGCTCCCATCGATGGTATTGGTATTGCCGGGGGGCGTTTCGAGCGCCGTGGGTCCCGCGCTGTCAACGGAGTTGAAGCCAAAATTCAAATACACGAACCGGTGCCCTGCCGGTTGAGGGGGCATGAAGTTGTCAGCGACTTCGTTCAGAAAGCCACTTGCGGGAGCATAGGCGAGCGTCGTCGTCCCGTTCCCGACCGTGCGATATGGCGATAAGCCGAAGACCAGATCACCAGCTTTTGGGCGCGTAGGAATGCTGCGGAAAAGCGTGGAAGAAAGGCTACCAACGCCTATACCCAGATCAATCTTCATCAGGCGAGGGCCACGATGTTGGTGGCGGTGCTGGCAGTGGTCACGCGCAATACGCGGATTGGCAAGATCAGGCCGCTGGGAACGCTCTTGAAGGTGACTGGCGCGCCGTCCGCCATGAGAACAGTCAGGTCGCCGCCACTGCCGATATACAGGGCCTTGGATGTCAGTGCGAGATCGGTCCCCGCGATGACCGTTACAGCGGATCGCGCAGGAGAGGTAGGTGAGTCAGCATAAGCAGAGAAGTTGTCCATCTGCTATTTAGCATGATTGCGCGCGGGCCGATTAGAGCCACCCCAACATTCGGCCTGCTACCCCCAAAGCACTGATACCGCTCGCCCCTACCACCAAGTAGCCACGGGTGGAGCCCGCACGCATTCTCAGGATGACAAGCGCCAAGATGGTCCATCCGGGGCCACGCTCCGTCAGCTTATTGAGAACTGATGCTTCATGGATGTTCACCGGGCGCTCCACCGTCAAAAATCGAAATTAGATTTGTGACGCTGGGTGCAAAGCCGCACTGCGATGATTAATAGGGATCAGATTTTTGAATTGGCGTCAACCGGTTGACCGGCGCACTTCTCGCAAAAATATGCGGCTAAAGGGCTTGACAGCGAATTTTCAAATGCGCAACCACCTGTATTTACAAGGTTATTTACTCGATAGGTCCGGACAAACTCGACGCAAATAACGCGCTTCTCTGACATCGTCGGTCGCATTGTCGCGCATCGAATGCATCAGGTCGAAATCCCAAACTCGTGGAGCGGCGCGCCCCCTGCCCGCCTTCACGCTGATTACCCGTCGTCCACCAACGAACTTCACTATCGACACGCCATCATCGCGGCAGTCGATCCGGTCGATAACAGACCGAAACCCCTGAGCGACTTTCAAGCGAGCGGTCGTCCGCTCTTCATCATCTTCGGCTTCCAAGTTTTCACGAATCGCGTTCAGGCGACTGATGTGTTCCGCCGCCGACACCTTCCCTGCCGCCATCGCGCGCGACGCCCGCAATTCGACAATCTCAGCCGCAATTGCTTCGGCTTCCGCCTCACGTTGCCCCGCTAGCTTCTGCGCAATGGCGCTCGCGCCCGCGTTCATCCAAAGCTCTTCAGCCGCCTTGTAGGCGATGTCGTGATCCCGCTGACGGTCTGCAATTTGGATATCAAGGCGCGCCACGTCTTCGCGGCGGGAGAATGACGCATCGTCCAGCGACAGGTGGAGCGCCGAATCGATCAACGCTCTCTCCAGCGAGACGTACGCGATGGTTCGCTTGTTCGAGCAGCCACCATCGTTCGCGATTGGGCAAACGAGCGATGCCGCCTTCGTCTTGGTTGGCGCTTGCTCGACGCCATTTCGAACTCGAACGTAACCGGCGCGACGACCATTCCGGTAGTTCATTTTCGCGCCGCATGTCGCGCAATGCGCCAGCCCCGCAAACAAATTGGGGATGTCAGCCTTGTTTCCCGCAACCGCCTTACGATCAGCGGCAGCGGTTGAAACACGGGCAAAAAGATCGGGGTCGATGATACGAGGATAATAATCGCGGATCGGATCACCCACGGGGACACGCTTGTCGCCTACCATCCGCATTGGCTGATGATCGCCAGTCACGGCGGGGTCGGTTAGCATTCGAACCAACGTTCCTCGCGACCATGCGCGCGGCGTTCGATTTGCGAATCTCGCCCATGGCTTGATACCGCGTTCGTTCAGCGAACGGGCTATGCGCTGCGAACCCATCCCGTTATCGGCAAGCTCGTAAATCAGGCGGACGGTGTCGTCGCGATTTTCGAAAACCTCATAGCGCGATCGGTCTTCACTGATTCGAAGCCATGCAGGACATAGAGCGCTCACCGGCTTCTTCGCCTCTGTCATCGCGGTGCGTCGTGCATCCCATTTTGCTCGACCATGGCTCGACTTCTTGGCCGATTCTTCGTGGTTCATGCGCAAGCGAACGATCAGTTCGATCATCGCGGCGAATTCGATGGGCTGGTAGGCTTCATAGAGCCGGTCGCCTTCGACAGTGGCAATCGACAGCCCACTCTTTGTCAGCGCGCGAATCAGGTCATAAGTCTCGTTATGATCCTCACGGCTGAGGCGGTCGAGGCGTTCAATCACCAACACCTTGCCGACGTGTAGACCGTCTCGGGCTTCGCGTTCGAGCGTCCCAAGCGCGGCATTCGCGAGACGATGATGGCCTTTAAATCCCGACCGGCCCTCATCCTTGAGGATCGTTTCAAGCGTCCACCCCTTAGACTCTATATATGGAGTGCACGTCCGAAGCTGACGCGGAATCGAATCGCCCGTGGCCTGAGCGTCAGACGAAAACCGCGCATATATAATAGCCTGCATCATTCGACCTCACTTTAACGCCCGAACAGCTTCGCGAGCGATTGTGAGTCGAGCTTTACCCAGGTCGGGCGGCCATGGTTGCACTGGCCGGAATGGGGCGTGACTTCCATTTCGCGCAGCAGCGCATTCATCTCGGCAACCGACAGGATGCGGCCTGCGCGCACCGAGCCGTGGCAAGCCATGGTGGCGGCGACATGATCCAGCCGTTCGCGCAGGGATAGCGCCTGGTCGAAGGCGGCGAGTTCGTCGGCGAGGTCGGCGACCAGCCCCTTGGGGTCGCTCTGCCCCAAGAGTGCTGGCGTGGAGCGGACCAGCATCGCGGTCGGACCGAAGCGTTCGAGGTCGAGGCCGAATTCCGCCAGTTCCTCGGCGCGCGCTTCCAGCCGGTCGCAGGCGGGTTCGTCCAGTTCGACCACTTCGGGGATGAGCATGGCCTGCGAGGCCACCCGGCCGCCGGTCAGCGCGGCGCGCATCCGCTCCAGCACCAGCCGTTCATGCGCGGCATGCTGATCGACCAGGACCAGGCCGTCCTCCGCCTCGGCGACGATATAGGTCTTGGCGACCTGCCCCCGCGCGACGCCCATCGGATATTGGCGAACCTCCGGCGGGGAAGCGAAAGCCGCTTCGGCACGGGCGAGCGGCGGGGGCACTGCAAAGCCGGGACGCGGCGCGAAAAGCGACTGGCGCTCCATGACCCGCGTCTCGGGCGCAGACGATGCCCAGTCATCGGCGACCGGGGCGGCGGCCACGGGCGCAGCGACACTCTCTGCCTGCCACATGGCCAGTGCCGAGTCCGGCGGACGCTGCACGCTGCGATGACCCGCTTCGTCCAGCGCGCGACGCAGGCCGGATACGATCATGCCCCGGATCAGCGCAGGATCCCGAAAGCGCACCTCGGTCTTGGCCGGATGGACGTTCACATCGACTTCCGACGGCGGCATGTCGAGGAAGAGCGCCACGACCGCGTGACGATCCCGTGGCAGCATCTCCGCATAAGCCCCTCGGATCGCGCCCATTAACAGGCGATCGCGGACCGGTCGGCCATTGACGAACAGATATTGATGGTCGGCGATACCCCGGTTGAACGTCGGCAGCCCAGCGACCCCGCCCAGCGACACGGTGTCGCGCACCCAGTCGATCGCGACCGAATTCTCCGCCAGCGCTCGGTCGGTCAGGCCAGCCACGCGGCCGGGCCGCTCCTCGCCGCCCGGCACCGTCAGCACCCGCCGACCGTCGTGCTCCAGCGTGAAGGCAATATCGGGCCGCGCCATCGCCAGGCGGCGCACCATGTCGAGGCAGGCGGCATATTCCGAACGCGGCGAGCGCAGGAACTTGCGCCGCGCCGGGACCCGCGCGAACAGGTCCTCCACCACGATCCGGGTCCCCGGCGGCACGGCGGCGGGGCCGTCGCGCAGCACCTCGCCATTGTCGACGACACGGCTCCACCCGTCGCGGCCCGCCGGTCTGCTTTCGATCGTGACCCGTGCGACGCTGGCGATCGAGGGCAGCGCTTCGCCGCGAAAACCCAGGGTCAGAACCGATTCGATCGCTTCGTCCAGCAGCTTGGACGTACAGTGCCTCTCCAGCGCCAGCGCCATATCCTCGGCCGACATGCCGCACCCGTCATCGGCCACCTCGATCCGGCCAATGCCCCCTTGCCCGATCGTCACCGCGATCCGGCTGGACCCCGCATCGATTGAATTTTCGACCAATTCCTTCAACGCACTGGCGGGCCTTTCCACCACTTCACCGGCCGCGATACGATTGACGAGATGGGGAGGCAGACGCCGTATTGACATGCGGCAAACCCTAGCCCAAGCGACGGCATCCCGCGACCCCGCAAATGACGGTGCAGGTGCCTTTTAGAGGCTCTTGGGACGGCTCTTGGCGGCGGTTCGGGATATGAAATGCGCCCACCCGGTCCACCAGACGGAACGAAAGCCTCGATGCCTCTCCCCCGCTTCCTGAAATTCATGTCGCAAGACATGGCGATCGACCTCGGCACCGCGAACACCGTGGTCTATGTCCGCGGACGCGGCATCGTGCTGAACGAGCCGTCAGTCGTCGCGGTCGAGACGATCAACGGTATCAAGCGCGTGAAGGCGGTCGGTGACGACGCCAAGCTGATGATGGGCAAAACGCCGGGCAATATCGAGGCGATCCGCCCGCTTCGCGACGGCGTGATCGCGGACATCGACGTCGCCGAACAGATGATCAAGCACTTCATCCTGAAGGTGCACGGCCCCCGCAAGTTCGCGCGCTGGCCCGAGATCGTGATCTGCGTGCCGTCGGGTTCGACCAAGGTCGAGCGCCGCGCGATCCGCGACGCCGCCTCGAATGCGGGCGCGAGCCAGGTCTTCCTGATCGAGGAGCCGATGGCCGCCGCGATCGGCGCCGACATGCCCGTGACCGAGCCGATCGGCTCGATGGTCGTCGATATTGGCGGCGGCACGACCGAAGTCGCCGTCCTGTCGCTGCGCGGCCTGGCCTATACCACGAGCGTGCGCGTCGGCGGCGACAAGATGGACGAGTCCATCGTATCCTATGTCCGCCGCAACCATAACCTGCTGATCGGCGAAGCCACCGCCGAGCGGATCAAGCAGGAAGTCGGCATCGCGCGTCCTCCGGCCGACGGCATCGGTGTGACGATCCAGATCAAGGGCCGCGACCTCGTCAACGGGGTGCCCAAGGAAATCCAGATCAACCAGGGCCAGATCGCCGAGGCGCTGTCCGAGCCGGTCGCGACCATCGTCGAGGGCGTTCGTGTCGCGCTGGAAAACACCGCGCCCGAACTGGCCGCCGACATCGTCGACCAGGGCATCGTCCTGACCGGCGGCGGCGCGCTGCTCGAAGGGCTGGACGAGGTGCTGCGTGACGAGACCGGTCTGCCGGTGACGGTGGCGGAAGACCCGCTGACCTGCGTCGCCCTGGGCACCGGCCGTGCGCTGGAAGACCCGATGTATCGCGGCGTCCTGCTGAACGGCTAACCTCCAGCATAAGGGGACCGGCGCATGGCGCCCGCCCGCGACCGTCGCACCGGTTTCTCGCGACGGCGGCAATATGGAGCTTTCCTGGCCTATGTGCTCGCGGTGGCGGGTGCGGTGGTGGGTGCGGTGCTGCTTGTCGCATCGACCTTCAACCCGCCCGCCTTTGCCGCCCTGCGCATGACGCTGGGCAGCGTGACCGCGCCCATCTCGGGCACGTTCGTCGCGATCGGGGACGCGGTGAGCAGCGTTCCCGATGCGATCGGCCATTATTTCTTCGTCCATTCCGAAAACGACCGGCTGCGCGCCGAACTGGAGCAGTCGCGCAAGGTCCTGCTGACGGCGCGGACCATCGCCCATGACAATCGCCGCCTGCGGCGTTTGCTGGCGGTGCGCGACCGTACGCCCGACACCGTCGTGACGGCACGGCTGGTCAGTTCGACGGGGGCCAGCGGCCGCCGCTTCGCGCTGCTCAACGCAGGCCGCTGGCAGGGCGTGGAGCCCGGCATGGCGGTCCGCGGGCCGGAAGGACTGATCGGGCGCGTGACCGAGTCGGGGCCTGCCGCCGCGCGCGTCCTGCTGCTGACCGATCCCGAGAGCATCGTGCCCGTGCGACGTACCCGGGACGGCATGCCCGCCATCGCCGTCGGGCGGGGGGACGGCACGCTCGACGTCCGGTCGGTGGCGACCAATGTCCGGCTGGGCAAGGGCGACCTGTTCGTGACCTCCGGCACCGGCGGGCTCTATGCCCCGAACATCCCGGTGGCACGCGTCCGCACCGATGGTGGCGACGTCGCGGTGGCGCGTCCCTTCATCCATCCCGACACGCTGGATTTCGCGATCGTTCAGCGCGCCTTCATGCCGATGCCGCCATCAGCGCCGGCACCCCGGCCGTGACCCTCGACGCCTATAACCCCTTCGACCCCGGACTGCCCCCCGCCCGCGCCCGTGCGCTGCCGTGGCTGACCGTGATGGCCGGTTCGCTGACCGCCATCGTGCCGGTGGTGGCGATCGTGCCGTTGCAGCCGCCAATGGGCTTGCTGATGCTGCTCGCCTGGCGGCTGGTCGCGCGTTTTGCGCTGCGCCTGTGGGCGGCCGCGCCGCTCGGGCTGTTCGACGATCTGGTATCGGGGCAGCCGCTCGGCTCCGCCGTTCTGCTCTGGTCGCTGACCTCACTGGCGATCGATCTGTTCGAGCATCGGCTGGTATTTCGCGACTTTTGGCAGGACTGGCTGATCGCCAGCGGCGCCATCGCCTTCTGCCTGATCGCCGGGCGCTTCCTGGCCGTGCCGGTCGGCGCGCAGGTCGATGCGCCGCTGGTCATCCAGATCGCCATCACTATCCTGCTTTTCCCGATGGCGACGCGCCTGGTCGCGTGGATCGATCGCAAACGCGGCCGGAATGAGGTAGGGGCCTGAGCATGGATCGCCCCGGCCGGATCATGACCGAGGCCGCGCAGGCCTATAGCTTTTCGCGTCGCGCCTTTGTGCTGGGCACGGCGCAGGCGGGCGTCGGCCTGATGCTCGCCGGGCGGATGGCGTGGCTGTCGATCGCGCAGAACGAAAAGTACAACCTCCTCTCCGAGAGCAACCGCGTCAACACGACGATGATCCCGCCGCGTCGCGGCTGGCTGATCGACCGGCATGGCATGCCCATCGCCAACAACCGGACCGACTTCCGCGTCGACATCATCCCCGACAGGCTGGAGGACAAGGACCGGGTGCTGGAACTGCTCCGCCGAATCCTGAAGCTGGACGACGAGGCGATGAACCGCATCCGCCTCGACCTGGAACATGCCGCGGGTTTCCAGCCGGTACAGGTCGCCGAGCGGCTGGACTGGGAACGCTTCGCGGCGGTCAGCGTCCGCCTGCCCGAACTGCCCGGCGTGCAGCCGACGCGCGGCTTTGCCCGCTTCTATCCGGCCGGCCCCGCCGTCGCGCATCTGACCGGCTATGTCGGCACGCCGACGGCCGAACAGTTCAAGGCGACGCATGACCAGTTGCTCGTCACCCCCGGCTTCAAGCTGGGCAAGGACGGGCTGGAAAAGATGCTGGAGCCGTATCTGCGCGGCAAGCCCGGCGCCAAGCGGGTCGAGGTCACCGCACGCGGCAAGGTTGTGGCCGAACTCGCCACCCGCCCCGACACGCCCGGCCGCAATATCCGTCTGACCATCGATGCGGGGTTGCAGGAATATGCCGCCCGTCGCTTGGGCACCAATTCGGGGTCGGCGGTAGTGCTCGACTGCCGCACCGGCGAGACGCTGGCGATGGTGTCGATGCCCGCCTACGACCCCAACAGCTTTTCGGACGGGATCAGCCATCTCGAATGGTCGATGCTGTCGGAAAACGATCACGTGCCCTTGATGAACAAGGTCACGCAGGGGCTGTATCCACCCGGCTCGACCGTCAAGCCGATGAACGGCCTGGCGCTGCTGGAGGCGGGCGTCGGGGCGAATGACCGGGTGCTCTGCACCGGCGCGATGCGGGTCGGCACCGGCGTGTTCCACTGCCACAAGCGGGGCGGGCACGGCGCGCTGAACCTGAAGGGTGCGATCGAGCAAAGCTGCGACATCTATTTCTACGAGATGATCCGGCGCATGGGTTATGACCGGATCGCACCGATCGCGCGGATGGTCGGGCTGGGCCAGAAATTCGACCTGCCGCTCAGCACGCAACGTTACGGCACCGTGCCCGATGCGGCGTGGAAGCTGAAGAAATATAAGACGAAATGGACCGTTGCCGATGGCCTGAACGCCTCGATCGGTCAGGGCTATGTGCTGGCCAATCCGCTGCAACTGGCGGTGATGGCGGCGCGGCTCGCGTCCGGGCGACATCTCCAGCCCAGCATGCTCGCGCATCAGGTTCATCTCGACGCACCTGCCCTGCCCGTCGCTTCCGAGCATCTGGCGGTGGTGCGCGACGCCATGTTCGGCGTGGTCAACCAGGGCGGCACCGGCGGTGCGGCGCGGATGCTGGTGCCCGGGGTCAGCCTGGCGGCCAAGACCGGCACCGCGCAGGTCCGCCGCATCACCATGGCCGAGCGGCGCATGGGCGTGCTGAAGAACGGACAGCTGCCCTTCAAGCTGCGTGATCACGCGCTGCTCGTCTGTTTCGCTCCCGCCGACAATCCACGCTACGCCGCCGCCGTCGTGCTGGAGCATAACGGCCATACCGTGCGAAATCTGGACGCGCCGCTGATCGGCCGCGACATCATGACCTATCTGTTCGACCGCGACCGGGCATTGGCCTCGCTGGCGGAAGGTGAACCGACCTGGGGCGGTGACATCACCACCCGGATGCGCGCCGAGGAAGCCGCCTACCGCGCGGCGCATGCGCCCCAGCCCGCCGCCGCCGCGACCAAGACCGATGCGGGTGCCGCGACCGATGCCCCCGCCGTCGAGGCCGCAACCAATGTCTCCGACGCGCAGGCCGAGGCGATGGCGACGCGCGAAACCGATCCCGAAGACGCAGGCGACCCCAATCCATGAGCGGCCCCCGCATCATCCCAGAACCGATCGCGCAGCTGCCCTGGCGGGTCATCCTGCTGGTTACCGCCATCGGCTGTTTCGGGCTGGTTGTCCTCTATTCGGCAGCGGGCGGCTCGCTGACCCCCTGGGCCAAGCCGCAGGGCGTGCGCTTCTTCGTCCTGCTGGCCGGATCGCTGGTGCTGTCGCGCCTGCCGCTCGACCTGTGGCGGCGGATCGCCATGCCGGGCTATCTGGTGCTGGTGGTCGCCCTGGTGTTGGTCGAACTGCTCGGTGCGGTACGCGGGGGCAGCCAGCGATGGCTGGACGTCGGCTTCATCCGCCTCCAGCCGTCCGAACTGATGAAGCTGTTCATCGTGCTGGGCGCCGCACGCTTCTACGAACTGATGCCGCCGGCCGAGACACGGCGTTTCTCCGGCATATGGCCCGTGGCGGCGATGATCGCGGTGCCCGCCGCGCTCGTCATGAAGCAGCCCGACCTCGGCACTGCACTGATGATCTGTGCGGGCGGCGCGACGGTCATGTTCCTGGCAGGCGTGCCGCTTCGCCTGTTCATCGGCGGCGCAATGGCGCTGGCGGTCGCGGCACCGCTGGCGGTGAATTTCGTGCTGCACGATTATCAGCGCAACCGCGTGCTGATCTTCATGAACCCGGAAAGCGATCCGCTGGGCACCGGCTATCATATCAGCCAGTCCAAGATCGCGATCGGGTCTGGCGGCATCTGGGGCAAGGGGTTCCTGAACGGCACCCAGAGCCATCTCGACTATCTGCCCGAAGGTCATACCGACTTCGTCTTCGCGACCATGGCCGAGGAATGGGGGCTGGTCGGCGGCTGTTTGCTGATCCTGGCCTTCATCCTCGTCATCCGCTGGGGCCTGAACGTCGCACAGGCGGCGCAGACGCGTTTTGCCCGACTGACGGCGGCGGGGCTGTCCACCACCATCTTCATCTATGTCATGGTCAATCTGATGATGGTCATGGGCTTGGCACCCGTGGTCGGCATCCCCCTGCCCCTGGTCAGCTATGGCGGATCGTCGCAGATGACGGTGCTGTTGTGCCTGGGCATCCTGATGGCGATCGACCGCGAAAATCGTCGCCCCGCACGTTGGTAAGGCAAAAAATCGGCAAAAAGCATTTGCAAAGCGGCGGAGGCCTGCTAAAGGCGCGCCTCCCGATCACGAGGCGGGCCGCCGGACGGCCTGACGAGCGTGACGAACGGACGCATAGCTCAGTTGGTAGAGCAGCTGACTCTTAATCAGCGGGTCCTTGGTTCGAGCCCAAGTGCGTCCACCAGTTTCTCCAACGGCCCTGCAGCGATGCGGGGCCGTTGTGCATTGGGCTCCCATGGCCCACCAGCAGGATGAAGGATTGATGGCAGGATATAAGGTTCCCGGTTTCGCCGATCGCGCATCGGCTTCGCGCGATGCAAAGGCCGCCGCGCTGGAAAAGCTGCGCAACAAGGCGGCGCCCGACCCCGAGGTCGTCGCAGCCCGCGCCGCCGCCCGCGCGGCCAAGGAAGCCGCCGAGGCCGAGCGCCGCGCCGCCCACAAGGCCGCGATCGAGCAGGAAAAGGCCGCCCGTGAGGAAGCCCGCGCCAAGGCGAAGGCCGAGGCCGAGGCCGCCGCAGAGGCTGCTGCCGCCGCCGCGCGGCCGCCGGTGGTCCCGACCGCCGCCGAGCTGAAGGCCGCACGCGACGCACGCTACGCCGCACGCAAGGCGCGCCAGGGCAAATGACCCCGCGCGAGCTGCTGGGCATCGCCGAGGTGCCGGGTGGCGAGCCCCTGCGGCTGTTCCGCCGGGGCAAGGACTTCATGATCGTGCTCGATCGCAACGAGCTGATGAGCACGCGCATGAGCGGCTCGGAAGTGGCGCTGGGTACGATGACCTGCGATCGGCTGGGCGGGCGCAGCGCGCCGCATCTGCTGATAGGCGGCTATGGCATGGGCTTTACCTTGCGCGCCGTACTGGCCCGGCTGGGCCGCGATGCGCGGGTGACGGTGGCCGAGCTGGTCCCCGGCATCATCGAATGGGCCCGCGGACCGATGGTCGAACTGACCGCCGGGTGCCTGGACGATCCGCGCGTAACGCTGGCGATGGGCGATGTCGGCAATGCGATCTATGCGGGGCGCGGCACCTATGACGCGATCCTGCTCGACGTCGACAATGGCCCCGACGGGCTGACCCGCCCGGCCAATGACGGGCTCTATTCGAACCGGGGACTGGACGAGGCGCGTATGGCGCTGCGTCCCGGCGGCGTGCTGGCCATCTGGTCGGCCGCGCCCGACCCGGTCTTTACCCGACGGCTGTCGCGTGCGGGCTTCCTGGTCGACGAGGTCAAGGTCCGCGCCCGCGAGAATGGCAAGGGCGCGACCCACACCATCTGGTTCGCGACGCCGCGCTGAGAACGCAACGCCGCCCTCACCCTTCCCACCCGCTTAGGCGGGCGGGCCCCTTCCCTCTCCCGATGGGAGAGGGAGGGAGGCGCGAAGCGCCGGAAGGGTGAGGGTGTTCGGCAGATCAATCCTCCCGCTTGGCACCGTCCAGCTCTTTGCGAACCCGATCCTGCTCCACCGCATCCCGCCGCTTCTCGGCCTTGGTCCGTCCGAACCGCACGCGGTTCTCCGCCGCCTGCTGTTCGGCGGCCTTGCGGACCAAGCCCTTGCGCGCCTGACGGAAGTTGACGACCTCCCCCATCAGTGCCGCCGGAGCCGCCGGAACAGTCCCTTGCGCTGGCTGAACGCCTCGAACATCTCGTCCGGCCCCTCGGGGTCGAGCACTTCATTGTCCGCCAGCCATTCCTCGACGCTCGACAGGTCCGGCACCTCATAAGGGCGCAGGCTCCGCCCTGCCTTCCCACGCAGCGCCTCGACCGCGGCGATCAACGAACCGGTGCGGGCAACGGCATCGCCGACCAGCCTGGGCGCGATGCCCAGATGCTCGCCCAGCAGGTCGTCCCGGATCGCCGCGATCCGCCGCCCGGCGGGGCTGTCCGCCTCGACCGCGATCGCCAGGTCGCACTCGGTATCCAGCCGCATGGATCGATTGTTCAAGTTCGACGAGCCCAGCCGGAAGACCTGGTCGTCGGAGATCAGGATTTTGGCATGGCAATAGATCGCCTCGCCGCCGGCGGTGAAGGGATGATACAGCCGCAGCCGCCCATGCCGGTCGCGCCGCCGCAACGCCTCGACGAGCCGGGCGCGGGCGGTGTCCATCGCGATGGGCTCCAGCCAGCCTTGCGCGGTCAGCGGGTTGATGATGACGAATTCCGGGCCATTCTCTTCGTCAAGCCGCCGGGCAATCGCCTCGGCCACCCGGCGGGAGGCGAAATACTGGCTCTCGATATACACATAGCGCTCGGCCCGCGCGATCTGGGCGAGGAACAACGCCTCATTCTCGTGAACCGGGGTTTGATCGTCCATCTCCGGCATGGTGCGGGCGATGGCCACCGGCTGGTTGGTGAAGTCGGGCTCCAATCCTTCCGGCCAGCAGCTTGCGCCCGGCACGGCAGGCCCCATCGGCTTGCCGCCCGCCGCATGCCAGCGTTCCCGGAACAGCTCGCCCAGCGCGTGCGTCACCGGGCCTTCCACCGCGCTGATCGCGTCGTGCCAGGGCTTGTAGGGCTGGCCGCCGGGCCGCTTGCGACCGGGATCGTCATCGCGATGCTCGCGCGTGTCCCAGCGCTCGCTGGTCATGTCGATGCCGCCGCAAAAGGCGAGTTGGTCGTCGATGATGACGATCTTCTGGTGATGCGAGGCGGCGATCGGATGATGGCCGTCCAGCTTGGTATGGATGCGCTTGTGCGCCATCCACTTCAGGACGGTGAAGAAGGTCCGCCCCCGAAACAGCGACTTGATCGCGCCGGTGTCCCAGCGGAGCAGGAAAATCTCCAGCTCGGGCTGGCGCTGGACGAGCGAGTAGATGAAGTCGCCGACCGTCTCACCGGGTGCCTCGTCATGATCCAGGACGATGCGCGCGTCGAAGTCCCAGCCGATCAGCAGAATCTGCCGTCGCGCATTCAGCATCGCGCGGCGGGCCATCCGGAAATATTCCTCCGCATCGACGATGACTGCCATGCGATCGGCCTGCTCGATCCGCCAGCATTCCTGTCCGACCTTCAACGACGATCTCCCCTGTTGACGTCCGCGTCATGCCCCGACGACCCGGCACTGGCAAATGCCGAAACGGCCAATTCCCGCAAAAGGTCAGGAGATCGAACGCGAAAAGGGATCAGAAAATGCGATAGCGGACCGGGCGGATCGACAGCGATTGTCCCGCAGTTGCTTCCTCCGCGACGGGCAAGTCGAAGGTCAAGGGCTCGGCGATACCGGCAAGCTCGGCCGTGATCCGGCGGGACCGACCAATGGGGCGGCTCGCCAATATGGTGACGGGGAGCGCGTCGGCGGCGCCCGGCCCGGCCAGCTCGACATCGTGCGGGCGGATATGGATTTCGCCCCCGCCCTGCCCGCGCGCTTCGTCGGGCACGGTCGCCAGCCCGTCGCCGATAACGGCCGCGCCATCCCGCCGCGTGACGGGCAACCGGTTGGTCTCGCCGATGAACGACGACACGAAGGCGGTGGCAGGTGCACTCTGCACCTCGGCGGGCGTGCCGATCTGCTCGATCACGCCGCCACGCATCACGACGATGCGGTCGGCGATTTCCAGCGCCTCTTCCTGGTCGTGCGTCACGAAGATCGAGGTTAGCCCCGTCTCGTCATGGATGCGCCGGAGCCAGCCACGCAAGTCCTTGCGCACCTGCGCATCGAGTGCGCCGAACGGCTCGTCGAGCAGCAACAGGCGCGGCTCGATGGCGAGCGCGCGGGCCAGTGCCACGCGCTGACGCTGGCCGCCCGACAGCTGCGCGGGGTAACGATCGCCCAGTTGCGGCAATTGGATCAATTCCAGCAGCTCTGCGACCTTCTTGGCGATCGCGGCCTTGGCGGGCCTGTCGCGCCGTTTGCGCACCGTCAGGCCGAAGGCGATGTTGTCGGCGACGGTCATGTGGCGGAACAGCGCGTAATTCTGGAACACGAAGCCGATGCGGCGCTCGGCGGCGGGCGTGCCGGTCATGTCCTGTCCGTCGAACAGGACATGACCCTCATCCGCAAAGTCCAGCCCGGCGATGGTCCGCAACAGCGTGGTCTTGCCCGACCCCGAGGGGCCGAGCAGCGCCAGGAACTCGCCGGGCCTGGTTTCCAGCGTCACGCGGTCCAGCGCGGTGAACCCGCCGAAGCGGCGGGAGATATTGTCGACGACGATGCTCAATGCGCGGCTCCCGCCCGGTCGATGCCGAAACGCCATTCCAGCACGGTCTTCACTCCCAAGGTCACCAGCGCGAGCGAGGCGAGCAGAGACGCCACCGCGAACGCGCCGACAAAGTCATATTCATTGTACAGGATTTCGACGTGCAGTGGCATGGTGTTGGTCAGCCCCCGGATATGCCCCGACACCACCGACACCGCGCCGAACTCGCCCATCGCGCGGGCGTTGCAGAGCAGCACCCCGTAAAGCAGCCCCCAGCGGATATTGGGGAGCGTGACATGCCAGAAAATCTGCCAGCCATTCGCGCCCAGCGAGCGCGCCGCTTCCTCGTCATCGCGGCCCTGCTCGGCCATCAGCGGGATCAGTTCGCGCGCCACGAAGGGGAAGGTCACGAACACCGTCGCCAGCACGATGCCGGGCACCGCGAAGATGATCCGCACCCCATGCTCGGTCAGCCACGGCCCCAGCCATCCTTGCGCCCCGAACAGCAGGACGAAGATGAGGCCGGAAACCACCGGCGACACCGAAAAAGGCAAATCGATCAGGGAGATGAGCAGGCTTTTTCCACGGAAATCGAACTTGGCGATGGCCCAGGACGCCGCCACCCCAAACACCGCGTTGATCGGCACCGAGATGGCCGCCACCAGCAATGTCAGGCGGATCGCCGCGAGCGCATCCGGGTCGACCAGCGCGTCGAAGAAGACGCTCCATCCCTTCGCAAGAGCGCCCGCGAAGACCATGACCAAAGGCAGGAACAGGAACAACGCCAGAAAGAGAAAACCGACACCGATCAGCGCCCGCCGCGCCCAGGGGCTTTCGATGGTCGTAGGGTTGGAGTTGCTCATCGCGTCCCCCGCTTGGCGCGCCACGCCTGGAGCAGATTGACGAACAGCAGCATCGCGAAGGACAGGACCAGCATCACACAGGCGATGGCGGTCGCTCCGTTATAATCGAACTGCTCCAACTGGGTGATGATCAACAGCGGCGCGATCTCTGACTTGAAGGGCATGTTGCCCGCGATGAAGATGATCGATCCATATTCCCCCACCCCCCGTGCAAAGGCGAGTGCGAAGCCGGTCAGCAAAGCTGGGGCAATGGCGGGCAGGATCACCCGGCCAAAGGTCTGCATGCGAGAGGCCCCGAGCGTCGCGGCGGCCTCCTCCACGTCGCGACCCAGGTCAGCAAGTACTGGTTGGACCGAGCGAACAATGAACGGCAAACCAATGAAAACAAGGGCAATGGTTACCCCCATGGGCGTATAGGCGACCTTGATCCCGAGCGGCGCGAGCAGCGACCCGACCCAGCCATTTTCCGAATAGAGCGACACCAGCGCGATGCCCGCCACCGCCGTCGGCAACGCGAACGGCAGGTCCACCGCCGCATCGATCAGCTTCTTGCCCGGAAACTCATAGCGGACAAGGATCCAGGCGATGAGCAGCCCGAACACCGCATTGATCGCCGCCGCCGCCAGCGCCGCGCCGAAACTCAACCGATAGGCGGCCAGCGCGCGCGGTGACAGCCCGACTTCGGCAAAGCCCTCCCAGCCCATGCCCGCCGCCCGGATGACGAGCGCCGACAACGGGACCAGCACCACCAGCCCCAGCCAGAAGATGGTCATGCCCATGGTCAGGCCGAAGCCCGGCAGCGCCGAGCGGCGCTTCCTCCGCAACACCGTGATCAGCGCCGCTTGGCCTGGCCGCCATAAATGGCGTCGAACACCCCGCCATCCGCGAAGAACCGCTTCTGCGCTGCCGCCCAGCCGCCGAAGTCCTGGATCGTCACCATGTCCAGCTTCGGGAAGGTGGCGGCGTGCTTGGCCAGCACCGCCTGATCGCGCGGGCGATAGAAGTTACGCGCGGCGATCTCCTGGCCTTGCGGCGTGTAGAGGAACTTCAGATATTCGGTCGCGACCTGTTCGGTACCATGCGCCTTGGCATTGGCGTCGACGACCGCGACCGGCGGTTCGGCCAGGATCGAGATGGAGGGCACCACGATGTCGAACTTGCCCGCGCCCAGTTCCTTTTCGGACAGCAAAGCCTCATTTTCCCAGGCGATCAGCACATCGCCCAGCCCCCGCTCGACAAAGGTCGTCGTCGCCCCGCGCGCGCCTGAGTCCAGCACGGGCACATGGGCATAGAGGTCGGCGACATATTTCTGCGCCGCCGCGTCCGAACCGCCTGCCTTCTTGCCATAGGCCCAGGCCGCCAGGAAGTTCCACCGCGCGCCGCCGCTCGTCTTCGGGCTCGGCGTGATGACCTGCACGCCCGGCTTTACCAGATCGGCCCAGTCGCGAATGCCCTTCGGGTTACCTTTGCGGACCAGGAACACGATGGTCGAGGTATAGGGCGCGCTATTGTCGGGCAGACGGCTCTGCCAGTTGGCGGGCATCAGCTTGGCCCGCTCGGCGATCGCGTCGATGTCATAGGCCAGCGCCAGCGTCACCACATCGGCAGACAGCCCGTCGATCACCGAGCGCGACTGCTTGCCCGACCCGCCATGGCTCATGCGGAACGACACGGTCTTGCCGGTCTTGGCCTGATAATCCTTGGCGAAGGCGGCGTTGACGTCCTTGTACAGCTCACGCGTCGGATCGTAGCTGACGTTCAGCAGCTCGACCGAGCCCTTGCCGTTGCCCCCGCCCGAACAGCCGGACAGACCGACCGTACCGATCATCAATGCGGCCATCATGGCCGGAAATGGTGCTCGCATCTGGATCCGTCCCTTTCGTTTCGGCGCGTAACCTATCTCGATCCCCCCGATAGGAAATGCCGTAAAGCTTGGGACGCACAAAGCCCTGCTTTTGCTCCCTCGATCCTGACAGAAGCTCGGTTTGACCCTGCCCGGCCTTGTATCGGCGGGGCACAAGGCCGATCTCCGGCCCGCATTCGACCCCCTTACCCTTTCCGAAAGGACCCATATGACCGCCCAGCAAGTTGATGTAAAAACCGGCCTTTATATCGGCGGCGAGTGGCTGGGGCCGGAGGGGCGCGATACCCAGGCGGTGTTGAACCCGGCGACCGGCCAGTCGCTGGGCGAGCTGCCGCTGGCGACCGCCGCCGACATGGACCGCGCGCTGGAGGCCGCCGCGCGCGGCTTCGAGCAGTGGCGTAAAGTCGCGCCGCAGGAGCGCGCCGCCGTTCTCCATCGCACCGCCGCCCTGGTCCGCGAGCGCGCCGAGGAGCTGGCGCGACTCGCGACGCTGGAGGAAGGCAAGCCGATCGTCGAGGCGCGCGGCGAAGTCGCCGCGACCGCCGCGCTGCTCGATTTCCATGCAGGGGAAGCGGTACGCATCTATGGGCGCGTCCTGCCGCGTCCCACCGGCACCCGCTCGCTGGTGCTGCACCAGCCGGTCGGCCCGGTCGCGGCCTTCTGTGCCTGGAACTTCCCCGTGATGAACCCGGTGCGCAAGATTTCGCCCGCCATTGCGGCGGGTTGCTCGGTCATCCTCAAGCCCAGCGAGGAAACCCCCGCCAGCGCCATCGCGATCATGCGCTGCTTCCAGGATGCGGGCCTGCCCGGCGATGTCGCGCAGCTGGTCTTCGGCGTACCCGATGCGGTGTCGCGCCACCTGCTCGCCTCCCCGGTCACCCGCAAGCTCAGCTTCACCGGGTCGGTCCCGGTCGGCAAGCACCTGCTGAAGCTCGCCGCCGATACGGTGATGAAGTCGACCATGGAGTTGGGCGGTCATGGCCCGGTGCTCGTCTTCGACGATTGCGATCTCGACAAGACGCTCGACCTGCTTGTCACACACAAATTCCGCAATGCGGGCCAGGTCTGCGTCGCCCCCACCCGCTTCCATGTGCAGGAGGGAATTTACGAGCGCTTCGCCAAGGGCTTTGCCGAACGCGCCGCCGCCCTGAAGATCGGGGACGGCCTATCGAATGATACGCAGATGGGGCCGATGGCCAATCCCCGCCGCCCGCAAGCGATCGGCGCGATGATCGAGGACGCCGTGCGGAACGGCGCGCGCAAGCTGACCGGCGGCGAAGCCAAAGGCGGGGACGGCTTCTTCTTCTCGCCCACCGTGCTCGCCGATGTCTCGCTCGACGCGCAGGCGATGAACGAAGAGCCGTTTGGCCCGATCGCGCTGATCCGCCCCTTCGCCTCCACCGAGGACGCGATCACCGAGGCCAACCGCCTGCCCTTCGGCCTGGGCGCATATTGCTTCACCGAGAATGGCCGCCGCCAGAACCAACTGGCCGACGAGATCGAGGCGGGCATGGTCGCGATCAATACCGTCCGTCTCAGCTGGGGCGATGCGCCCTTTGGCGGGGTCAAGGAAAGCGGCTATGGCTCGGAAGACGGGCCCGAGGGCATCGCCAACCACATGATCACCAAGGCGGTTCACATCGCCTGATAAAAGAACGGGGTCAGGCCCGCGCGCGATAGGCCGCGCGGGCTGCCTCCACTTGCGGCTGATGCGTGTCCGCCCAGCCGATCAGCGCCCGCATCGGCACCAGGAACGACCGGCCCAGATCGGTCAGGCTATACTCCACCCGTGGTGGCACCTCCGCATAGACCGTCCGCTCGACGAACCCGTCCTCCTCGAGCCGCCGCAGCGTGCGCGACAGCATCTGTTTCGATACATCGCCGATCCGCCGCAACAAGACGTTGAACCGCAACGCCTCCGGCTCCAGCGCGGCGAGGACCAGCAGGCTCCACTGATCGCCGATCCTGTCCAGCACGTCGCGGATCGGGCATCCCCCCTCCCCGCTCAACGCCATGGTCACATCCATGTGACCTGGTCCCTTTGAAATGACGTCTTGTTGTGCGGCGGCGCTCTGCATAGCTCTACGGTCTATAAAGTGGACCGTGGAAAGGAAAGACTATGAAGATCGCCCTGATTGGAGCCTCGGGTAATGCAGGCTCGCGCATCCTGTGGGAATTGTCAGATCGCGGCCATGCCGTGACCGCCATCGCGCGCAATACCAACCGGATTGCCGCCCTGCCCGGCGTCGCCCCGGCCTCGGGAGATGTGAGTGCGCCGGATTCGCTGACCGAGACGCTGCGCGGGCATGACGCGGTTGTCAGTTCGGTCCACTTCGCAAATACTGACGCGGTTGGTCTGATCGGCACCGTCCGCGCGTCGGGCGTGAAGCGTTACCTCGTCGTCGGCGGTGCGGGCAGCCTGGAGGTTGCGCCCGGCCAGCGCCTGATCGACCAGCCGGATTTCCCGGACGCGTACAAGGCAGAGGCGAGCGCCGGCGCCGAATTCCTCGACCTGCTGCGCGGCGTCCAGGACCTGGAATGGACCTTCCTCTCCCCCTCCGCGATGTTCGTCCCCGGTGAGCGGACCGGCCAATTCCGGCTCGGCACCGACACGCTTCTGTCGAACGAGCAGGGCAGCAGCATCTCGTTCGAGGACTATGCCATCGCGCTGGCCGACGAAATCGAGCAGCCCCGCCACATCCGCCAGCGCTTTACGGTCGGTTATTGAGGGACTTGCGCCGTCGTGGCTGGACACGTGACCCCGACTGCCAAAAAAATGTCAAAAACCCCCTTGGCAGGTCGGACATGCCCGGCTAATAGCCGCCCCACCAGACGGGGACACGCTCCCCGCCATGCCGCAGACCGGCATCGGACGCATAGCTCAGTTGGTAGAGCAGCTGACTCTTAATCAGCGGGTCCTTGGTTCGAGCCCAAGTGCGTCCACCATTCAATCAAAAAATTGCGAAAGAGCGATTTCGCGAAGTCAGTAAATTCCACGATTTAAACGCTCGGTTAAGCGAGCCATACCTTCGGCAGATCGTTGATGTTGATCGTCTTCTAACGTCATTGGCTCGTCTACAGGCTCGATCGCGTAGATTGCGACGCCATCAAAACGCTCGTTACAAACGGGGCATCTAACCTTACGCGGCGAGTTGTCTTTGACGGTAAATGTCAGGCGTCCATCTCTTAATTCGCATGTAGGGCAGACCGGCAGGCCCGTAGGCTGGCCGCTATCATCAGCCTTATACTTGAAGCCGCCGCGCCCCATGACAAGCAACGCTTGACCTGCAAGCGTTGCCTTCAACCGTTCAAACTCAGCATCTTTTTCTAATGCCGCCTCTCGCGCTGCCACCAACTCGAGGCGAGCATCGCTTAGCGCAGTCATGAGCTCGGCAATCTGGACCTTATAGGCCGCAGCGTCCCAGCCCTTCTCTACGGCTCGAAGCCCTTTTGGCTACATCAAGAGCCTGCCCGACGGCAGCAATCGCTTCCATGATCGGCATAACATCTCCCGCACATGACCATTAAAAGCTACAGGTCGATCACTGGCCCGAATTATTAGGCCTAGAGGCCCCCTGCCCCGAAGGCGGCACTGGTGGCGTCGGCGACTTCGCATCGCTCACCGCTTCGTCATACCAGCGCGACAGATCGGCCTTCATACTCCGTAGCGCATCGGGGTTGAGGTAGGTCATGTGCCCGGCCGGGTAATAGGTGAAGCGCAGATTGGCCTGCTGCGCGGGCTCCAGCATCATATGGCCCAGATCATTCTCGGTGCCGAAGAACGGGGTCGCCATGTCGTAATAACCGTTCATCGACAGCACCTTCAGATACGGGTTCGCCCGCATCGCGGCGCCGAGGTCGATCGCGGTGTTGGGGTTGTTCTGCGACCCGTCGGGCGACTTGTGCTTCCAATTCCAGGTCCAGCCCGCCGCGTCGCGCGCCGACAGGCGATAGGGCAGATCGGTCTTGTAGCCGAGCGTCGACTGCAGATAGTCCTGGAAGGATGCGATATAAGCCCCTGAGATCGCGTCCGAAGAGGCGTCCGTCTCCGGCCGCTCGCCCGCCGCGTCGGTGTCGATGCCGAGGTAACGCGAGTCGAACCGACCGACCGTGCGCGCCGACCCGCGCAGCAATTCCTTCTGGAAACGCGGCAGGTCGATGCGCAGGTTCGCGCGCTTGATATAGTCGGGCGAGATGCCGATCAGGCGGCTCATCTGTTCGGCGATCTGGTCGCGCTCCTGCGGCGAAATACTCTGACCCTTGGCCAGCGCCGACATATACGGGCCGACCGCAAAGGCACGCGCCTGCGCCACCACGGTCGCGACATCGGCAGGGCGATCGGCCAGGCGATTGTGATACCAGGCGGTCGCGGCATAGCTGGGCAGGTAATTGAGATAGACCTGATCCAGCCCCGGCTGGCGATAGCCGTAGTTCATGATCGAGCTGAGCAGCACGACGCCGTTCAGCGCCATGCCCTTTTCCTGCAACTGATAGGCCAGCGCGCCCGAGCGCAGCGTGCCATAGCTTTCGCCGAGCAGGAATTTCGGGCTCATCCAGCGGCCATATTTGGTGACGTAACGCTGGATCGCGCCCGCAAAGACGTCGACATCCTCGTCGACGCCGTAGAATTGCGCGGGCTTCATATCGCCCAGCGGCCGCGAATAACCGGTGCCGATCGCGTCGAGGAACACCAGGTCGGTCTTGTCGAGCAGCGAGTCCGGGTTCGGTCCGACATCATAGGGCGCGGGCCGCACGAACTCCGGGCTGGTGGTGCGGATGCGGATCGGCGCGAACGAGCCCATGCGCAGCCAGAAGGACGGCGATCCCGGCCCGCCATTATAGAGGAACGTCACAGGCCGCTTGGTGCCGGGCTTAGTACCGTCGAGCGTATAGGCGGTGTAGAACATCGAGGCGGTCGGCTTGCCCTCGATATCCCGCACGGTCAGCGTGCCCGCCGAGGCGACATAGGGATAAGCGCGGCCATTGATCGTCACGCTGTCGCGGTGGCGGACCTCGGTTTCCTCCAGCGGCGCGCGCGCCCAGGCGGCCTCCGCCTCGGCCTTGGCGGCTTCGTGATGCGGAGCCTTCTTCTCCCCCTCTTCCTGTGCGGCGAGCGGCGCGGTCATGGCGGTGGCGGCGAGGAGGAGGGTTAGGCTGTTGCGGATCACGAAGGGCTCACGAGATAGGTGACGGGGCCGTCATCGTTTCGTGTTTCGCCATGGGAAGCAAGAGGTTGAAGGTGCGTGGGGTGATTATCATACGCGCCGTCCAGCCCAAATGTGCTCGAAGGCCATAGTTATGGCCCTGATCCAGACTGTTCCCCGGCGAAGGCCGGGGTCCAGTTTCCACTTCGGTGCGATGGCGCGGTGAACTGCGTGGGAGGCAAATGGGCACGGATCGCCTGAGCCTCCCACTCGTCGCCTTCATTCCCTATCGGCGTCACCGGAACTGGACCCCGGCCTTTGCCGGGGAACAGAGGGGTTTGGGTTCTTCGTTGGTCTTCGCTTTCGATCAGGCTGGGCTGGCGGGGACACTGCCCCCGCCAGCCTCTTACATCAGCGCGCCAGCCAGGTCTGGACGGCGGGCTTCAGGCGATCCGCCACCGCCTTGCGCACCGCGATTTGCGAGATCGACCGCTTGGCCCCGCCGCGCGAGCCCTCGGGCAGGTTGGCGTTGGCCCAGGCCTCGATCTTGCCGGGCATGGCGGGATCGTTCGAACCCGCGCCGAGCCCGACGATGAAGGTCGCGCGGTTGCTCTCCTCCAGGAAGCTGTCGACCAGCGGCTTGTTCTGCACCGCCCAGTCGAACGCCATGTCGGGATGCGCCCCCGCGATCGAGCGGAGCAGCGCGGCACGCTGCGGCGGGGTGAAAGTGTTGTCCTTCAATACGCTCAGCGCACGGCGTGCCGCGGCATCGTCCTCGGCATAACCGAGCAGCGAGACATAGCGGTTCTTGACCACCGGATTGCGCTCGGCTTTGGCCAGTTCGTACAGCCGGTCCCATTCGTCCGCCGTCGCGCGGGTGGCATAGGTCGCCAGGATCGGCTGGCGGATGGCGCCCGGAATGGCATTGGGGTTCCTGGCAAGCGCGGTGACATAGCCCCGTGCGCGCGCCGCGACCATCGCATCGCCGCTGGTGCCCAACTGCCCGATCAACGTCTCGCGCAGGTTGGAGACGAGCGCACCATCCTCCGGCTTGGGCTCGAACCCGATCCGCGCCAGCACCGGCGACAGGATCGCCGCCGTCCGCGCACGCAGCGGCGTTTCGAGCGGCGTGCCTTCATAAAGGCCGTTCAGCCGCGCCAGCTCACCAGCGACCGCCTGCCATTCCAGCGGATCGGCCTCGGGCTTTACCTGCGCCATCAGGTCGAACCAGCGGCTCAGATCCTGATAACCGCCCGCCGCCAGCGCATAATCGTCGCCCAGCGTCCCGAGACGATCGTTCAGGGCCAGCTTGGCATAATCGCGCACGATCGCGGCATGGCCCGCATCGTCATACATGACGCGCGTATAGGAGCCCTTGCCCTGGTTCAGCACCAGCGTGCCGCAACCGCCGACCGTCACCGGGGCGGGTGCCGCGCCGGTGACGATGGCCGTCCTCTCGGCCCCGCCGATGGTCGCCACGCGGATCGGCACATGCCAGGTCTGGGCCGCCTTCGACGTCTCATCCAGACCGAACCGACCCTGGGTCAGCGTCGCGACGGTCTTGCCACCCTCGCAGCGTGTGCCCTGCAGCGTGATCAGCGGAACGCCGCCCTGCAACGTGAAGTCATGCGCGATGGTCGCGACATTGGTGCCCGATGCCTTGGACAGCTCCTCCCAGAGCTGGTCGGTCACCGTGTTCTGGTACTTGTACTTGGCCATATAGGCGCGGATGCCCTTGCGGAACGTATCGGCGCCCAGCGTCGATTCGAGCATCCCGATCACCGCCTGTCCCTTTAGATAGGTGATGCTGTCAAAGGACTCGCCGATCTGGTCGACCGTCTCGACCTTGCGGATGATCGGGTGGGTGGCGCTGGTCGCGTCGATGCTCATCGCCGATTCGCGCTCGCCCGACACGGCGGCCGCCGCCGCTTCCCAAGCCGGGTTCAGGTCGTTGCTGGCCTTGCCCTCCATCCACGAGGCGAACCCTTCGTTCAGCCACAGATCGTCCCACCAGCGCATGGTGACGAGGTCGCCGAACCACTGGTGCGCCATTTCATGCGCGACGACGGTGTGGATACGCTGGCGGTTGCTCTCGCTCATGACCTGCGGATTAAAGAGCAGCTCGTTCTCGAAATAGAAGATCGCACCCCAATTCTCCATCGCGCCGAAGAACTGGCTGGAGCCCGGCCCCGCGATCATGTCCATCTTGGGCAGCGGATAGGGCGTGCCGAAATAATCATTATAATAGCTCAGCAGCTTGGTCGCGGCGCCCAACGAATAGTCGCCCTGGTCGACCACGCCCTTGCGGCTGACCACACCGATCTGGACGCCGTTCGCGTCCACCGTCTTGCGGTCCAGATTGCCCGAGCCGAAGAACAGCAGATAGCTGGACATCACCGGCGTCTCGCCAAAGCGATAGAGCTGGCTGCCGTCGGCTTGCGTCGTCACGGTTTCGGCGGGCATGTTGCTGATCGCGCGCTGCCCCTTGGGCGCGGTGGCGGTCAGGCGGAACTTCGCCTTGAAGGCGGGTTCGTCCCACATCGGCGCGAAACGGCGCGCGTCGGGCGCCTCGAACTGGGTCGCCAGCATCCGGTCGGTGGAGCCATCGGCATTGGTATAGTCGATCGCGAACAGGCCATTGGCCGAACGGTTGATCGTCCCCGTCCACGCAAAGCCGACCTTGTGCCGCCCGACGCTCGCCGCCTGCGGCAGGGTGAGGGTCAGAGTCTGGGCGGCCTTGTCAGCCACGAAGGGCACCGGCTTCCCGTCGAAGGTCGCGCGCGTCACGGTCAGCTCGGCGGCGTTCAGCACGATGGTGGCGGTGGCCTGTTTCACATCGACATCGACGGTCTCCTCGCCGTTGAAGGTCAGCGCCTTCGCATCGGGACGGACGGTGATGTCGTACAGGACCGGTGCGACGGTCTGGGGCAGCTGGCCCGCCGCCAGCGCCGGGGTGGAAACGGTCAGGGCCAACAGGACCGATAGGGCGGACTTCATCGCAAGCAGGGCCTTTCAATGGGAATACGCAAATCTCTAAGCCCTGTCCGCCCCAAAGCAAATGACGGTCATGTAATAATATTGCACAGACCTTGTCTGTCTGGACAGGCCTTACGCTTACGTTATCGTAAAGCCATGAGCCTGCCCCCTGCCCTGAGTCGTCCGCCCCTGAACCGTCTGGCGCTGCCTGTGATCGGGTCGCCGCTGTTCATCATCTCCAACCCGGATCTGGTCATCGCCCAGTGTAAGGCGGGGATCGTCGGCTCGTTTCCGGCGCTGAATGCGCGACCCGCCAGCCTGCTCGACGAATGGCTGCACCGGATCACCGAGGAACTGGCGGCGCATGACCGGGCGAATCCCGATCGGCCCGCCGCACCCTTTGCGGTCAACCAGATCGTACACCGCTCCAACGATCGGCTGGAGGCCGACCTGACGGTCTGCGCCAAGTGGAAGGTGCCGATCGTCATCACCTCGCTGGGCGCGCGGGAGGATGTGAATGCGGGCGTCCACAATTGGGGCGGGATCACGCTGCATGACGTGATCGACGACCGCTTCGCGCGCAAGGCGGTGGAAAAAGGCGCGGACGGGCTGATCGCGGTGGCGGCGGGAGCGGGCGGCCATGCGGGGCGGCTGTCGCCCTTTGCGCTGGTGCAGGAAATCCGCAGCTGGTTCGAAGGCCCGCTGGCGCTGGCAGGATCGATCGCGACCGGCGACGCGATCCTGGCGGCGCAGGCCATGGGAGCGGACTTCGCCTATATCGGCTCGCCCTTCATCGCCACGGCCGAGGCCAATGCGGCGGAGGCCTATAAGCAGGCGGTGGTCGAAGGGCGCGCGAGCGACATCGTCTATTCCAGCCTGTTTACCGGTGTGCACGGCAATTACCTGCGCGCCTCGATCGTCGCGGCGGGCCTCGACCCGGACAATCTGCCCGAAGGCGATGTGTCGACGATGAACTTCGGCGGCGGCCAGGCGGCCAAGGCCTGGCGCGACATCTGGGGCGCGGGACAAGGCATCGGCGCGGTCGACCGTATCGTACCGGCGGCCGAGCGGGTCGCGGAGCTTCGCCGTCAATATGAGGCGGCGCGGCAGAGATTGTCGCTTGCCTCTTATTCTTCCCCCGCAAGGTGAGGAGTCGGGGCATAGCCCAGACGGAGGGGGGCACTCCTGGCGAAGGCGGGGGTGTCCTCGCCAGCGGTGACACCCCTCTACCATGCTGCGCAAGGTCCCCTCCCACCTGTGGGGAAGGAATGGCGCCCGACTAGAACGCCCTACCCAACCTCGCATGCAAAGCCTGCACGGGGCTGGCGGCCCGGGCGTCTTCACCGGCCATGGCATCGAGCCGCTCGACCCGGCGGTGCAGGTCCAGGCTCGCCTGGGTCAGCCGCCGCGCCGGTTCGGGCAAGGCGGCAAGCTGCGCTTCGTCGGTATCCGGCGAAGCCCCCAGGCGCCGAACCGGCTGCCGCGCCTCCGCCCAGTCCATTTCACCGGCTTCGACCGCGCGCTGGGTCAGCACCCATGCGATGACGTGCATCAGCCGCGTCGTCACCTTTAGCGACTCGCAGGAAGAGGCGACCCGCACCACCGGATCCAGCCCATCGCGCTGGTCACGGCCGATCCCGTCGAAATAGCCACGCGCCGCCTCGGCCAGGGCCATGGCCTCGACATACAGGCCGTCGATCAGCTTGGCATGGAAGGGGGATTGGGACGTGGTGGAAGCCATGGCCTCTGGCTCGCACGACATTCGCGCCCGGAACAAGACGAGGTTCGGCGCGGGCTGTCCCGATACGAAGCGGTCCGGCCGCCTGGATCGTCAGGCGATGATGTCGGGGATCAGCCGGTCTTCCAACTCGGCCAGTTCATCGCGCAGCCGCAATTTGCGCTTTTTCAACCGCGCGATCTGCAACTGGTCGGGGGTCGTGGATTGCAGCAGCGCCGCGATCGCGTCGTCCAGGTCGCGATGCTCGGTTCGCAACATGTCGATCCGCGCGCGTGCCAGCGTGACGTCCATCCTGCTCCCCCTTTGCGACCGGCGCGGAAGGAAGCCCGACACCGGTCCCGCTCCTCTAGCAAGCCCGAAGGCGCGCGGCGAGAGGCCGCAACACGTCATCGCGCCAAATACCTCATCCGGTCGATTCTGACGAAAATGGATGAGGACAGACGATGATTTTGGTGTTTTACTCAGTCCCCCAAGCAATGACAGGAGGTTGAAGCCCATGCATACGGCGCATCAAACGGCCCTGGAGACCAAGCACGCCACGCTCGACCGGCGAATCAGCGCCGAATCACAGCGTCCCGTGCCAGACGCGCTGATCCTGGCGGATCTCAAGAAGCAGAAGCTAAGACTGAAAGAAGAGATCCAAGGCCTATAGCCTGGACGCGGCCGCGCGGGTCAACCGACCCGCCGCGGCCCATGTCGGGGGCACGCACCGCCCGACACCCAACCCTAATATTCTTGCCCCATTAGTAATGAAACGGCTTGGTCTTCAAGCCCGTCGCAGGCTTTGCATATTCCGGCGTCGATGCGCCCCCGCCAACCGGCTTGCGGACGAGCGTCGGATCAATCTGGTGGTCGAAGGCGACACCCACCCGCCCCTGGGTGCACCAGGCGATCCGCCCCGACACCAGACCGACACCCCGCAGGTCGAGCGATACGGCCGTGCCGATTTCGACCGAAATGGGCAGTTCTGCCATCAGGCCACCCTCAGAAATATTGCGGACGCGCACGTCACGGGGCGCGGCTTCGTCGCCCAGCGTCATCTGCGCCATCAGCAACAGGCTGTCGCGCCGTCCGGCCCGGTCGCTGCGTTCCAGTTCGTCTTCAGCCATTTCCGACCCATTTGCGGGAACGCGATTCGTCATGTCCATGATGTTCGCCCCCGCTTAACCGTTACCAATCGCGCGACCATGCGATACGCATCGTCACGTTGCCAACCCCTTAATGAAAGCGGTTCCAGACATCTGTCGACGAACGGGACACGTCTTTTGCGTTCGCACCCGCATTGCGCATGCCGAAGCCCGTACCGGCGCCCGGCCTACATCGACCGGAGCACCAAGCCGATTCGTCAATCGTCGCGCGAGACCTTCTCGTTCCGCTCGTGACGCTCCTGCGCCTCGACCGTCATCGTCGCGATCGGCCGCGCCTCCAGCCGACCCAGGCTGATCGGTTCGCCGGTGACTTCGCAATAGCCATATTCACCCTCCTCGATCCGACGCAGCGCGGCGTCGATCTTGGAGATCAGCTTGCGCTGGCGGTCACGGGTGCGAAGTTCGATCGACCAGTCGGTTTCGCTCGACGCGCGGTCGGTCAGATCGGGTTCGCGCAGCGAGTCGATCTGAAGCTGGGACAGCGTACCCTGCGCCTCGCACTGGATCGCTTCCTTCCAGGCGATCAGCTTGCGGCGGAAATAGGCCTGCTGCTTCAGGTTCATGAAAGGCTCGTCCGCCGAGGGACGATAATTCTCGTCGATATCGTTGGCCGCATCCGGGCCGGTGGATTCCGTCACGCGATTAAACACCGTCGCCATACCACTCTCCCAAAGGGCCCGTCGGTGCGACGTTCGGCACCGTGTCCTCGGGGCCGCCCCCTGATGGTCGAGAGCGCCTATAATCGGTGCCACCGTCTGCCGCAAGCGACCGGCGTTTCATCGTGTTGCCAATTTCTATAATAAAGTTGCGACGTTAACCTGGCATGGACGAATTGGTGCCATTATGGTCAGTTTACAGACCCGATCATCGAATCCTGGCTGTCGCCGAGCCGTCCATGCCCCTAGAATATGCGCCGTTCAGCTGGCGAATCCCAAAGCTAGACGCGGACTGCCAATAATGGGTTTGACCTTAAGCCTTTGTTGGTCACTGTGATGACAGAAGCGCTGAAAAGGTTGCGGATGGGCGGTCGGGTGGCGATGCCGGAACCATCACCCGGTTTGAAGCCTTGGTCCGGTCCCGTGTCGTTGCGGGCCTGAACCGTTTGAGGATAAGACGATGTCTGTGCGAATGGCCTTGGCAAAACTGACGGCCTGTGCCGCTGGCGGCGCCGTGATCGGCGGCGGGGCCGTCCACATGGTCGATCGTCCCGAGCGCCCGGCGCTGGTCAAGCAGACCAAGGTCAAGAAGCGCATCGTGCACCATCGCCCGCTGCCCGCGCGGCGGCATGCCGTCACGCGGACGACCACGACCACCACGACGCCCCCTCCGACGATCGTGACCGTCACGACGCAGGAACCGCCGGTTCCCGTCCCCCTGCCCGCCATCGCACCATCGGTCGCGCCGGGCGGCGGCTATGTCCCCGCCGTCATCGGCGGCTGGGGTGGCGGTTTCGGCGGGGGCTGGGGCGGTGGCCTTGGCGGCGGGTTCGGGTTCGGCGGCGGCTTCGGCGGCGGTGGCGGATCGAGCGGCAGCATCGTGATCTCCTCGACCAGCAGCGGCGGATCGACCTCGTCGGCATCGGGCGGGTCCGGCGGATCGGGTGGTTCGTCCACCTCGTCGGCCTCCGGGGGCTCGGGCGGATCGTCCACCTCGACCGGCGGCGTCAGCAGCACCTCGTCCAGCGGCAATGTGTCCAGCACATCGTCTTCGGGCAACGTGTCGAGCACCTCCTCGACCGGCGGCTCTTCCACCTCTTCGGGGAACGTATCGTCGACGTCGTCGACCGGCGGCTCGTCGACCTCCTCGGGCAACGTGTCGTCCACCTCGTCGACCGGTGGTTCCTCCACCTCGTCGGGCAATGTTTCGTCGACCAGTTCGTCCTCGGGCGACGTCAGTTCGTCGAGTGCGTCCAGCACCTCTTCGGCGTCGTCGGCATCGTCCGCCTCCTCGGCTTCGTCGAGCGGCTATGCGTCGAGCAGCAGCGGCTGGTCGTCCAACGGCTCGTCGGCCAGCTCGGCCTCCAGCGCGTCGTCGGCGTCGAGCGCCTCCTCGGCCAGCAGCGCCTCGTCCTCGGGCGGTGACACGCCGCCCCCGACGCCGGTGCCCGCCCCGCCGATGGTGCTGCTGTTCGGCAGCGCAGCGGCAGCGCTGGTCATCCGGCGACGACTGGCCAAGCCCAAAACGGCCTGATCCGTCGCCGCCGGGCGGCATTCACGCCTTTTGCAGCGCGGCCTCGATCTCGGGCACCGGATGCCCGGTCAAATCCTTGGCCAGTTCGCCGACCAGACGATCCTCGACCGACTTGTGATAATGTTTGCGCAACTCGCCCAGCGTCTTGGGCGGGGCGACGACGATCAGCGACTCGAACTCGTTGGCGAGTGCGCGGCGCTTGAGCATCTCGGCGGTCTCGGCGGCGAAGCGATCCTCTTCCTGCTGATGGAAGTCGGTCTCGCCCATCGTGCCGCGCGACGCGGCGAACTGCGCACCCTGGCCGCCGCCACCCGCCTGGTTCGATCCGCCCTGCGCGATCGGCGGCGCACCCGCGCCGCTTTGGGTAGAGGATGCCGCCCCGGCACTGTCCGTCTTCTGGTCGCGATCCGCCGGATTGGGATGTTCGACCGCGTGTTCTACGATCAGATTGGGATAGTCGGCATCCCCCTCGTTTCGAAAGAACAGGCTCTTGCGGCCATCGACGACCAGCACGAAGCTGTTATGCGGCACCTGCATCGCGTTTCTCCTTCTATGAGCCCGGGGATAACGCGGACGCTTCGCCACGGGTTGCGTGACGGCGGAGCGAACGCCATAGCCTCGGCCCCATGCACGACATTCGCCTGATCCGGGACGACCCCGCCGCCTTCGACGCCGCCCTCGCCAAGCGGGGTGCGGAACCCCAGGCCGATACGCTGATCGCGATCGACGAGCGCCGCCGCGCCGTCATCGCCGAGGCGCAAGATGCGCAGACCCGCCGCAACGACCTGTCCAAGCAGATCGGCCAGGCCAAGGCGTCCAAGGACGAGGCGCGCGCCCAAGCCCTGATGGACGAGGTCGCCGCGCTGAAGGCCAAGCTCCCGGAGCTGGAGGAGCAGGAGCGTGGCGTCGAGGCCGAGCTGAACACCGCACTCGCCGCCATTCCCAACCTGCCCGCCGCCGATGTGCCGGAAGGAGCGGACGAGAATGACAATGCGCTGGTCCACCAGAAGGGGAGCCCCGCGACCTTCGCCTTCGAGGCGCGCGAGCATGACGCGATCGCGCCTGCGCTGGGCATGGATTTCGAAACCGGCGTGGCGCTGTCGGGTGCGCGCTTCACGCTGCTGCGCGGCCCCATGGCGCGGCTGTCGCGCGCACTCGGCCAGTTCATGCTCGACCGGATGACCGAGGAAAACGGCTTCGAACTGGTCCAGCCGCCCTTGCTGGTCCGCGACGAAGCCGCCTTCGGCACCGGCCAGTTGCCCAAATTCGCCGAGGACCTGTTCCGCACCACTGATGGCCGCTGGCTGATCCCGACGGCGGAAGTTTCGCTGACCAACATCGTGCGCGAGGCGATCCTGAGCGAGGCGGAACTGCCGCTGCGCTTCACCGCGCTGACCCCCTGTTTCCGTTCGGAAGCGGGTGCGGCCGGGCGCGACACGCGCGGCCTGATCCGCCAGCACCAGTTCGACAAGGTCGAGATGGTGTCGATCACCACTCCTGACCAGTCGGATGCCGAGCATGAGCGGATGACCGCCTGTGCCGAGGGCGTGTTGGAGGCCCTTAGCCTTCCCTATCGCCGGATGCTGTTGTGCACCGGCGACATGGGTTTCTCGGCGGCGCGCACCTATGACCTGGAGGTCTGGCTTCCCGGACAGGCGCGCTATCGCGAGATTTCGTCCTGTTCGACCTGCACCGATTTCCAGGCGCGGCGGATGATGGCGCGCTATCGCCCCACCGAAGGCAAGGGCACCCGCTTCGTCCATACGCTCAACGGCTCGGGGCTGGCGGTCGGCCGTACGCTGGTCGCCGTCATCGAGAATTACCAGCAGGCCGACGGCTCGGTCGTCGTGCCCGAGGTGCTGCGCCCCTATCTGGGCGGGCAAGCGGTGCTGGAGCCGCGCTGATGCGCATCCTGCTCACCAATGACGATGGCTATCACGCGCCGGGGCTCGCCGCCCTGGAGCGGATCGCGGCGACGCTGTCGGACGATGTCTGGATCGTGGCGCCCGCCGAGGACCAGTCGGGGACCAGCCGTTCGCTGACCCTGACCCGGCCGATGCGGCTGCGGCAATTTGGTGAGCGGCGCTTTGCGGTGACGGGCACGCCGACCGACTCGGTGCTGATGGCGCTGGGCGAGGTGATGAAGGACGCCAAGCCCGACCTGATCCTGTCAGGCGTCAATCGCGGTGCCAATCTGGGCGAGGATGTCTTCTATTCGGGTACGGTATCGGCCGCGATGGAAGGGGCGATGGCCGGCATCCGCTCGATCGCGCTCAGCCAGCGTTATCCGACGCAGGGGGTCGGCGACCAGGTCTCCTTCGCCACGGCCGAAGCCTGGGGGGAGCGGGTGCTGCGCCCGCTGCTCGACCTGGACTTTGCGGCGCGAACGCTGATCAACGTCAACTTTCCGCCGGTCGCGCCGGACGCGGTCAAGGGCATCCGTATCGCGCGCCAGGGCCTGCGCGACTATGGCCGGGCACGGTTCGAGAAGCGGGCCGATCCGCGCGGCTATGACTATTACTGGCTGGCGCTGGGCCGCCTGCCGCATCGGCCGGGCGCGGACAGCGATCTCGACGCCATCGCCGCCGATCACATCGCGGTAACGCCTTTGCAACTCGACCTGACGCATGAACCCTCATTCGTTATGCTTAACGAAGCCTATCGCTAAGCGGATCACGAAACGGCTTTCTGGGGGACGTGGGGTTGGATCGGACATCGGTTGCCATCGGGCGGATCTTGGGGCTGGGGCTGCTCGTATCGGGCTGCATTCCAAATATGGAGCCTCCCATGCGCGCCGCCGAGCCGGTCGCACCTCCTGCTCCAGTCGTCACCGCGCCGCCACAGGCCAGCCCGGTGACGCGGCCTGCCCCCGTCACCCCTGTCTCCCGACCCGGTTCCACGCGCCCGGCCATCCGCCGCTCGGTGCCCGTCACCACTGCCCGCCCTGCCCGGCGCCCGCCGGTTGCAGCACCTGTCGTCCAGCGGTCGGTTCCCGTTACGACACCGACCGCGCCCGTATCCTCGCTGCCCGCCCCGCGCCCCCCCTGGGAAGTGCGCCCCGTCGCGCCCGACGCGCGCGAAATCGCGGAGAGCGTCTATGTCGTGAAGCCCGGCGACACGCTGCGCGCCGTGGCGGATCGCGCAGGGGCCGGTTCGGAAGTCATCGCGCGTGCCAACGGGCTGGCCCCGCCCTTCATGATCCGCGCGGGCCAGCGCCTGACCATTCCCGGCGGCCGCTATCACCTGGTCCGCTCGGGCGAGAGCGGCATCGCCATCGCGCGGGCTTATGGCGTTTCATGGTCGCGGATCGTCGATGCCAATGCGCTCAGCGAACCCTATGTCCTGCGCGCCGGACAGCGGATCCTGATCCCCGGCACGGCTCCTGGCGCCACCCCGCTCAGCAGCGCTGCCGAGCGCGCCGCCGCCTTCAAGCTCGACGTGGACGACATCCTGACCGGCGGCGAGCCCGCGCTCGCCAGCAACCAGGAACCGGCCAAGCCCAGCGCGACGCCGCGCCGCGTCCTGCCGCCGACCGCTGTGGTCGCGGCCCCCGCGCGGCTGCGCTCGGGCTTTGCCTGGCCGGTCGACGGCCGCGTCGTGAAGCGGTTCGGCGCGGGCTCCAGCGGCGAGCGCAACGACGGGATCAAGATCGCGGCGCCGGTCGGCACGCCGATCAAGGCGACGGCGGACGGCGTGGTCGCCTATGTCGGTGACGGGATCGCGGCGCTGGGCGGGCTGGTCATCGTCAAGCATGGCGACGGCTGGACCAGCGTCTATGGCCATGCATCGAAGCTGATAGTCCAGCGCGGCCAGAGCGTGAAGCGTGGCCAGACGCTGGCGCTGTCCGGACAAACGGGCTTTGCCGACCGTCCCGAACTGCATTTCGAGCTGCGCCGGGGCCGCACCCCCGTCGATCCGCTCAGCCAGCTGCCCAGGCCATGACCCATGCCTGCTTTATGAACGCTGCCTAACGGGTGGTTCAGGATTCGGAACGCCACGACCTGCCATAGGTTGAAAACGAACACGGGGCCGTTGCCCCTGGGAGTTGGCGTATGAAGAAGATGTTCCATGTTCTGGCGGCGATCGGCCTGTCCGTAACGGGCGTCGCTGCGACGACGGTCCTGCCGGTGGCGAGTGCCGAAGCGCAGTCCTGGCGCGGTGACGATGGGCCCCGCAATGACCGGGACCGGCGCGATCGTCGCGACTGGCGCGAGGATCGCCGCGACTGGCGGGGCGAACGGCGCGGCTGGCGTGACGACCGGGGCTGGCGCAGCAACGACTGGCGCGCTCGCCGCGAAGCCCGCGTGGCACGTGAATATGACCGGGCGCGCCGCACCCCCGGCTATGTCGATCCGCGCTCGCAGGGCGACTATACCAACTATACCGGCCGCGGCTCGGGCTATCGCCCCTGCAACTATGTCGAGCGTAACGGACGGACCGTCTGTCGCTGATCTCCCAATGCCTTTGGGGTGACGAACGCGGATCGGCGGTGTAACGGCCAGTCATCATGGCATACACTTCCGATCTGCTTCGCACCCTGGATGAACGGGGTTACGTCCACCAGATGACCGACGGCGCCGCACTGGACCGTCTGGCCGCAGGCGGCGTGGTGCCGGGTTATATCGGTTTCGACCCGACCGCGCCGTCATTGCATGTCGGCAGCCTGGTGCAGATCATGCTCCTTCGCCGGATGCAGCAGACCGGCCACAAGCCGATCGTCCTGATGGGCGGCGGCACCGGCAAGATCGGCGACCCCAGCTTCAAGGACGAGGCGCGCAAGCTGCTCGGCGAGGACGGGATCAAGGCCAATGTCGCCTCGATCAAGCGTATCTTCGAACGCTTCCTGACCTTCGGTGACGGCCCGACCGATGCGGTCATGGTCGACAATGCCGACTGGCTCGACAAGCTGGAATATATCCCCTTCCTGCGCGAAGTGGGTCAGCATTTCTCGGTCAATCGGATGCTGTCGTTCGATTCGGTGAAGCTGCGCCTCGATCGTGAACAGTCGCTCAGCTTCCTAGAATTCAATTACATGATCCTCCAGGCCTATGACTTCCGCGAACTGGCGCAGCGTCATGGCTGCCGGTTGCAGATGGGCGGGTCGGACCAGTGGGGCAATATCGTCAACGGCATCGAGCTGGCCCGGCGCATGGACGGGACGGAAGTGTTCGGCGTCACCACCCCGCTGATCACCACGGCGGACGGCGGCAAGATGGGCAAGACGATGGCGGGTGCGGTCTGGCTGCACGAGGACCAGCTGCCGCATTTCGATTACTGGCAATTCTGGCGCAACACCGACGATCGTGACGTCGGACGTTTGCTGCGCCTGTTCACCGACCTGCCGCTGGACGAGATCGCGCGGCTGGAGGCACTGGAAGGCGCGGAGATCAACGAGGCCAAGAAGATCCTCGCCAACGAAGCCACCGCCATGTGCCGTGGCCGCGCGGCGGCGGACGAAGCGGCCGAGACAGCGCGTCGGACCTTCGAGGAAGGTGCGGCGGGTGCGGCGTTGCCAAGCTTTGCGGTCGAGGGCGGGTCGGTTTCCATCGTCGACGCGCTGATCGGGCTGGGCTTTGCCAAGTCCAAGGGCGAGGCACGGCGGCTGATTGCGGGCGGCGGCGCGCGGGTGGATGGCGAGAAGGTGGCGGATGAGAATGCCGTCATCGCCGTTCAGGGCGAGCCGGTGAAGATTTCGTCGGGCAAGAAGAACCACGGATTGCTGACGGCGGGGTAATTCCCGTGGCCTTCGACTTCGGCGCTATGCGCCGAAGTTTATCCTGAGCGGCTGGCTTGCCAGCCAGCCGAAGGGCTCAGGCTGAACGGGGTTGAGGGCTACTCCCTCTTTATAGGGGCTGTTCCCCGGCGAAGGCCGGGGCCCAGTTTCTGCCAAGTCGACGAAGCGGGATAGCGGTGCGTGGGAGGCATCTTCGCCGACCAATCAGCCGCAAGGCAACTGGACCCCGACCTCCGCCGGGGTACGAGCCGCGCCTCACCCCCGCTTCACCGCCACCGCGCCCGCAATCACCAGCGCCACCCCCACGACCTTCCCGATCGTCACCGGCTCGACCCGCACCCCGAACAGCCCGAAATGGTCGACGATCAGCGCCGCCACCAGCTGGCTGGCGATCGCCGCCGTCAGCGCCACGGAAATCCCCAGTCGCGGTGCCGCATAGGCCAGCACAGCCACGAACCCGGCGCCGTAAAAGCCGCCCAACCACGCCCAGCCCGGCGCGCCATTGAGCGCCGTCGGGCTCGTCCGGTCCATCGCCGCCCAGGCGATCGCCAGGACGATCGTCCCGATCAGGAACGAGGTCAGCGCCGCCAGCACCACCGACCCCGACGCCTTGGCGAGTGCCGCATTGGTCGGCGGCTGGATCGCCAAACCGAGACCGGCGATCAGGACGAGGATGAGCGGAAAGACAGCAGCCATCCGCGCCCAACGCCACGAACGCCGCTTCGTTCAGCCCGAACGCAAGAGCGCGACGCCTGCATCCCGCTCGAAGAGATAAAGCGCCGTCCGCGCCGCCTGCCCGCGCGGTGCCTCCAGCCCACCGTCACGGTCTATCAGCAACCGTGCGTCGTCCTGCGCGCACTGCATCAGGTCGGCCATGTTTTCGGGCGTGGCGAGCCGGAACGCCATCTCCCCCGATTGCCGCGTGCCGAGCAGTTCGCCAGCCCCCCGCAACCGCAGATCCTCTTCGGCGATGCGGAAGCCGTCATTGGTCTCGCGCATCAGGGCAAGCCGCGCCCGCGACGTTTCCGACAAATGCGAGCCCCGCAGGAGCAGACACCGCGACAGCCCCCCGCCCCGCCCGACGCGCCCGCGCAACTGATGCAACTGCGCCAGGCCGAAGCGGTCGGCATGCTCGATCACGATCAGCGTGGCGTTAGGCACGTCGACCCCCACCTCGATCACCGTCGTCGCGACCAGCACGCCCAGCCGTCCGCCCGCAAAAGCCTCCATCACCGCGTCTTTCTCGGCAGGCTTCATCTTGCCGTGAACCAGGCCGACCCTTTCGCCGAACCGCGCGCGCAGGGTCTCGGCGCGCATTTCGGCGGCGGCGAGGTCGGACTTTTCGCTCTCCTCGACCAGCGGACAGACCCAGTAAGCCTGCCCCCCGTCCGACAGATGCCGACCGAGCGCGTTGACCACTTCGTCCAGCCGGTCCTCCGACACCACGCGCGTCTCGATCGGCTGGCGCCCCGGCGGCATCTCGTCCAACCGGCTGACATCCATCTCGCCGTAATTGGCCAGCGTCAGGGTGCGCGGGATCGGCGTCGCGGTCATCGCCAGCAGGTGCGGCGGGGCCTTGCCCTTGGCGGACAGCATCATCCGCTGCGCCACGCCGAAGCGATGCTGTTCGTCGACCACCACCAACGCCAGGTCGCGATAGGTCACGGTCTGCTGGAAAATCGCATGGGTGCCGACCAGAATGTCGATTTCGCCCGCCGCCAGCGCCATCAGCGTAGCCTCCCGCGCCTTGCCCTTGTCGCGGCCGGTCAGCACCGCGATCTCGAGCGGCAGCCCGGCGAGCGTCTTGCGCAGCGTCTCATAATGCTGGCGCGCCAGGATTTCGGTCGGCGCCAGCATCGCTGCCTGGGCCCCCGCCTCGACCGCGATCAGCATCGCCATCGCCGCCACCAGCGTCTTGCCCGCCCCCACGTCGCCCTGGAGGAGCCGCAGCATCGGTGCGTCCTGCGCCAGATCACCCTCGATCTCGCGCACCGTCCGGCTCTGCGCGCCGGTCAGCGTGTAGGGCAGCTTAAGCATGTCCCTCAAGCGCCCGTCGCCATGCAAGGCCCGCCCCCGCCGCTTGCGGGTATCGGCGCGGACCAGCGTCATCGCCAGCTGGTTGGCGAACACTTCGTCATAGCCCAGCCGCTCGCGAGCCTTCGCGTCCGCCGGATCGGCATGGATACGGGCCAGCGCGTCCTTCCAGTCGGGCCAGCCGCGCTGCGCCTTCAGCCCCGACTCGATCCATTCGGGCAGTTCGGGCGACCGTTCCACCGCCTGCGCCGCCAGCGCCCCCAGCCGCCGCGAGGTGATCCCTTCCGACAGGGGATAAATGGCCTCGCGCTCGCGGAAGCCTTCCGCGCTGTCGCCCAGATCGGGATGGACGATCTGCAAATCCTGGCCATAGAGGTCGAGGCGACCCGACACGACCTTCGTCTCGCCGATCGGCAGCAGCTTCTTCACCCAGCCCGAATTACCGCCGAAATAGACCAGCGCGACGCTGTTGCCCGCCGCATCCTCGGCACGCACGCGCGTCGGCCCGCGCGGGGAGGACGAAGCGCGATGCTCCTTCACGGTCAGCGGGATGGCGATGACCCTCCCCGCATCCGACACCATCAACTCGTCACGCGGAAAGCGGTCGATATGGCCGGTCGGCAGATGAAAGGCGACATCGACCACGCGCGCGATGCGCAGGCGCTCCAAAGGCTTGGCAAGACCGGGACCGACGCCTTTCAGCGACGTGACCTCGGCGAACAGCGGATTGAGGATATCGGGACGCATGACTAGATGGGTGCGTATAGCCTCAAGCCCCCGCGCGCCGCCAGAGCATGTGGGCGTTAATCTCGTTGGATCGGAACCCCATGGACCACGAAACCCGTATCAAGCGCCTCCGCTTCCGCGCATGGCATCGCGGCACCAAGGAAGCCGACCTGATGATCGGCGGCTTTTTCGACGCGCATCACGAGACGTTGAGCCTTGAGGAACTCGACTGGTTCGAGGCGCTGCTGGAGGAGCAGGATGTCGATATCATGGCCTGGGCGATCGGCACGCAGCCCTGCCCGCCGCAATGGGACGGCCCGGTGATGCAGCGGATGCGCGCGCTGAATTTCGTGCCGATCGCCCGGTAACTTATAGGCCTGCGGACGTTCAGATGCTTGCACCTCGGTCTCGTGGCGCTTGCGCTCGTCCTCGCCGAAGATGCGCAGATAGCGTTCGATTTCGGCCGGATCGCCGGTCGCCTTGGCGGGATTGTCGGACAGCTTGACCGCCGGATGCCCATNAGGCCACAGGCGATGGTCTCTGTGGACGGCGCAGCTGGCGGATGCTGGTCGCCGCGCTCCTGATGGGCGGGGCGATGGCGCTGCTCAATGCGCTGAAGGGGAGGGGTGAATGAAGCCGATGACATCAAGCCCCAACACCCCCAGCTTCGGAACCCCATGCCCGATATCAAGACGATCCTGACCGCCAAGAGCCCGCTGACCCTGTCGGGCGTTCCGGCGGGGTTCCTGCCGGTGCTGCTCGCCGATCTGACACGAGCCGCGACCACGCGCGCGGTGTTCATCTGTGCCGACGAAGCGCAGATGCGCGAACTGGCCTCGACCGCGACCTATTTCGCGCCCGAGCTGGAAATCCTGCAGATCCCCGCTTGGGACTGCCTGCCTTATGATCGCGCCTCGCCCACCTTGCGCGTCATGGCGGAGCGGATCGCGGGGCTCCACCGGCTCCAAGCCAAACCCAAGACGCCGCAGCTGGTCCTGACCACGGCCAACGCCGCGACCCAGCGCGTGCTGACCCCGTTCCGCATCCGCCAGCTGGTCGCGCGCCTCGCGCCGGGCGAGCGGATCGGGCTGGAGAAGCTGTCCGCGCTGCTCCAGGCGAATGGCTATGTCCGTACCGAGACAGTGCATGACCAGGGCGAGTTCGCGGTGCGCGGCGGCCTGGTCGATCTGTTCCCCAGCGGCGAGGAACAGGCGTTGCGTCTCGATTTCTTCGGCGATGAGATCGAGAGCGTTCGGACCTTCGACCCCGCCGACCAGCGGACGACGGGCCGGGTCGAGGGCTTCACCCTGCTCCCCGCCTCTGAGGCGCTGCTCGACGAGGAATCGATCAAGCGCTTCCGCACCCGCTATCGCGAAACCTTCGGCGCGACCGCGACCGGCGACCCGCTGTATCAGGCGGTGTCCGAAGGGCGGCGCATGGCGGGCATGGAGCATTGGCTGCCGCTGTTCGAGGAAAAGCTCTCGACGCTGTTCGACCATCTCGGCGAGGCTGCGGTGGTGGTGCGCGACAGCGGCGTGACCGCAGCGGCGACCGCGCGGTTCGAGGCGGTGGCGGACTATTACGAGAACCGCAAACGCGCCGAGGCCGCGCAGCCGGGCAGCTTTCGCCCGCTACCCGCCAAGGCGCTGTACCTGACGGACATGGAATGGGGCGAAGGGCTGGAGACCGCGACCGGGCATCTCGTCTCGCCCTTTCATGAGCCGCAAAGCGCCACCGTCCTGGATTTCGAGGTCGACGGCGCGCGCGATTTCGCGCCCGAACGCGCGGCGCACGCCAATATCTATGAGGCGGTGGTCGATCATGTCGAGGCGCTCCGCAAGGAAGGCCGCAAGCCCGTCCTGGCCAGCTATTCGGTCGGCGCGCGAGAGCGGCTCGGCAGCCTGCTGAAGGATCACGGGCTGAAGGGCGCCAAGGCGGCCGAAACCTGGCAAGAAGCGCTGGGCATCGCCGATATCTCCAAGAGTTTCGGCGTCGCTCTGGTCGTCCTGCCGCTCGACCATGGCTTCACCGCGCCCGGAATCGCGGTGCTCACCGAGCAGGACATGCTGGGCGACCGGCTGATCCGCCGCCAGAAGCGGCGCAAGTCGGCCGACGCCTTCCTGGCCGAACTGGCGACGCTCTCGCCCGGCGATCTGGTCGTGCACTCGGATCACGGTATCGGCCGTTATGAGGGGCTGACCTCGATCCCCGTCGGCAAGAGCCCGCATGACTGCGTCGCGCTCTCCTATGCGGGCGGCGACAAGCTGTATGTGCCGGTCGAGAATCTCGAAGTCCTGACCCGCTACGGCTCGGGCGAGGACGGGGCGACGCTCGACCGGCTGGGCGGCGAGGCGTGGCAACGGCGCAAGGCCAGAATGAAGGAGCGCATCCGCGAGATCGCGGGTGAGCTGATCGCCGTGGCCGCCGAACGCGCGCTGCGCCCCGGCGAGGTGGCCGAGCCCGACAGCGCGGGCTATCCGGCCTTTGTCGACCGCTTCCCTTACGAGGAGACCGACGATCAGGACCGGGCGATCGACGATGTGCTGGGCGACCTGACGGCGGGCAAGCCGATGGACCGGCTGATCGTCGGCGATGTGGGCTTCGGCAAGACCGAGGTGGCCCTGCGCGCCGCCTTTGTCGCGGCGATGGCGGGAATGCAGGTGGCCGTGGTTTGCCCCACCACGCTGCTCGCGCGCCAGCATTACAACAATTTCGTCGCCCGTTTCGAGGGCTTCCCGATCAAGATCGGCCGCCTCTCCCGCCTCGTTACCGCGACCGAGGCCAAGCGGACCAAGGACGGCGCGGCGAGCGGCGATATCGACATCGTCGTCGGCACCCATGCGCTGCTCGCCAAGAATGTCGAGTTCAAACGGCTGGGCCTCGTCATCGTCGATGAGGAACAGCGGTTCGGCGTCACCCACAAGGAACGGCTGAAGGCGCTCAAGGCCGACGTCCACATGCTGACGCTGACGGCGACGCCTATCCCGCGCACGCTGCAAATGGCGATGTCGGGCCTGCGTGAGCTGTCGGTTATCCAGACGCCGCCGGTCGACCGCCTGGCGGTGCGGACCTATGTCATGCCCTGGGACCCGGTGGTGCTGCGCGAGGCCTTGCTGCGCGAACATTATCGCGGCGGACAGAGCTTCCTCGTCACCCCGCGCGTCGCCGACCTGCCGGATATCGAAGAATATCTACGCAAGGAGGTGCCGGAGGTCCGCTATGTCGTCGCCCACGGTCAGATGTCGGCGACCGAGGTCGAGGAGCGCATGTCCGCCTTCTATGACCGCAAGTTCGAGGTGCTGGTCTCGACCACCATCATCGAGAGCGGCATCGACATTCCGTCCGCCAACACGATGATCGTCAACCGCGCCGACCGCTTCGGCCTGGCCCAGCTCTATCAGTTGCGCGGCCGCGTCGGCCGGTCGAAGACGCGCGCCTATGCCTATATGGTCACGCCGCCAGAGCGGATGATGACCGAGGCGGCGGAGAAGCGGCTGAAGGTGCTGTCCGACCTCGATTCACTGGGCGCGGGCTTCCAGCTGGCCAGCCATGACCTGGATATTCGCGGCGCGGGCAATCTGCTCGGCGACGAACAGTCGGGGCATATCAAGGAGGTCGGCTACGAACTCTACCAGTCGATGCTGGAAGAGGCGATCCTGGAGGCCAAGGCGGGCGGCGCGTTCGAGAAGAAGCGCGACTTCTCGCCCCAGATTACCGTCGACGCGCCGATCCTGATCCCGGACGATTACGTCCCCGATCTCGACCTGCGGATGGGGCTTTATCGTCGCCTGAACGACTTGGAAAAGCATCAGGAGGTGGAGGAATTCGCCGCCGAGATGATCGACCGCTTCGGCCCGCTGCCCGAGGCGACCGACAATCTGATCCAGGTCATCAAGATCAAGCTGAACGCCAAGAAGGCCTGCATCGCCAAGATGGATGTCGGCCCGCGCGGCGTGCTGGTCGCGTTCCACGACAACCGCCCGCCCAATGTCGACGGGCTGTTCGCCTATGTCGAGCGGCTGGGCGAACTGGCCAAGCTGCGCCCGGACGGCAAGCTGGTCCTCAACCGCGCCTGGCCTGACGCCAAGGCGCGGCTGCATGGCGCGCTGCAATTGTCGAAGGGATTGGCGAAGGCGGCGGGGTGAGCCCTCCCCCTCCCCACGCATAGCTTGGGGAGGAATGAGGATCAGCTGCTATGATCGGAGATGATCTTCCAGCCATCGGCGCGGCGTTCGAAGACCAGGGTGGTCATCCCGCTCTCGGCCTTCGCGCCGCCCGACAGGTTCCATCGGGCGAAAAGGATACGGTGGTCGCCGATCCGCTTCAGATGGAGAAAGTCGAAGCGAAGCTGCCCGCGGCTATTCGCACCACCAGCGAAGCTCTTGCGATAACTGTCGGCAATGGCAGGCTTTCCCTGAATCAGCCCCTTGCTGCCGACAAACACCGCATCGGGCGCATAGATGGCCATGAAGCGGTCGAGATCGCCGCCATTCCATCCTTGCGCACTCTCCAGCATCGCCGACCGGATTGCGGCTTCGGCCGGATCGGCGACTGGAGCGGCGGCATGAACCGCCATGGGCGACAGCGCAAAGGCCGCCGCGATCGTCAGGCCGCGCATTCCATCTCTCCCTCGACCATCGCCTGCAAAGCCTTTTCGTCCAGCGGCGCGGCGCACAGGAAACCCTGATAGGTGTCGCAGCCCAGTCGCCCGAGCAACTGGGCCTGCCCTTCGGTCTCCACCCCCTCGGCAATGATCCCCATGCCGAGTTGCGCCGCGATGCGGATGATCCCGCGCACGACCACCCGGTCGCGCCGCGTTCCATCGACCTCGGTCACCAGTGCACGGTCGATCTTCAGATAGTCGATGGGCAGGCTGGTGAGATAGGCCAGGCTGGAATAGCCGGTACCGAAATCGTCGATCGCCACCCGCACACCCTCCGCCCGCAGCGTGTCGAGCACCTGCGCGGCACGGTCCAGTTCGCGGATCAGCCCGGTCTCGGTGATCTCGACGGTCAGCCGCTCGATCGGAAAGCCGCTGGCCGCCACGCGGTCGAGGAAGATGCGGGCGAAACCGGCCCGCCCGATATCGGCGGCGGTCACGTTGATCGACAGGCGCAGATGCGACAGCCGTGCGGGCCAGCGCGCCGCGCGTTGCAGGGCGACCTGCTGGATATGGTCGGACAGCGCCAGGCCCAGATCGGCGCGCTCGGCAGCGGCAAACAGCGGATCGGCGCCCAGCGGCCCCAGGGTCGGATGCCGCCAGCGCGCCAGCGCCTCGACCCCCGTGATCCGCCCGGTGCGGATGGCGACCTGCGGCTGGAAGACGATGTCGATCTCGCCGCGCTCGATGGCGTGGTGGAGATCGGCCGCCAGCACGTCCAGTGGCGCCACATCGCCGGGATGGGCGAAGCGCAACATCGCGCCGTCGCTTGCCTGCGCTTCGGCCAGCGCCTCCCCCGCACGGGCGAGCAGGCTGGCGGGATCTTCATGGGGGCGCGCCTCGGACAGACCGAGCCGGACGCCCAGACGGATCGGCACCGCGCCCGCCTGTACGGGCTGAGCGAGCAGCGTCTCCAGCGTTTCGGCAATGGTCCGCGCCTGTCGGCCATCGGCAACGCCCGCCATGACGAACTCCGCACCGCCCGACCGCGCGACGATCGCCCGGTCGCCGAACGCCTCGGCCGCGACCGCCTGCATTCGCGCCTCGACCCCGCGCAACAGCATATTGCCCGCCGGTCGGCCGTGTGCAGCGTTGATCAGGTCCAGCCGCGACAGCGACACGACGATCGCGACGCAGGGCTCGCCCCGATCCAGCGTATCGGCGACCCAGCGATGGATTTCGCCCACCTCGCCGTCCGCATGGGTGCGGCGTCGACGCACGTCGAGAGTCCGGCGGGCATGACGCTCGGCGAGCCGCAAGGCGGCATGGACCATGGGTTCGCCCGCATCGGGCGCCAGGATATGCGTGGCCCCCGCCGCAAGGAACGCTTCGAGCGTATCGGGATCCGAATCGGGCACCGAAACCAGCATGGCCGCCCCCGTCGCCGCGATCACCGCACCCAGTGCCTGCGCGGCACGAAGCCCGGCATCGCCCTCGCCCCGCGCATCGATCAGCGCGACGCGCGCCTCGCTCGCCAGGAAGGCGCTGACCAGCATGTCGCCGGGCGGATGCTCGCCGTCGCGCGGCGCCATCGACCAGATCGCCCAGCCGCCACGGATGATCGCTTCGTCCAGCAACGCAGGATGGCGGAACGAAAGCGCGAAGATCGCCGTTCCCCTGCGGTGGGCGTTAAAACCGAATTCATCCTGCGTCATGGGCGCACCCTATCCACCGCCACTGGGATCACCAACGGCAATCGATCTTGTTCGCGTCCCGCCTTGGGGCTACCGTCATGACGATGGGACGTGCCAATAATTCGTCCGATAATGCGGATGCCGTCGCTGTGACGGATCGGCGCCCGGCCGACGGGTCGCTGGTCGATCGCCATGGCCGAACGATCCGCTATCTGCGTATCTCGGTCACCGACCGCTGCGATCTGCGCTGCCGCTATTGCATGGCCGAGCAGATGACCTTCCTGCCGCGTGCCAAGCTGCTCAGCCTGGACGAGATCGCGATTATCGCCGAGCGGTTCATCGCGCGCGGCGTGACCCGTATCCGCCTGTCGGGGGGCGAGCCGCTGGTCCGCCGCGATGTCGTCGATCTGGTCAAGCGGCTGGGCGGCCATGTCGGCCATGGCCTGGACGAGCTGACCATGACCACCAACGGCACCCGGTTGGCCGACCATGCGGGTGCGCTGGTCGATGCGGGCGTGAAGCGCATCAATGTCAGCCTGGACAGCCGCGATCCCGAACGCTTTCGCTATATCACCCGGCACGGCGATGTCGGTCAGGTGATCCATGGCATCCTCTCCGCGCGCGACGCCGGCCTGGCGGTCAAGATCAACATGGTCGCGCTCAAGGGGATGAACGAGGACGAGATTGCTTCGATGCTATCGTGGTGCGTTTCGGAGCGATTGGACCTGTCCCTTATCGAGACGATGCCGCTGGGCGCGATCGACGAGGACCGGGTCGACCGTTTCCTGCCGCTGACGGCCGTGTTCGACCGGCTGGCGGCGGAGTTCCCACTGGTCCGCGCCGGGCATCGCACCGGCGGCCCCGCCCGTTACTGGCAGGTGGAAGGCAGCGAGACGCGGTTGGGCCTGATCTCTCCCCTCACCGCGAATTTTTGCGACGGCTGCAACCGCGTGAGGCTGACGACCGAAGGCAAGCTGTATATGTGCCTGGGTCATGAGGATCAGGTGGATTTGAAGGCCGCGCTGCGGAACGGGGGGATCGAAGCGCTGGATACGGCGATCGATCTGGGACTGGCGGCCAAGCCCGCCCGGCATGATTTCCGTATCGAGGCGGGATCGGCCCCGGCCGTGTCGCGTCATATGAGCGTGACCGGCGGATGACCCTTCCCGTCCGGCGGGCGCTCGTCGCCTCGCCCACCGCGCCCGCCCAGACCGCGGCCGCCGACCTGCTGCAAAGCGCCGACTGGGTCGATTTCGACGAGGCGGATTATGTCATCGCGCTGGGCGGTGACGGCTTCATGCTCCAGACGCTGCATCGGATGCTGGAGCGGCGGCGCGGGGCCGTGCCGGTGTTCGGCATGAACCTGGGCACGGTCGGCTTCCTGATGAACGAATGGCGCGGCTATGGGCTGGAGGATCGGCTGGCCCGCGCCAAGCCGTTCCGCGTCACCCCGCTGAAGATGACCGCCACCGGCATCGACGGCCGCGTCCATACCATGCCCGCGATCAACGAAGTTTCTCTCCTTCGCGAAACCCGCCAGACCGCCAAGCTGGAGGTGATGGTCAACGAACGCATCGTCCTGCCCGAACTGGCCTGCGACGGCATCCTGGCCGCCACACCGGCCGGATCGACCGCCTATAATTTTTCGGCGCAGGGCCCCATCCTGCCGCTCGGCTCGGCGCTGATCGCGCTGACCCCGATCAGCCCGTTCCGCCCCCGGCGCTGGCGTGGCGCGATCCTGCCCGACAAGGCCCGCATCTCGATCAAGGTCCTCGACCCGGGCAAGCGCCCGGTCTCGGCCGTGGCAGACCAGCGCGAGGTCCGCGACGTGGCGCAGGTGGATATCTGCATGGACCGCTCGCGCGAGCTGACGCTGATGTTCGATCCCGAACATGCGCTCGATGACCGCATCACGATGGAACAGTTCGTCTCCTAACGGAGGCCACCGCATAACCTCTTATTCCTCCCCTGCAAGGGGAGGGGGACCATCCGGAGGATGGTGGAGGGGTGTCACCCCTATCGAGAGCGGGACACCCCTCCGTCAGGCCTTCGGCCTGCCACCTCCCCTTGCAGGGGAGGAATGGAAGCCAACAAAGGCCCGACCCGCATTTATCCACAGCTTTGGCGGCAAGACTTACGCAAAAGCGTCAAAAAAGGGGTTGCGGGTTTTTCCCGGCCCTTTATAGGACCCCTCCACAGCGCCGGAACATTCCCTGATAGCTCAGCGGTAGAGCTCTCGACTGTTAATCGAGCGGCCGTAGGTTCGAATCCTACTCAGGGAGCCACCGGCGCTGTAGGTTTTCCGCCATTTCCTGCTTGAGCGACCAGCTCGCAACCGGCGGCATTATTACACACATTATGACAAGCGTTATGACATTCGCGGTCTGTTCTCACGACATTTAGGGTGTTGCGAATCAGCCGTGTCGAGTTGCTGCCCCCGATTCGGGGCGCACCGCTTCGACCGCTTCGACCAAACGTCGGGCCTGATGCGCCAAGGTGTCGAGCGAGCCGTAAGTTGCGGTGACGCCCGCACGGTGCACCAGCCCGATTGCGCGGCCGAATCCCTCACCATCAAAATATCGATCAGGCTCGATCCCGGCTGCCTCGCGGATTGCGGCCAGCTGCTTCACGGCCTCATCGTGTCGACTGGACCGCATCGACAGCTCGCGCGAAACTCGCTTCGCTACTTCCGCCTCGATGGCGGCTCGCTCGCTAGCCATTGCGGCATCCACCCCGTCGCGGATCGCTTTCTCTCTGGCGTCATGTGCACGCCGGAGAAGAGCGGCGAGGAACTCCGGTTCCCAAGCCGCCCGGTCAAGGGCCGGGGCCTTCGTCGCGCAATGGAGGCCGTTGCCCTTTAGGATGAGGTGGCCCCAGGTCGGCGGCAATTCGCCATCCTTTATGATGTCGGCTGGCGTCACCACCCACCAATGATCGCAGTAGCGCTGTATGGCCACGGACTTATCGGGTTGCTTCAGTTCGTGCAGCCAATCGGATCGACTGACCTTGATCTCGAACCCGTGCAGGCGAAGCCCGCGCGACGGGTAAAGGCTCATCGCGATAGCATCAGCCGATCGCGTCGCACGTGCGCCGGTTCCATCGGCGACCTCGAAGAAGCACGCCCATTCCGGCGCCCGATGGCGATTGAGAAGCGCCGCGCGGACGTCTGCGGCGGTGTAGCGCTTGGCCGTCATTCTGCTTCCTTCCCTTCGGGTGTGCTGCCAGCGGTCACGACGGCGATATGCTCCCGGCGGCGCGCGGCGATTTGTTTGGCCTTTTCCTGGTTCGCCTTGTTGTAGATGCGGGTGACCTCCAGCGTCGTATGGCCGGAGACCGCGCGCACGTCGTCGGTGCCGCTGTCGCCGATCTCCGTGATGCCGCCATGGCGGAAGCTGGTGAACTTCAGGTCGCCGGGCAGCCCCGCTTTATCGCGGATGCGCCGGTGGAGCTTGTTCATGTAATCCTTGGTGTACGCCTGGCCGGTCCGCTCATCGAGGATGATCAGGTCGGCGGCGTCACGGCGATCGATCCGGCGGATCTCGGCTTCAAGCTCGGGGTATAGGTCGAGCCGCTCGCCGTCGATTGTGTCGACCAGCGGAATGTCGACCACGTTGCCGGTCTTCGACTGGATGAGGCCGATCCGCTCGCCGGGGAGATATCCGCCCCAGCGCACGCCGCGGCTGACCCGGCCGTCCGGATCCTCGAACCCGAAGGCATCATAGACGCGCTGGCACGCTTCGAAACAGATCGCAGCGGCGGTCGCCATGCTCTGCTTACCCATCTCGCGCGCGGCGGCGCGATAGGCGTCATACTCGGCGCGCGTCGCTGCTCTGTTACCCCGGCCCGCTCCGCTGCTCGACTTGATGCCCATACCTGCGAATGGGTTTTCCTTAACGCCCGTGGCCTTCCCGTGGCGCGACGCCTGGTTCCAGACGAGACGGCAGACCTGCATCGCGTATGAACCCTGGCGCTCGCCGTGCTTCTCGCGCAGCTTCTTGTAGAGGGTGTCGGCGGCGGTCGCGTCGATTGCGCTGGCCTTGCGCTGGCCGAAGGTCCCCGCCTTCATCGCCACGTCCTCGATTTGATTCATGCAGACCTGATACCCGGCGCGCGTGTTGTGACGCAGGGCGGTGAACTTTTCGAGCTTCCGATACCAGCCGAACAGCCAGGCTACCGAGCCAGGGACAGCCTTCGACAGCGCGCCCTCGCGCCATTCCTTGAACGCCTTATTCAGCGCCTCGGCGTGCGCGATCGCCTTTGCCAGATCGGTGCCCAGCGGGGACGATGACACGGGGCAGGTCTTCCCATGGCGCTCTGTCGGCGGCGATGCCCACTTCGGACGGACCCAGTAATAAGCCTTCCCGCCATCGGCGCGGCGGTGGATTTGGACATAGGAAGGCAGGCGCACGTTAGGCAAAGCCAAGGTCCTCAGCGAGATCGGAATTGAAAAGGTCGGCAAGAGCCGTGTCGAGATCAGACCGGAGCGCGAGCATGGCACCCTTCGGACCGCGCGGCCGGAAGTTGACCTTCCCGGTCTTCTCCCACTCGCGCAGCTGCGCCTCGCCGATGCCGGTATAGGCCAAGGCGGTTTCGCGGTTCATGCCCGCAGGCCAGTCGGGCAGGTCGGCCAGAGCCAGTCCCATTATCCCCTCCCCTCCATCGGAATATGTGCGCGCAGGAATGCCGCCAAGCGCGCAAGAGCTTCGGTGTCAGCGAGGGCGTGGCAGTCCCTCGCATGGGGGCCATCGGTGACCGCGTCGCAAAAGAACCGGCGCGGCGTCGGCGCTATCGCCGAATGGCCACTCCGATAGATGCAGCCAGGCGGCGCGATGAGCGTGGCGGCATCGACCTTCGCGCCCGATTCCCACAGGCGGAAGAATTCGTTTCGCGCCTCATCGCACGCCTGACCGCTGGCAAACGCCGCGCGCGGCCAGGCTGCCCGGAATATGCCGAAGAGCTCGGCACGATCGAAATCCTGGCCCGAGCTCATGTGCTCGCATTCGTCGGCGAGCAGGATCAGGGAATCGGCGTCACGCATTGGTGCGGCCCTCCTCAGGAACATATCGCCGCCAGAGCGCCCTAAGAGCGTCGAGCCATGCGGTTGCATCTGCGCGCTTCGCCTGGGTCGCGCCCTTGCGCGCGAAGTGCTGGTGTGTGTCGGCTTGGGCGCGGATCCAGCATTGCGCGAACGGCGGCGGCGGTTCGCCGTGGGCATCCAGTCGCGGCTCGAGACGGCTATGCACCGCGTCGGACCGCTCGGGCGTCCAGTCGTCGCTGGACCGGTGCCGCTCGATCGACAGGCGGCACAGCAGGATCATGCACCACGCGCCGAACGACGGCCCCCGGCCCTCGGCCCGCAGCTGCTGCACCTCCGGCTGCATCTGCCAGCTGTAGGCGCTCTCGCTCATCGCGAAACCGGAGGCGGTCATGCGGCGGACCTCCCATAGATGGCAGACAGCGCCGCTTCCGTGCGCAGGATCGCCTTGCCTATGGCTTCGGGGATTTGGGGGATGACCGCATCGCCGAACGCTTCGACGATGAGGCTGGCCGCAGACTGTCCTTTGCCATTGCCGACAGCAACGCGCGTCCCAGCCAGCCGGGCGGATAGCCCATCATCCAGCCGTAGGTGATCGGCAAGGTGGCCGAGGGACCAGTCAGGCCCGCTTCGGTCAGCATTGCCGCGATCTGGCGAGCATAGGCCCACTTGTCCGGTGCCCGGTCCATCATCGCGCCGTCGAGCACAGCGTCCATCGTTGGCGATTTCCGCTTGTCGTATGCCGGGGACCATGCATCCATCCGCTTGTCCCGCTTGGTCGGGGTCGGGAGTGTCTCGGGCATCAGGAAATGCACGACCTCCCCCATGTTCGGGGTCCGATCGAAGTCGTCCTGATCCGTGGTCATACGACCCTTCTGCCGTCTCAGCACTGATCCCCGTGGGGCAGGATTCGCTGTTGGCGTACCCAGCATCCCCGCATGGCGCGATGGATAGCCGTTCAGCTGGCTCAGCACGTCCCCACGGAAGCCCCTGTCGGCGTCCGTCTTGCGCGGCGTCGCGAGCATCGCTTCCTGTAACTGGTGGCGCGCCGATCCCATCCGGCCCGTGTCCCCGTGGCCACCCGCCTTCATGTCCGACGCACGCGGCGTCGCTAGGATCTGCCGAAACGGATACGTCGAACCCGAGCCCCCGCCCGCGCCATCCTTCATCCCATCCGAGGCCATCGGCGTCGGCAACTTGTGCAAGGTCGCACCCGATGAGCCAGCAGCGGGGTCGCTCGTGGTTGGCTCCGACGTCGCCAGCACGAACCACGACCGGCCAGCAGGCGTAGCCGATTGCCTCCAGCGCAGCGATGACGGCGTCAGCGCCCCGAGTTCGGAGATTAGCGCTGTTCTCAAGAGCGAACCAACGAGGGCGGCACTCTCCGATAATGCGGATGGCTTCGAAGTAGAGGCCCGAGCGCTCCCCTTCGACGCCTTTGCCCTTGGTGTTGGCGCTGCTGATATCTTGGCAGGGAGGGGAGCCGACGACGATGGACGGAAGTCGTCCAAGATCAGCGAGAAGTCGGTCTGCCGTAAGTGTGCGGACATCGTCGTAAACCTTCACGCCTGGATTGTTTTCGGAATAGAGCGCGCGCCGCCAGGCTTCGACCTCGCACGCGGCGATCGTCGTGAACCCGGCGCGGTGCATGCCTAGGGACCATCCCCCGGCGGCCGCACTGAACAGGTCGAGCACCTGCATCACTTCCGCCCCTCCCCGTGCGAGAGGGCGGCATGGAAGGGGTTCGCTATCTCGCTCTCGTATAGCCCCGAAGGGTGCATCCTTTCGCCCCGAGCTTCGCAGGCATCCCTGAAATGAACCAGAGGCTGCGCATCGAAGCCGCAAGCGTTGCACTCGTACCCCGTATCTAACGACCCGACCTTGCAGGCCGGGCAGTTATCCCAATCAGGATCATCCGGATTACGGCGGACTTCTGCTACCCGATCCGCGACAGTCTTGGGGGTGCGTTGGCGATCTTTAATTGCACGGTCACTGCGCGCTTGAAACCGTAGGTACTGCTCGCGGGATAGCGTCGGCAGAGTCTCGTCGCCAGCGAGCCAACGAGTATAGGTATCAACCTCCCCCGCCGGGACCGCATCGACAGCGGGCGACTTCAGCCGACGATACACACGATGCGACGTGTAGGCTGGGTCAGGTGCGGGCTGGCCAACGCAAACCCCCGTAATCCACGTGCCGTCATCACGTCGGCATTCGTCGGTTTCAGCGATGATTTCGCCATGTGCGAGCGGACGATAGCGATGATCCCATTCGCCTGGGCGAGCGGGGTTGTCCTCATGAGCATCGACAGCGGGCGGATTATGCAAATCCCACCGTGCTTTATCCCGCTGGCTACGGACGCCCGCATACATGTTGTCCATCTGGGAGATCATGCCGGGCAGATCGTCTAGCGGCTTCCAGTTGGGGGCGTCCTTGCTGAACTCGGCGCGCCAGATGCTTTCGATGAGGCTGCGGATCTCATCCTTGCCACGTCGCAATTCCTCGCTCGCATCGACAGCGGGCGCGGGGGTGGCGGCTGCCGGGAACCATGGATGCGTTTGGCAGTGGCAAACCATCTTGTTCGCAGACGGCCATATGGCGAATATCGCGTGGCAGACCGGGCATTCTTCGCCCGTATTAATCGGCCCCTCCCCCGCATCGCCCGCGCGGCTGTCGATCAGCCGGTGCAGGTCATTGGCGATCCGCGCGCCTTCTTCGCCTGTGAAGGAAACGCTGGTTTGACTGCTCGGGCCGGCGTCGGGGTCTGTGCAACAGTTCGCCGCCGCTTCCATCACCTGGTCGGCGAAGTCGCGAAGGTCGCTTGCGGCATTCATTACCGCGCGGCTGTCGAGGGCGGCGAGGGCGTTGCGGGCTTCATCCAAACCGCACGAGCATTTAGGCTCGCCGTGGACCCACGTTCCATAGACCGCGCACCCGACATGGTGCTGCGTGTATTTGATGATCGCCTCGCGCACAGCATCCGGCGTCTGTCGGGTGGTCATGCTGCGTTCCTTTGGGTCTGGACGCGGATCACGTCGCTATGGTCAGCCGGGTGGACGCCGGTGGTGTGGCATTTCGGGCAGGCACGATGCCGGGGCGTCCGCGACACACGGAACGACCATCCTGCGCCGCTGCATTTCGTGCAGATCATGCCTTCCCCCCATCGCTGGCGTGAGAGGCGGGGGTGGCGGTAAGTGCCGCTATTGCCTCACGGTTATATCCAATGATGGCGTGCGCCAATTTGACCCATTCAGACCAGTTGCCCTCAGCGTTGCTATTGTCGTTTCGCGGCGACCAAGAGGTAAACCACCCCGTAAGCCATTCGGACCGCTCAACGCCCAGCCGACGCCCTGCTTCAATGGTGTCAGGGAGGAATGGCAAAAGGGCATCATCTGACGGACGCACCCCCTCCCCCTGGCGGATCGCGTCGGCGGAGAGGGTGGAGAGGCGTTCGGTGAGGCGCAGCGCGATCAGACTAGTCCAATGGCTCGGGCGATAATGCAGGACCGTGCCGCGACCGTGGGCCACGTCGCTGGGGTGGGCACCGGCATCGTCACAGATTTCGCCCCATGCCTCCTGCATGATCTTGCCAAGCCGATCGGCCGTAACCTCCACCGCCTCCCGATCCATCGCGGGCGGGGCGGCGCGGGTGGCATCGACACGCTCGAACGAGATCTGCTTCGTCGGGTCACAGTGCTTGGTCTGCTGATACGCATCTGCGATCGTCCAGCGGCCAGCATATGCGGCACCGGTCGTGTAGCCGTTGCCGCCCGCGACCCAATAGGCGCGATGCTCGCCCGACCAGATCAGGCAGGGGTCATCGGCAAAGGCAGCAGCAATCACCGGCGTCACGTCTTCCAACGCGATCCTGACGCTCTTCGTGCTATCGGGTATTTGGTCAGCCACGGGCGGACTCCCCCAGGGCATAGGAGAAAAGCTCGATCGCGAGGTAAAAACCCATCGCGATCGCGGTGATGAAGGCGAGCGCCGATAGGGCGCGGCTAGGCTTACGCATTGGCGTTCTCCTGAGATTTCTCGCGGCGGGCCTGCTGGCGGCGCAGGTCGGCGCGGGCGAGGCCGATGGCGTCGGCCAGATACTTCGCGGCGGCGGTCGCGCTGTGCGGCGCTTCCTGGCCAGCGGTGCGGGTCCGCATGATCGAACCGCCATTCTCGGCGGTGCGGGCGACCACGGTTGCCGACACGCAGCCCTCTGGCATGTCCGTCGACGGGCCGTGCGCAGCGACAGCGACGACCACAGCCGCCTCCCCTTCGTCCCGCAGACTCGCCAGCATGACGCCGATCGCGTTGATCTCGGCGGGGGTCATGCCGCTTCCCAGTGCCGAAGGTCTTCGTCGACCAGCGCCTGCGCATCGTCTTCGTCCCAGTCGATGCCGGGGCATCCGAAAGGCTCGTCCAAATCGATCGCATCGAAAGTGGCCCGCGCGCTGTCCAAGGCAGCGGCTCGGCTCAGGGTGTTCCAGCTGAAGCAGAGGATGCGGCGCGACGTGCGACGCTGATACCAATCGGCCATCCATCCGATGAATCGCTGAGCCGCGTCGACCTTGGCGCTGGTCAGCGCCAGTGATCTCTCGATCTGCCCTAGGTGCTGTGCCTGCGTCCGCGCGTCATCAAGCGCATTGTGATGCGTGCCGACCCGGGCCAGCTTCACCTGTGGAGTGCGGCCCTTCATGGTCCGATAGCATCGGTTTTGCCAGAACGGCCACGCCAGCTTGCAACCGGCAGCGCGGGCGGCGGCGGCAAGGATCGCGTTGTCGAAATCGGAGCCGTTGCCGTAAACCGTGCAACCGGGGTGGCGCGAGACAAACCGGTTCAGTTCATCCAGCGCCGCGGATAGCGAAAGCGTACCGTCAGGATCCTCGGCCAGCAGGAGGATTTGGCGCGCTTCGTCCGATTGCTTTGCCCACCAGTCCAGCGTGTCCCGCTCTTCGAACAGGCCATGCTCTCGGCAGCTGATACGAGACACGACGACATACAACTCGTCGACCACCCAGCCGTCGACATGGAACGCCACAGCGCCGATCGACAAGATGCCGCAGCCCGGCGTGCTTCCGACCGTTTCCAGGTCGATCATTATACGATTGGCCATTATCGAGCCTCAACGGTCTGCTGGACACCGGCCTCGGCGGTATCGAGCGTAGAGCCAGCCGGATGGGCCGAAGCGGCATTGGTGACGGGGAAAAGCGTGGCGATCGCGTGCCAGCGGTCGGCGGCCCGCTCGACCATAGCGCACCACACCTCGGCGATGCGCTCATGGGACTCGATCAGGTCACGGCCAATCGACCGGGTGGAATAGACGCCGATCGCGGCGATGGAGCAGATGCTGCCCACCCCCATGCCATGGGCGATGTGATCATGAAGGGTCATCGTGGACCTCGGCTGGTGTCGTAGATGGGGCGGGATGCGGAGCCGCCAACGCCGAGAATTCGGCCTTGGACATAGCTCTCGTTCTCATCACGGGGGCGACGGAACGGGCGGTGGCCCCATCCATCAGGCAAGACGAGTTTGAAGCACCCGTTCGGCGCGATGACCTTGATGCGGCCACCCTTCATCGCCTTGATGACAGGGCATTCAAATTCGAAGACAGCAGGCAGATTGCCCAGGCCAATATAGACCTCCTGGCCGACCGACTGGCGGCGGACCATCATCGATTTGCAGGTCAACGGGTCCATGCCCAGCTTGATCAGCGTCGCGGTCTGCTCGCGGGTCCAGCGGTCGCCCCCGACCTGGTGGCCGTTGACGATCTCGTACCCGGTGACGTCGCCATACCAAGGATAGCCATCGGCCAGCTTGGACGCGATCACGGCCCGAATATGCGGCTGCCGCCCGACCGGCGGGAGATTGGGATCAGCCATGGGCCACCTCCGCGCGCGAAGCGTCGAGATACTGGACGCCGTCGCGGGCCTCGTTCACCGCTTCGGCGGCGGCCTTCATGGCGACCTCAGCGATGGCGAAATCGGCCTGGGCCTGAAGGCTCCGGCGCTTCATCGCCTCCAGCACGGTCGACGTCTGACGGCGCAGATGGTCGAGCGGAATTCGGCGGCGCGTCTTCGTGCGATAGTCGTTGGACAGCTCGACCATCAGCCGGAGCGTGCCCGGGCGCATGTGCAGCTGCTTCGCCCGGCCGGAGATGGCATCCAGCAGCCCGGCCCGCACCGACATGACATGCTCGAATTGCTTCGAATGCTGCCGGATCGTCGGAAGGATCATCTGCTCTTCGAACTGCGGAAGGCGCTCGACCACCATGCGCAGCTCGTCCAGCGCGCGGACCAGATCGGGGTCGACGATGGGCCCGCTCACAGCGCACCCCGCATCGCGCAAGCCTGCTCCGCCAAGTCGCGCTCCCAGGCCGCCCGGCCCGGCCACTGCTGCCAGAATGCGGTGGCCACCACCGTGGCATCCTGCATCGGCAGCTTCTTCTCGAACGTCCGCCAGCCGTCCCGGTGCTGCTCCTGGTGGCAGTGGTCGCACAGCGGGATGCAGTGGCGATCAGCGACCTTCGTCCCCGCGCCCTTCCCGCCCGCATGGTCGACATGGGCCGCGACGATGGGATTGGTGCGGTCGCCGAGCGTATGGCATGCCACGCACGGCAGCCTGCGCAGCCAGCGCTTATATTCCTCGGCGCACTTCCATGCCGGGCGGCCGGCGCGGGGCGGCTTGCGGGTCTGAAACGCCGAGGGCGGCAGGCGAAGGGCGCGCATCAGAACGCCACCCGGAAATGCGTGATCGCGGTCGCCTCGACCTTCTCCAACCAGTCCCAGCTGCGCGCCCGGCGTGGCATCTGAGCCTCGTCGAAGTCCTGTTCGAACAGGCAGCGGACCTGGACCAGCGTCTTTCCGTCGACCGGGCACGCGTCACCAAGGACGCGCCTCACCCACCCTCGGGCCGCTGCTTCAATCTCTGACGCTGTGAGAGGCGCGGACGCCATAGCGATCTCCATGCCGCTGAATGCGGCGCCGGAGATAGCATTAGCATCATTGCAAACTCATGCAAATATTAAAATTAGCATTTGTGCAAATTGCTAAATACGTTCCTACGAGACCATTTCTCTTCTCGTCAAAATCCGATCGATCCGCAGGACCTCAGACATGGCGACTCGGAAGTCGATCCTCGGATCGTATTGCCGCAATTCGACATAGCTAGCCGACCGGCGAACAAGCTCCTTGACTAGTACGGCCCGCGCTCGCTCACCGTCATCTTGATCACCGTCTCGCAGATAGACGACCACGTTGTCGCCCATCGAAAGGGGCATGTCCCGACAGGCCACAACCAGCTCGCCCTCTGGGAGAGCGGGATGCATTGAAGACCCTTGGACGTGTAATGCGTACGCCCCCTTCTTGCCCTTCAAAATTGCCGGACGCCTTACGTAGTCCAACTGCGCCCCCGTATTGAGATCAGTCTGCTCGACAGCCTCGCCCTCGAACATCCTCTCAGCCCCTAGACCAGAACCCCAAACCGGGAGGTTCTCCTCCGGTTGATCTAGGTTATCACCTTCAAATGCAAGGACCTTTGCATTGCTTCGCGGTTTGGCCGCCACATAGGAAGACCATCCAGGGTAGTCAGGAACGGCGCTTTGTAATTTCTCCAGCGTGGGCGTCGAAAGGCGATGCTTGACAGGGTTGTTCTGCGGGCGTGTCAGGGTCGACGGCGTTAGGCCAGCGCGTCGTGCGATGGCCGTGGCCTTTTCGCCCGTGTGGGCAACCAGACCGTCGATCAGATCTTTATCGGCTTCAGACATAGGCGATGAATTAGCAGGATCGCTAAGAATTGCATCTTTGCAAGATTGCGCTTGAATGTTTGCAATCATGCTAATATGCTGCCCGTCATGGACCAGCAGCAGATCATAGCCGGGATAGAGGATCGGGCGAGCGCCCTCGGCCTTCCAATGACTGAGGTCTGCCGCCGGGCTGGCGTGCATCCGACGACATTCAGCCGCTGGAAGCAATCCGCAAAAAATCCCGATCCGATCGGCGCGACTCTAGCGTCGTTGTCCAAAATTGAAGCTGCCGTTCGCACGGCGGAGAAGCAGATGCGTAAACCCCGCCGTTCTCCGGCCGCAAAGGTGGCAGCATGACGTCGGTCGGACCCTATAAGCGGGTAACCGCCGACGACGTCTTTCTCACGGAAGCGGAATGCTATCCTGTGCGCGCGGTACGATCCGCTCTGCCCACGTCCGCACCTGATCAAGCGCCTCTTCATTGCCCGGCCGACGAAGGGAATGTTCCATGAGCTCGAATATTCTCGAGACGTCACCTTTGTCGACGATGCCGCGTTGGGCGAGCACGCTGACGAGGCTGACAAACCCTGTCGTGACGGCCGCGATGGAAGCGCGATATTGTTCGTCCATTCTGTTTCTCCGTGGTGGTGTTGCAGTCCCACGGTGGACCGGACGGGGGCGGGTCGCAAGCCCGCTCCCCAAGGGTTCGCCCGCATGTCAGCGGCCCTCACGAAAGGTAGCAGCATAATGGCCTGCCACCCCGAACAGCCGTTCACGGCGGCGCAGGAAGAGCGCATCCGTCAGATGATCGTCGACGGCATCAACGAGGCGACGCGCCAGCGCAACCGGGAAGCCGGTGAGCGGATGCGTCGCGAGGTTGAAGAGATGCGGAGGGCTAAATCCCTTGGTTAAGATGCATGGCAACCCACCCACGGAGGTGCTCGCCATCGTGGATGGCGGGGGCAACGACGTCGACGTATTGCAGCATGATCTGACCCACTCTTTTGGTCGCAGCCGTATCGAGGGCGCCCGCAGCCTCCAGTTCGCGAGCGAGCGCAGCAACGCCAAGAATGGCGGTTCGGGCTGCAGCCTCCTCAAGGTTGATGGTATAATCGCCCAAGGCCTCATCCTTTCATCGGTGTGTGGTAGCCCGATGATAGCCGAAGCCGGGGGCGGGTACACCGCCTCCGGTGGAGGGCTCGGCCGATGACCTGCGCCGCCTGCCAGTCCGCAACCTGCTCCCATTCCGATCCGGTCTATGCCGGTATCCATCCTCTCCCTGCGACTGCCGCCTCTGTACTCCCATGCTCTGGCGGCAGCACCTCCACCGGCGGCGGCGCACTCCCGGCCGCCGCCGGTGACATTGTCGACCAGCGCGCGAGCTATCGCGATGCGGACGGTGCGCGGTGCGGTGGAGAGGCAATCACTGTTCATACCGATCGAGGTGCCCGATGACCGTCCCAACTGTCGTTGCGAAAGCGGAACCGATCTCGAAACCCCGGTTGCATGCGAAGATCATGCGCGGCTGGGCTCGTGCGATTGACCGCATGGGTAAGGGAGCCTTTCTCGACGCGATCGAGTGCAGCACCCAGGCGCTGGACAAGCAGCTGGCGGGATCGATGCCATCGCTCGAAACGCTGGACCGCGCGCTTGCGGCGGAGCCGACCGTGCTCGACGACTGGCTGGCGGCGCGCGGCAAGCGCCTCGTCGACCAGGACGCGACCTGCGACGTCGATGACATGGGTCTGCTGATGGCCCGCGTGCTGGTGATGATCCAGGAGGCCGAGCACCCAGAGGGGCCGGGCGGCCGGACGATCGTCCCGCAGGAGTATCTCAACGGCGAGAAGATCATGCGTGAATTGCACGCTGTGACCGGACGCTGGATCGAGAAGTGTTCGGATCTTCGACGGCCCCGTGAGGTGGCCTGACACAGGGAATTGAACGCCGCTGAGCGCGGCATGGAGTGACGACAATGACGATTGCCAATGACGACGCGGGAGCGGCTTGCGCTACTTTCGCGACCGAAGAATTGCGTCTTGCGATGGTGCAGCCTGCGGCGGCGGTGATCGTCTCCGGCGGGCAGACCTATCGCTTCCTGCCGATCAGCGATCCGGGCCGGGCTGTGCTCCCGCTGTTCGAGGTGGCCGCATAATGGCCGATCCTATCGACATGGCGAATGACCTCGCCGCTGCCGAGACGGCGCGCCACATCGCAGCTGCCCGCCAGCCGATCCCGGTCGGCGTTGCTGGCGAATGCGAGCAGTGCGGCGACCATTTCGACCGGCTGGTCCGTGATCATGGCGGCCTGCGCTGCGGCTATTGCCGCGACGGTCGGCGGAAGCCGCGCTGATGGGACGCGGATGCAGCGATAGCTCGTGGGCGCTGATGCAGGCGCTCGTGCAGGAGCACACGCCGGGGACTGTGCTGGCGCTGATGCAGCGGAGCGTATCGGGCGACGTGCCCAGCTTCAATGCAATCAAGCAGGCGCGGACCGACTATCTCCAGTCACAGCCCCAACGCGTCCGTCGCCGTGAGCCGCAGGGCACGATGCCGGTGCCCGTGCGCAAGCCACCGCGCCCGCCTCTGTCCTTCGAGGAAAAGCTGGCCCGGGTGGCCGCAGGGGCCGCCCTCATCACCGTGCGCCCGCTGCGCAAGCCCGCACCTGATTTCACCCTGGGCGGCGTCGCCAGCGCCAGCCTCTGACAGGAGAACGACCATGGCAGATCACGATGAGACCACCGGCAACGTCACCGCCGACGAGCTGCGCCTTCTGATCGAGCGTGCCGAGCGCCTGGAGGAAGAGAAGAAGGGCATCAGCGAGGACATCGTCGATGTGTTCTCCGAAGCGAAGGCGCGCGGGTACGACCCCAAGGCCATTAAGAAGATCATGGCCATCCGCAAAAAGAAGCGGGAGGAATACCAGGAAGAGGAAGCGATCCTCGAGACCTACATGCAAGCGCTGGGCATGATCTGATGCTCGGGTCGCTGCTCTCCATCTTCCGCCCCGCTGCCGTTGACCGCCTCGCCCCGCTGCGCGCCGACCTCGACGCAGCGCTTACGGAACGTCGGCTGCAGCGGCCCACCTCCCCCCGCTTGGAGACGCGTCGGTTCGCACTGGCGCGTCCCAAGGTCGAAGAACTTCGGCGCTCGCTCGCCGATCAGGCGGCTGCGCAGTGAACCTCAGCGCAGCCGTCATTGATGCGCTTGTCGCCTCCGGTGCCACTGTGGAGCAGCTGGCGGCGGCGATGAAGGCTGCGCTTGCCGAGACTGAGCAGGCGAAGACCACGCGTCGCGCCAAGGATGCCGAACGCCAGCAGCGGTCGCGCGCCAACCGCAAGGCCGCAGTGTCACGCGATGTCACTGTGACACCGCGTGACACCTGTGACGCTCCCCCCAATGATATATATTCTAACCCCCCTGAACTCTCTCCGGATGCTTCGCATCCTCCGAGAGCGGCGCGGCGCGCCAGCGCATTCCCCCGGCCCGATTGGGCTGACGAGCAGGTCTGGTCGGATTTCCTGGCCAACCGGAAGCGCAAGGGCCTGTCGAACACCGTCACCGCCCACCGGAAGCTTCTCGCCGACATCGCTCGCATCGCCGACGCCGCTTGGCCGCCGGGCCGTCTGCTCGAAGCCGCGACTGCCCGAGGCTGGGGCGCAATCTACCCATCGATCAAGGACGACCGAGATGCACAAGTTCAGCGCGATCATCGAACAGCTCCGCGAACCGGCGACGGTTTCTCGAATGCCCTCCGTCAGATGTCCGGCGATCACCCGGCCCACCTCTGACGAGGAATGCCGGGCCTTGCGGGAATGGGCCCAGGCGGCGCCGACCGTCCCGCCGCAGCCCGCCAGCATTGACCAGCTGACGAAGCACCTACAGTTCCTCGCCGCCGCGCTGCCGTCGAAGAACGTCGACGACCTAAATGGCAAGATGAAGGCTTCGGTCTATGCCAGCCTGCTTGGCGGCTACAGCAACGATGCGCTGGCGTTTATGGCCCGCACGGCCTGCGCCACGCTCGACTGGTTCCCGACGCCCCGCCAGTGCCTCGACCTGATCTCGGCATACCGCCCACCGGTGTCGGACCAGGAAACTGCCCTGCGCCTCTGCCAGGATTACCAGACCGAGCAGTTCGACCGCTGGTTCGCCAACGTCAGCGCAGGCCAGCCAATCGGCGACGTGCCCGAGCAGTGGCAGCGGATCGCGATCGAGCGCGGCGTCCTGCGGCGGCTGCCCGGAGGCCCCATCGTGATCCGCGCGCGGTACCATGGACCGTTCAAGATCTACCAGGCGGCGGAGGCCAAGGCAGCATGACCTATGAGGTGCTTCACGGCGACTGCCGCGCGTTGATGGCCGACATGGAAGGCTGCTCGGTCGACTCCATCGTGACCGACCCGCCCTATGAGTTGACCTCTTCCCGCCCAGGCGGTCGCTCGCCCGCCACGCAGGGCAAGGTGATGAAGGGCTTCATGGGAATGGAGTGGGACGGCAGCGGCGTCGCGTTCGATCCCGAGACCTGGACGGCGGCATTGCGCGTCCTCAAGCCCGGCGGCTGGCTGGTCGCGTTCAGCGGAGCGCGCACCTATCACCGCATGGCCTGCGCGATTGAGGACGCCGGTTTCGAGATCCGCGACCAGATCATGTGGATTTACGGTTCGGGCTTTCCGAAGGGCGGCAATCGCGGCGGCAAAGGAACGTGCCTGAAACCGGCGCACGAGCCGATCGTCCTCGCCCGCAAGCCGCTGATCGGCAGCGTGGCGGCGAATGAGGCCGCGTTCGGCACTGGCGCGCTGAATATCGATGCCTGTCGTGTCCACGGAGAGGATGCAAAGGGCGGGAGTTACACCGTCAAGCGGCTCAAGCCCGGCGCCACCCTGGAGAAAACCGGCGGTAATTGGCGCCCCGAAGAGGGCGGCGTTCTATACCATGGCGAAATGAAGCCCGGCCGGTGGCCCGCCAACGTGATGCACGATGGTTCAGGCGAAGTGCTCGAGGCATTCCCGGAGGCACCAGGGCAACAGGCTCGCTCGTTGTCGGATGGGTCGCCTCACGGCAACAAGGTCTATGGCCGCATGCTCAATGCAGGCCCGATCTATGAGCCGCGAGATGCGGGTGGTTCAGCCGCACGCTTCTTCTATTGCGCCAAGGCCAGCAAGGCAGATCGCGACGAGGGACTCGGTGCATTCGCGCCTCAGGCTTTCGTCCAGTTTCAGACCGGGAACGGCGAGAGCGGCAATGCCAGCAGCCTGAGCGCAGGCCGCGACACGCAGTATCGCAACACCCATCCTACGGTGAAGCCCGAGGCGCTGATGCGTTGGCTGGTGCGGCTGATCACCCCGCCTGGCGGCCTCGTGCTCGACCCGTTCACCGGCAGCGGATCGACCGGCAAGGCGGCGGTGCTGGAGGGATTCGATTTTGTCGGGTGCGAGCTGACGCCCGAATATCTGCCGATTGCCAATGCGCGCATCGCCGCTGCGGTGGCGCGGGCTGAGCAGGCCCAGGCGGTCGCGCCGCAATACGATATGTTCGACGGGGCGGCGGCGTGAGGTGCCCAAGAACAGCGGCACCCCGCCACCGTTTGAAACGGTCGACATATGCTTCCGTAACAAGGTCGTCGTGCGGGGGATCAGCCCCAAGCGGTGGCGGTGGTCGGTCAACGACCCCGCGTACCCAACGAATTACGACTTCGACATCATCGACTGGCAGCTGACCGCAAAGGGGTGAGCGATCCACGGTGTTTATGGTATGTTCTCAACAGATTGGCAGGGCGGATTTTATGGGGCGGCAGATGAATAGCGCGGCGTTTCGGGCATCGGTGGCGGCGGCTGTGCTGACGGGCAAGCCCGTGCCGGTGCGGAAGCTGCCGAAGCCGGTGAGCAAACCCGCGCGACAGCCGGTGCAGGAGCATGTCGACGCCACGCCGGAACGGATCGCACGGGCCAGCGATGGCGATGGCGTTCGGCATGACCGCGTCGTTGATGCGATGATCGACAAGGCGGGTGAGCGGGCCAAGCTGACGCGCCAGTTCGCCGACAGCTGGATCGACCGCATGCTTGTGCGCAAGCAGCTGACCTATCCGCAATGGTTCGCGTGCGACTGGTATGCGACCCTGCACGCCGCCGCCCACAACGCGGCGCGAGTGGTCGCTGACTATGGCGAGGGGTGCGGCGGGGCTGGCCGGGAGAACTATGGCCAGCCGCTTTCGGCCCGGCAATGGGATGCACGCCGCCGCCTGCGCGATGCCCGCGCCGCGATTCCGACCAACATGCTCGCGCTGTTCGACCGGGTCGTGATTGAGGACGCCATGCCATCGTTCACCAACGGCAGGCAGCGTGCGCGGTTCGCCGAGCACATCGCAGCCGCTGCCCAGAAACTAGCCACCGCCATCAACGCGCCAGGCGCTTGACGACACAGCCCGTTTCGTCCATACCAATCCATAGATGTTAGAGCCGCGCCCGAGAGGGTTAGCGGCTCTTGCTGTATGTGGCTGAGCAGGCGCATTGCCCAGCCACTCAGTCGGCTCAGGACTCCGGGGTTTCCCCCAGCAGTTCCGCGAGCTTTTGTTCTGCGCTCTTGTCCTCGGTCGTCGTGCTGGCGGTACGTGAACGCGATGGGTCGGTCTTGCCAATCGGACCGCCTACCGGTGCTGTGCAGCCCTGATCCGGCTCGGTGCCGTCTTCGAGCTCACGCTGGCAGTAGCGCTGCGCGGAGACTGGGGCAGTGGTCGCGCCAAGCAGGACGGCGCCGGTGAGGGCTGCGAGAACGACACGCTTATTGATAGCCATTGTACTCTCCCGATTCGCTGGGGATGCCAGCGCGCCGAGTGTGACAGGCTGTCGAGTACCCGCAAGCCACTGGAAGCCTGGCAATCCTTTGACACGAGGCGCGGCAATTGGCCCCACCCTTAGGTTCTTCCTGGGCCACCAGCGATACGGGGGGCAAAGGCGCAACTTCCGTCTAGCCACGAAAAATTTGCATAGTTCTTCCTCCCTGTTGGCGCTGAAACCCGCAGGAAACCGCCATTTCTTCGCATTTTGGCAGGGAAGTAGGACCCCTTGGGGAGGGAAGTCGTGGAAATCGACCTCGAAGAGCCCACCCGCGCCATGATCGGCGCCGTCCTTGGCGTTTCGAGCCGGTGGATCGGCGAGTTGCGGTCGAAGGGTGACATGCCCGCCGACGGCGCGACGCTGTTGGAAAACGTTGAGGCCTGGGCGGCCAACAAATACGGGATTGAAGGGGCGCAAGGCGACCTCGACCTCGAAACCGAGCGGGCGCGCCTGGCCAAGGAACAGGCCGACAGCAAGGCCATGGATAATGCGGAGCGTCGCCGGGAACTGGCCTCGCTGCCCGACATGTCCGGCGCCGTCGTCTCGGTCATCGCGCTGGCCGTCACCCGATTGCAGCAGGTCGGGCTGGAGGTGGCGAACGGCGACCACAAGCTGCGCGCCAAGATCGACACCGCCATCAACGATGCCCTGGAAGAATTGACCGTGGCGCGCGTCGAGGAGGCAAGAGGCGGGGGCCTGAATGAGGAAGAGCCCTCGGACGAAGAAGAGGGCTGAACCCTCGGCCATTCAGGTTGTCGGCGCGGAGATCGCGGCGGCGGCCCGCGAATGGCTCAGCATCTTCAAGCCTCGGATCAAGCCCAAGCTGTCCGAATTCATGCGCGATCATGGCCGGACGGACGATGGGCGTCGGATTCGCCCGTTCCCGTTCCAGTCGGATATGGCGGATGCCTTCACCGACCCGGAGACGGAACAGGTATCGGTTCGGAAGAGCAGCCGCATCGGCTATTCGACCATTCTGCAATGCTTCGTCGCATACCGCATCCGGTACGACCCGGCGCGCTCGCTGATCTACCAGCCGACCATCGACGACGCCGAGAAGTTCAGCCGCGACGACCTCGACCCGGTCCTGCAATGGAAGATCGTCCGCGAGGTCGCGACGTTCAAACCACGGCACGCCGATAACCAGATCCGGGCCAAGCGCTACAAAGGCGGCTGGGTCCAGATCAAAGGGGCCAACAGCCCCAAGGAATTCCGGCGTGTCACCGCCGATGACGTGTTTCTGGAGGAATGCGACGGGTACCCGTGGGCCGCCAAGGAGGAAGGCGACCCGGCCCGACTGGCGTTCAAGCGCAACCTCACCTCGCCGCGCCGTTTCCGCGCTGCCGGTTCAACCCCTAAGGTCAAAGGCTTCAGCCGGATCGATGGGCTGTTCGAACAGGGCAGTCAGGAATATCGGTACGTTCCCTGCCCCGAGTGCGGGCACATGCAGAAGCTGGTGTTCGGCGACGGTACCGGCGCTGGCATCCGGTGGGAGCCGCGTCACGCACCGACCCGCGCCTGGTACCAGTGCGAAAACGGCTGCGAGATTGACGAAGAGCACAAGCCGTGGATGGACGAGCAGGGCGAATGGCGGGCCGACAATTCTGCCGCCTTCCCCCGGCACCGATCCTTTCATATCTGGGCCGCTTATAGTCAGCATCCCGGCGCCGCCTGGCTGGAGATCGCCCGCGAGTTTCTCGAGGTCCGGCACGATCCGAACCTCCTGCGGACTTTCGTCAATCAGGTGCTCGGCGAGGCATGGGCCGAAAAGGGCGAGGCCCCGGAGTGGCAGCGCCTTTACGATCGCCGGGAGAAGGCGATGATGGTCGGAACGCCTTCTGCCAAAGCCGCTCTGCTGATCGGCGCGGCCGACGTCCAGCGCGGCGGCGGTGGACGTATCGATCTCGATATCTGGGCCTTCCGCCCGGATGGGGGGCGCGAGTTTGTCGAGCGCATCGAAGTGTTTGGCCCGATCGCCGACCCCAAGACCTGGGCCGGGCTGGACGAGGCGGTAGCGAGGACGTGGGTGACAGCCGACGGTCGTCGGCTTCGGCTCGCCCGGGTCGCGATCGACTCCGGCGATGGCGAGAATACCATGGAGGTCTATCGCTGGGCGCGCCGCCATCCTGGCTTCGCCATGGCGGTGAAGGGGCGCGAGAGCATCGCCGCGCAACAGGCCATCGGTTCGCCGACGTGGCAGGACGTCACGGTCAACGGTCGCAAGATCAAGAAGGGCGTCCGGCTCTGGAACATCGGCACATCAATGCTCAAGATGGAGCTTTACGGCCAGCTGGCGCTGGAAAAGCCGGTCGACGGTGAAGACTATCCGAAGGGGTACGTCTTCCTGCCCGATGGCACGCCGGATGAGTGGATCAAGCAGCTGGTCGCCGAGGAATTGCGCATCATCCGCCTGCGCAACGGCGGTTTCCGGCGGGAATGGCACAAGGTTCGAGATCGTAACGAAGCACTCGACAACGCCGTCTATGCGCGTGCGGTCGCGGTAAGCCTCGGCGTTGATCGCTGGGGGCCGCGCCAGTGGGGCAAGCTGATGGGCGCCATTAAGGCGCAGCCAAAGACCGCCGCTTCGGCTCAGGCATCCGAAACGGTCACCGACCAAGCATCTACGCCAACAGCGCCGCCCCGCGCGAAACGCCACGCTCCGGCCCGCCGGTCCAACCCATTCACCAGTCGAGGGAGATAGAGATGGCATACCAGCAATCCGATCTCGACCAGCTGCACCAGACGTTGCTGACCGTCGCCACCGGCGCGCAGAAGGTCAGATTCGCCGATGGTCGCGAGACGACGTTTCAGACGGTCGACGCCGTCACGGCCGCGATCAAAGTCGTCGATGCGCAGTTGAAGATGCAGCGGTATGCGCAAGGCGGCATCTCGCGTCGCCGCACGCCCTATTATCGAAGCGGCCTCTGACCTTGGCGGGCCGCTCTTTCCTTGACCGGCTGCTGCGTCGCCCGGCGCCCGCCGCATCGGCGTCGCCGTCGACAAACCAGCGCATTCGAATGGGCCGGGGCGCCCGCGCCGCGTATGATGGCGCCACCCAGGGCAAGCGGGCGGCGGGCTGGCGGCGCAATCGGCTGGATGCGAACAGCGAACTGACGCCCGCCGTGCAGGCGCTGCTGCGCGGCATCGCGGCCGACCTCGTCCGCAACAATCCGTTCGCCGCGCGTGGATCGGCGAAGATCGCCGAGGCGATCGTCGGCACCGGTATCACGTTCCAAGTCTACCGGAACGGCAAGGTCGATGATCGACTGAACGATATCGCGCGCCGTCACCTCGACAAGGCGACCTGCGACGCGGGCGGGCGGCACGACCTGTACGGTCTACAGTTGCAGGCCGCGCGGACGATCGTCGAGCGCGGCGGCGCGGTCGTGCGGCGGCGCTGGCGCCGGGCGTCGGACCGGCTGCCACTGCCGTTCCAGCTTCAGGTGCTCGAGCCCGACTATATTGATCCGTCGCACAACGGGCCGCTGTCGAGCGATCCCGGCAAGCCGGGCGGGTTCTGTGTCTATGGCGTCCAGTTCGACCCAATCGGGCGGCGTGAGGGATACTGGCTCTACAACGGGCACCCTGGCGGCAACCGGGTCGACCGGCTCGGCTCGGCCTATGTGCAGGCCAGCGACGTCGCCCATATTTTCCGCGCCGATCGTCCCGAGCAGGAGCATGGCGCGACCTGGTTTGCACCGATCATCCTGCGGATGCGCGATTTCGCGGATTATGAGGATGGCCAGCTGACCCGCCAGAAGATCGCCTCGGCGTTCGTCGGCGTGGTCCGTGGTGATGATGATGGCGGCACGGTGCCCGGTATCGTCAGTGAAGGGGAAGACGGCGGCGATATCGTCGGTGACGGCATCGGCGAGGATCGCGAGCCGCTCGATTATGTCGAGCCCGGCACCTTCCAGTATTTGCGCAGCGGCGAGGAAGTCACGTTCTCCAGCCCGCCTTCAGTGGAAGGGTACGGGGAATATACGAAGGTCTCGCTGCGCGCGATCGCGGCCGGTCTCGGCGTTCCCTATGAGGTCCTGACCGGCGACCTGTCCGAGGTCAGCTTCATTTCCGGTCGCCTCGGGCGCTTGGAGTACCGGGATACCGTTTCTGCCTGGCAGTGGCTGATGTTCATTCCCCAGTTCTGCGGCTCGGTCGAGCGCTGGGTGATCGAGGCCCTCGATATGATCGGCGAGGACACGACCGGCGTGGAACTGCGCTGGACACCCCCGCCGACCAAGATGCTTGACCCGGCCACCGAGATCGCGGCCAATAAGGAAGCGGTCCGGTCCGGCCAGGCGACCATATCGTCGCTGGCGCGCGAGCGCGGCGAGGATCCGGACAAATTCTTGGCCGAGTGGAAGGCGGACGCTGAAAAGCTCGATGCGCTCGGCCTCATCTTCGACAGCGATCCGCGCCACGTCACCTCTGTCGGCAATGCCGCCAATCTCGCTGACGCCGTCAAGGCGCGGACAGCGCGGGAGCAACCCTGAATGACTGAAATCCTCATTTATGGGATCGTCGGCGACAGCTGGGACGGTCTCGATGCCAACACGCTCGTCCCGCTGATCAGCGACGGCGACGACGACCTCGATGTCCGCATCAATAGCCCTGGCGGATACGTCATGGAGGGGCTGGCCATCTTCAACGCGATCATCCGCGAGAAGAAAAAGGGCCGCAAGGTCACCACCCATATCGATGGTCTGGCCGCCTCCATGGGCTCCGTTCTGGCGATGGCGGGCGAGTCGATCATGATGGCCGACAACGCCCTCGTCATGATCCACAATCCCTGGGATTGCGCATGCGGTGACGCGAACGAGCTTCGTCGCGCAGCTGACAAGCTCGACCGGCTCCGCGATCAGATCGTTGGCATCTACTCGGGTCAGACCGGCCTCTCCGCCGACGATCTCATTCCCATGCTCGACGAAGAGACCTGGTTCACCGCCGCTCAGGCCCTGGAGCAAAAGTTCATCACCGAGATCGTCGGGGCGTCCACCGCCTCGGCGAGCAACGTGCAACCATTCGGGTTCAAGCACGCACCCGACAGCCCGCTCATCACTGCAATGGCGATGGCGCGCGCCCCGCGGACGGCAGCCGCCGATCCCAAACGTCCACAGGAGAATTCGATGGACCTCTACAAGACCCGCGCGGCGCTGGTAGCCGCGATCGCCAAGTTCCAGCAGGATGGCGGCGGCCAGGACGAGATCAAGAAGATCACGGCCTCGGCAATCGCCCTCGATGCCAAGGATGCCCTGCCCGGCACCGGCCCGCTGGCGCTCTCGGGCAACCAGCCGAACGTCGAGAATGGCCCGGCGGCCCTCACCTCCGCCGATGTCACCAATGCCGTTGCAGCAGAGCGCAGCCGCGTCGGCACCATCCGCGCGCTCGGTGCCAAGCATAATATGGCGGCCGATTTCGTCGATGGCCTCATCACCGATGGGACGCCGCTGGCGAGCGCGCGTGAGAAGATCCTCGACAAGCTCGCCGAGCAGGGCGACGCCGCTAATATCGGCCACAACAGCCCGGCCCGCGTGACGCTCGACCAGCGCGACAAGTTTCGCGAAGGCGCGACCAACTGGCTGCTCGTCAAGTCGGGCGTTGCGCACCTTGTCGAAAAGGCAGCGGCGCTGAAGGGCGAAACGGTCAAGATCGATCCGGGCGAATTCCGCGGCGTCCGTAACGTCGACCTGGCGCGCGAGTCGCTCGCCAATCTCGGCGTGAACGTCACCACCCGCGACCCCGACCTGATCGTCCGCCAGGCGATGACGTCGCAGGGCGCGGTGATCACCCAGACCACCAGCGATTTCCCGGTCCTGTTCGAAAACGCCATCCACCGGGTGTTGCAGGCGGCCTATGCCACCACGCCGGACACCTGGACCCGGTTCTGCGGCACCGGCACCGTCGTCGATTTCCGCGATCACAGCCGGTATCTGCGCGGCTCGTTCGGCGCCCTCGACAATGTGGGCGAGGCGGGCGAGTTCAAGAACAAGCCCATTCCCGATCTGGCGAAGGAGAAGATCCGCGCCACGACCAAGGGCAACATCATCAACCTGTCGCGCCAAGCCATCGTCAACGACGACATGGAGGTCTTCTCCGGCCTCGCCGTCGACCTCGGCCGCGCCGCCAAGCTGACGATCGAGATCGACGTCTATGCCCTGCTGAACAGCAACCCGGTGATGAACGACGGCAAGCCGTTGTTCGACGTCGCTCACGGCAACCTCGCGGGCTCGGGCGCCGCACCGACGGTCGCCGCCTTCGACGCCATCCGCGTCGCCATGGCGTCGCAGAAGGACATCAGCAATGTCGAGTTCCTCGACATCCGCCCGTCGATCGGTCTGTTCCCGATCGGTCTGGGCGGCGCCGCGCGCATCGTCAACGGCAGCCAGTATGATCCCGACTCGGTCAACAAGCTGCAGCGTCCGAACGTCGTCAACGGGATGCTCGAGGACATCGTCGACACGCCCCGCCTGACCGGCTCGGCCTATTACATGTTCGCCGATCCCAATGTCGCGCCCGCGATCGAGGTGGTGTTCCTCAACGGCGTCACCGAGCCGTTCACCGACAGCCAGGACGGCTGGCGCGTGGATGGTGTCGAATGGAAGGTCCGTCACGACTATGGCGTTGGCGCGGTCAACTTCCGCTCGGCCTACAAGCAGCCCGGCGCGTAACGCCGATCCGAACCTGAGGGAGCGGGCGGCTTGCCGTCCCTCCTGTTTGGGAGAACCCCCATGAAATTCGTGAAACTGCTCTCGTCGGCGCATGTCGCCGGTCGTTTGCGCCACCCGCATGAGGGCGTCCTGCCTGTCAGCGATGAAGACGCCGGCCGCCTCGTGGATGAGGAAAAGCTGGCAGAAGACGTGACGGCAGATTTTGCCGATGCGGATACGACCGGCATCGTCCCCGAGCCGGTTTCCTACGCCGACCCCGGCGCCCCTGACGTCGAGCCCGCCCCCAGCCAGTCCGACGTCGAGCCTCAGGCCACGACCGACACGAAGCCGAAAGCCAGCAAGGCTTCGGCGGACAAGGAGTAACTGATCATGGCACGCAACTATGTGCAGCCCGGCGAGACGCTGCCGCTGATCGCCCCCCGAGCCCTCGCCAGCGGTGACGGCTTCCTGGTCGGTGGCATTTTCGCCATCGCCCTGACGGCCGCAGCGGCCGGTGCACCCGTCGAGGGGCGCCGTGTCGGTGTGTTCGACGGCCCGAAGGCGACCGGCGCCTGGACGCCCGGTCAGAAGCTGTATTGGGATAATACGGCGTTCAACCTCACCACCACCGCGACCAATAACGTTCTGGTCGGCGCGGCGGTGCAGGCGCAGGCATCGGCCGACACGGTCGGCCGCGCGCTGCTCACCGGCCAGATCGCTCCGTAACATGGACCCGTTCGTCGCAGCGCTGGATGCGCAATTCCACGCACCCGGCTCTGCGGCGGCGGTCTATGTTCCGGCGTCTGGCGCACCCTATGCCGTCCGGGCCATCCTCGGTGGCAAAGATGAAGAGCAACCGCTTGGTGCTGGAGTAATCATCGTCAGGGTGACGGTCATCCAGTTGCTCCGAACCCAGGTCCCCGAGCCCGAACAGGGTGCCTTCGCTGTCCTCGGCGGCGTGATCGTCGACGGGGAAGTCGTCGGTGGCGATGTCTACGAACTGACCGGCGAGCCGATGATCGATGTCGAGCGGCTCAGCTGGACGATCGGTGCGGAACCAAGCGATGCTTCGGCCCTCCCTTAAGCGCGCCGATGTCGAGCGCGATTTCAGCGGCCTGGAGGAGGAAGTCGCCGGGTTCATCACCGAGGCGATGCGCGACACCGCCGACGAGGTGAAGAATGCGTTTCGCGATCAGGTGCGCGCAGCCGGTCTCGGTGACCGGCTGGCCAATGCCGTTCGCGGCGTCACCTATCCGAACCGGTCCGGCCGGGTCAGCCTTGATCCGACGGGATGGGTCTACGCCCAGCCATCGAAGGACGGGCGCGGCGCCGCCGCGATCATCGACAGCTATGCCAATGGCCGGATGATCGTCGCGCGCAACGGTCGCAAGTTTCTCGCGGTGCCGACCGATGACTGCCCCCGAAAGCGCAGCGGCAATGCGCTGACGCCAGAGGAGGTCGAGGCGAAGTTCGGTCGCAGGCTGCAATTCATCAGCCCCAACGACAAGGGCTTCAAGACGCCGTCGGTTCGCCACAAAGCGATAGGGTATCTGGTCCTGAAGGGGCTCGTCATCCGCAAGGCTTCGGGCACCTGGCGCAACGCCTCGGAGCGCGAGCGGGAGGGGCGGACGCGCAATCCCCGACCGGTGCAGGCGGTCATCATGTTCAGCCTCGTCCGATCGGTGAGGAAACCGAAGTCGGTCGACATGTCCGCTCCCGCCGCGCTGGCCGAACAGCGCTTCGACGCGAACCTCAACGCTCGCTGGAGATAGCCATGCGTAAGCGCGTCGCGGTGCTGGCCGCCGTCAAGGCCATGATCGCCCAGGCGCTGCCCGGTGCCGATGTGCGGGGCATGTCGGTAGAGGAAGCGCGGCCAAGCCGCGTGTCGCCGACCGGCATGGTTATCGTGCGATCCGGTGACCCCGGCACGCCCGAGGTTGACCTGTCCCCGCCGACCTATTGGTGGGAGCACCGCATCCCGATCGAGATGGCGGCCTATGAGACGCCCAATGTCACAGCGCAGATCGCGCTCGACACCATGATCGGCGCGATCGACGCCGTGATGAGGGTTGATCGCACGCTCGGCGGTCTCGCCATCTATCTCGACGCCGAACCTCCTGCCGATGGCGAGATCGGGAAGACCGGCGCTGAATCCATCGGCTGGGCCGATTTCGCGATCATCGTTTCCTATTCGACCGACAGCCCGCTGGGCTGAACCTTCCCACCACCGCCACCACCTGGAGAAAGCCCATGGGCCGTCCGCTCGGCATCAACATGGTCATGAACGCCGTCGCCGAGACGTCGTATGGCCAGACCCCCGCCACCAACTTTTTCAAGCTGCCGCTCGTCAGTCATTCGATGGGCGAGGAACAGGCGCTGATCGAAGACGATCAGCTCGGGACCGGCCGCGAAGGTCTCGACCCGGTCTATGACGTCGTCACCAACGATGGCGATATCGTCGTGCCGGTCGACCTGCGCGCGTTCGGCTTCTGGCTTCGCCAGACCTTCGGCCCCCCGACAACCACGGGTCCGGTCAACGGCAAGTACACCCATGTTTTCAACTCGGGCGCGTCGTCGCTGCCGTCGACGTCGATCGAGATGGGCAATCCGGATGAACCGGCCTGGTCGACGAACTATGGCGCGGTCGTCAACACGCTGAAAATCTCGCTGTCCCGATCGGGTATGTTGAATGCCACGATCTCGCTCATTGCGCAGGGCGAAACGGACCCGGTCACCGTGTCGATCGCCGGCGTCGCGACGCTGCTGCGCGGTCCGCGCTTCGCCCAGGCGGTCGGCAACATTACGGTTGAGGGTGTCGTCGCCGCAGATATCGTGTCGGCCGACCTGTCGTTCAGCAACAACTTGGACAAGGTCGAGGTGATCCGATCCGATGGCCGGATCGCCGGCGTCGACCCGGGCAAGGCGATGACCAGCGGGTCGCTCACGGGGCGCGGGCCGCGCGGCATCCTGTTCACCAAGGCGCGCACCAAGGTGCCCGCCGGTGTCAGCTTCGGATGGACCCAGGACGGCGGCAGCCTCGTCTTTTCGCTGCCCCGCGTCTTCCTGCCGAAGCCCAAGCGGCAGGTGACCGGTCCGAAGGGCATCCAGGCGACCTTCAACTATCAGGCCTCGGGTGCCAACGGCGCCCAGCTGACCACGACGCTCGTCAACGACGTCGCGTCCTACGCCTGAGGAGACAGAGCATGGCAAAGCAATTCCCCACGGCGTTGGTCGCCGCTGTCACCGCGATCGCGGCGGGTGAAACGTCCGACGAGGTCCTGCGCAATATCCGCGTGGTCGACGCTGCGACCGGCGAGGAGATCATCCGCGTCATCAGTGCTGACGCCGTGGCGGGCACCGTGACGCGCTTCGTCGTCGAGGATGGCAACCTCGTGCGCGAAGGCAATGCGTTCGCCACCGTGACGGAGGAGCGGGCTATCCGTATCGAGTGGATCGTGCCCCCCGAGGCCTCCGTTGAGGCCGAGCCGCCGGTCGCCAGCGATCCGGCCGCCCAGGGCGAGGATCACGCCTGATGTGGGCGCTCGCCAAGCCCGAGCCGGTGACCAAGGAACTGATCGCCGCGCGCGGGGATCATCCGGCGGTCACCGCCACATTCAACCCCCAGCCGTCGGCCCTGTCGCTGCGCGCCGCGCGCCGTGCCGTCGCCGAGGTGCTGCGCGCTGATCCGACCGCGATCGAGCGGGCAGGCGACGCTTTCACCGGGGCGATCATCCGCTACAACCTGCTCAGTTGGACCGGTATCGTCGGCCAGCAGGGCGAGGTGATCGAGCCCACGCATGACGTCGTGGTGCCAAGCGACGAGAATGACGAGATCGGCATCGTCCAGCCGGGCACCATCTCGGCCTTCATCGCCGAGCCGCGCCTTTTCGAGGCGGCGGACCGCGAATATGTCCTGCCCTGGACGCAGCTGGACGCGGAAAAAAACGGCTTTGCGCCCTCGCCGAATGGCACTTCGGAGGGGGCGATGCCGGAAGCCGATACTGTCACCTCTCCTGCGACGCCGGAAAGCTCGGGCGATGTGACGAGTGCCCCTACCGAGAGCACGAAGCCCAGACGGAAGCGGGCGAAGCCGTCTGGCAAGTGATTGCGGGCAGCGGGTCGCAGATCAGGCCCGCTGTCATCCCGACGTCTGAGGGCTTCACCACCCGCCCGCTCGGGCTGGATTTTGGCGCGATCATGATGATGGGCGCGGCGCGCGGCGTCGATACCGCCATGCTGGCTGAGATCCTGCCCAGGATCGAGGGGGCCGTGCTCAATCCGCCTGACCCCGATGCCTATGAAGAGGAGACCGACGATGGCGATGCGTAGCGTTGGTTTCCAGCTTCGGACGGATGGTAAAGCGGAGGTCAAAAATGACTTCGCGGAAGTCCGCAAGGCAGGCCAGGACGCCATGTCTGGCGTCGCCGAGGCAGCCGAACAGGCAGCGGACCGCGCTGCCAAGGCGGCTGACGCTCTCACCGAGCGGCAGATCGCCAGTTACCGCAAGCAGGCCAATGCGGCGAAGCTCGCGGCGGCGGGTGCCGACAGCCGCTCGGCAATCGACGCCGCCAATGCGCAGCGGGGCAACGGCTCGCAGTTCGCCACCGTCAATCTCGACCGGTCGACCGGTGCAGCGCGGGAATCGGCGGCGGTTTTCGAGCGCGAATTGAAGTTGCAGGATGAGCGCGCCGCCGCCCTGCAGAAAATTCGCGCGCTGCTCGATCCGCTCGCCGTCGCACAGCGCCGTTATGACGACGAGTTGGAAACCTACAACGACCTGCTCGCCCGAGGTGACCTGAAGGAGGAAGAGCACGCCGCCGCTCTCGCCATATCGCGCGATCGCCTGAATGCCGCGGCCAAGTCACTCGACGCGCATAGCAATTCGCTCGGGCTGAACCGGATGCAGTTCATCGTCGGCGCCGCCGCCGCTCGGAACTTTATGGATTCGGTGCTGGCCGGGGCCAGCCCCATGCGGGCATTCATGCAGCAGGCGGGCGACGTCGTCACCGTCATGCAGTCCGACGATGGTGGCGTCGCGGGCGCGCTGACCAAGGTGCGCAACCTTCTCACCCCGACGCGCCTGGCGCTCGGCGCGACCACCGCCGCTGCCGCGCTCGGGGCCAGTGCTTGGTACGACTATTCGTCGGCCGTCGACAAAATGAACGCCGTGTCGATGGGGTCGGGCCGGATGCTCGGCCTTTCCGGCGCGGCGCTGGAGGCGAACGCCGAAGCCGCAGCCAAGGCCGGCGATATGTCGGTGGCCGCAGCGCGTGAGATCGAACTGTCGTTCGTCGAAACCGGCAAGATCACGGGCGGCGTGCTGATCGGGCTGACCGCGCTGACCAAGGATTTCGCGGCAGCGACCGGCCAGGATGCGAAGGGCGCCGCGTCGCAGCTTGCTGCCGCCTTTGCTGACCCGATCAAGGGGGCCGAGGACCTGGCCGAGCGGTATGGCGTCATCAACCAGTCGACGGCCGACTATATTCAGAAGCTTGTCGAGCAGAACGACATGACCGGCGCGCAGCGTGCGCTGCTCGACGCGCTCGGCCCCGCGTTCAAGGGCGCGGCCGACAACGCCAACTTCTTGGCACGCGCATGGGATGGCATCAGTGATGCCGCCTCCAATGCCTGGACCTGGATGGGCAAGGCCATCGACCGCGCTGTCACCGGCGGATCGGTGCAGGATCGCATCGCCAGTCTGCAACAGCAGCGAGCGCTGGGCCCCTCTGTCGGCCAGATGCTGCTCGGCACGACCACCGCATCCTATCAGGCCGATATCGACCGGCAGATTGCAGGCCTGCGCACGCAGCTGACGGCCGAGGCGCGGCGTGGGGAGCAGGCGCGCGCCAATGCCGCGCAGGCTCGCGGCCAACAGCTGGTCGACCAGTTCACCGGCGCCGACCAGTTGGGCGGATATCGTGCGAATGCCGGCCGTCTGAGAGCCGCGCTCAATACCGGCGTGTCAGGTGAGCAGCGTCAGCAATTGACCACGACGCTGGACGCCTACAATCATGCGATCGACACCTTCATCCCCAAGCAGGATAAGGCGAACCAGCTGGCGGCGATCGACGCGAAGATCGCCGCCGCCAAGTCGCCCGCCGCGAAGGCTGCGCTGGCGTCCGAGCGGGCGCGGGTCGAAATGTCGGGCGAGGTCGTCACCCGTGCCCAGGTCGAAGCGCAGGCGCTCGCGCAGGGCAACCGCGCGCGCACCCAAGCGGCGAACAGCGGTGCGAGCCATGCGGCGACGCTCGCCCGTGAAGCCGAGTCGATGGAGGTCAGCGCGCGCGCCGCGCTTGATGTCGCCGATGCCTATCTCAAGAGCAGCGCGGCCGGTGTTGAGGCGGAGGCGCGGCGCAAGGCTTCCACCGACGCGACCCGCAAGGGGATTTCGGTCGACGAACAGGTCCGCCGCCAGCTGAACCTGCAGGTGTCGGAGGGCGTCGCCACCAGCGCCAAGGCAATTGCCGGGCTTCGCGATGAGACGGCGGCCCGGCGCGCGGCGAACGACAATGTCGCGGCGGGAAAGATCACCGCTGCGCAGCTGAACCAGACGCTGTCCGACGAAGCGGCGCTTCGCCCGCTGATCGCCATGCAGGTGATCGCCCAGGCGCAGGGCCAGACCAAGGCCTATGAGCAGATCACGCGCGCAATAGCCGCCTATCGCCAGGCGCTCGCCGATGCCCATGCCGAGGAGGCGCGCAGCGCGGGCGCGGCAGCGATCGAGGCGACCAAGCAGCGCACCGCCGAGACGGTCGCCTCGATCCTCGACATGAGCAAGTCGCCGCTCCAGCTGGCCATGGCAGCGGCTCGGCGCGCTGCGAACAAGGAGGCCGACGACAAGAAATATACCGATGCCGACCGTGCTGCATTGGTCAGTGCCCGTGTTGACGAGGCCCGCGCCACCAACGCGCAGGCGATGGCGCGCTATATCCTCGACGCCAGTCGGGCCCAGGCTGATCAGCTGGAACTCTCGCAGCGCGAACTGGAATTGGCCGGCGTCAGTGATCAGGTCCGCACGCGCGAGTTGGACAAGCTGCGCATCCAGCAGGAAATTCGTCGTCAGTTCCCGGACATGGAACAGGCGGACATCGATGCGCGGATGCGCGGTATCGATGTGCAGGACGCCATCAATACCAAGTTGAAGGTGACGGCGGCGGCGATGAACGAGCTGCGCGGTTACGGCGCCGAGTTCGTCGACAGCGTCCTGTCGCCGCAGGCTTGGTCGGATTGGGAGACCTTGGGCAAGGCGGCGACGGGCAGCATCCGCAACGAGTTTATCAAGCTGGCGCTGCTCAACCCCATCAAGAACCTGATCAACGGCAACAAGGATTTGCCGACCTTAGGCTCGGTGTTTGGCAACATCGGCAAGCTGTTCGGGGGCGCGTCGGCGATCCAGTCGGGTGTCGACCTGGGCGCCTGGAGTGAGATCGACATCACGAAAATCGGTCGCAACGCCTCCGGTACCGCTCGCTGGTCGGGTGGCCTGACCTGGGTCAACGAGAACGGTGGCGAGATCGCCGACCTGCCTGATGGCACCCGGATTTATCCAGCGGCCGAGACGCGCCGGATGCTGGCAGGGAACGACAATGCCGGGTTTGGTGGCATCAGCGTCACCGTCAACGCGCAGGACTCCGTGCTTGCGGAGACGGTGCGGGGCTGGGTTGCCGAGGGCATTGCCGTCGCATCCACGCGGGGTGCTGCGGGGGGCGCTGCGATGGCCGGTCGCAATGCCAAGATGGCAGCCCGTCGTCGCCTGCCGGGAACCTGACCTATGGCCATCGAACTTCCGCAGCCCCGCTTGCCTCAGGTCGCGGTCCCCAAGCTGCTCGATTGGGGTTCGGATCAGAAAGCCCCGATGGGCGGCGGGTATCAGCGCCTGAACCGGCTGGGCAATCGCTTCGCCCTCGACATCACCTATCCCCGCCTGAAGCCTGAGCCCGATGGCCGGGTGCTCATTGCCCGCTTGCGTCGCGCGAAAACCGAGGGGGCGTTGTTTCCGGTGCCCCAGCCGGGATTGGACATCGGCAACCCGGGCAATCCTGTGATAAACGGCGCCGGTCAGAAGGGCAGCGCCTTGGTGCTGCGCGGCTTCACTGGCGGCTATGTCCTGCGGGAAGGCCAGTTCTTCAGCATCATCCATGGCGGTCGGCGCTACCTGCATAATGCCGCTGGCGACTTCGTTGCGACCTCGGGCGGCATCCTGACCATCACCCTGGACCCCATGCTGCGGATCGAGACCATCGACGGCGCGGTCGTCGAGGTCGCCAAGCCGTACATTGAGGGCATCGTCTCGGGCGCGAGCATCGACATCGAACAGACGATCGCCAAGTCGAAGATCCCCACCATCACCATCACGGAGCGTTTCTGATGACCGCGCTCACCCCAGCGCTCGACGCCGAGTTGCGCAAGGATTCGCCGACCGTTTTCGGCGCGGTGAAGATCACCCTGCCCGATGGCATCATTCGGCTGATCGACGGCTCGGGCGTCATCCGCTTCGGCGGCGAGACCTATGTCGGCGAGGACCCGACCTATGGCGTCATCTCCGACGTGGAGAATCTGACGGACGGTGTCGGCGACAGCGCGCCCGCGATCTCGCTGACCCTACTGCCCGCCGGTGATGCGGCGGCGGCGGCGCTCGCCGCGCCATCAATGCAGGGTGCGGCGGTCGAGATTTATGTCGGCGCGGTCAATCCGGCGACCGGCGGCGTCATCCCCGATCCGCACCTCATCTTCGCAGGCGAGGTCGATGTGCCTACCTTGGGCGCGGACGAGCAGGGGCGAACCGTCGAGTATGAGGTGACCAGCGTATTCGAGCGCCTGTTCGAGGATGACGAAAGCGCTCGCCTGTCGGCGGGTCATCATCGCAGCATCTTCCCGAATGAAGCGGGCTTGGACTTCGTCACCGGCGTTGCCGAGACCGTCTATTGGGGCGTGCCTGGCGTCGGAGGCGCAGTGCAGAGCTTCAGCGGCGGTGGCGGTAGCTATGGTGGCGGTGGTCGGATGGTCGAGCAATGAGCGACGATCCGTTCATCATCCGCACCCGCGCAGCGCAGGCCACGCTGGATCAGTGGTCAACGCGGCCCATGCGGCTCGGCACCTCCGATTGCGTCCGCATGACCGCCTCCCACCTTCGGCGCCTCGGTCACAAGGTGAAGCTTCCCGCGTCAGGCTCCTATCGGACCATCCGAAGTGCTCTGAAGGCGCTGGACGAGCGCGGCTATGCCAGTCTCGCCGATGCATTGGACGCCATGGGGCTGGAGCGGATCGCGCCGGCGGCGGCGATTGTCGGCGATGTGCTGGCGTTGCCTGCCGAGGACAAGCTGGGCGCGCTGGCCGTTGCTCTCGGCAATGGCCGAGTGGTGGGGTATCATTCCGATGCGATCGGCGCGGCGGTCCTGCAGCCGATTGAATATGTCGCTGCGTGGCGGGCTATCTCCTAAGTCACCCGTATTCCGGTGTTTTGCTGGCTTACGATCCGGTTCTCGGTGCGCACTGTTCAACGACCTTTTGCGACAGCCAAGACTTGATCGACGTGCTTGTACCGGAGCTGTGCAAGTCGACACGAGCCGCAGCAGTGCCGGCCGCCATTCCACCGGCGGTCCAAACGATCATGACATCTTCGGGGCGATCGGGCTGGCGGTAGACCTGGGGCGGGTATCCTTGCCGAATTAGGCAGCGCTCGACCTCCGCGGAGCTTCTCGCCGTGACGTATTCGGCATCCGGTGTCCGACCGTCGAACTTGGCCACTTGGCCTTCGGCAAGCGCCATCAGTGCAATCAACAACATCACGACCTCCCGCGTGACGGGAGCCAGGGAGCCGCCGCCGATGAGCAATGTACTCAAAACGGCCGCTATTGTCGTCGGTGCCGTTGCATTCGCCGCGACTGGTATTGGAGCGATCGGAAGCGCCGGTCTGCTCGGAAGTTCGATCGCGGGCATTGGTACCGCGGCGGCCTTCACGTCGTTCGGGGCATTGGCATCAGCTGCAGCGGGTGCGCTCTCTCTCGCGGCCGGCCTCACCGCTAAAAAGCCATCCGCTGCCGACGCTACGGGCTCGCAGACCAGCTTCTCGGCCGATCCGGATGCGGGGGTGCCGCTCGCGATCGGTCGAACGGGCACGGCCGGCGATATTGTCATGCGCCGAGGCTGGGATACGCGCGACGCAGGGGATAACGACCGCCAGGCGTTCGTGGCGGTGCTGTCGCTCGGCCCGATCGCTGCGATCGAGGGGCAGACGGTAGACCGCAACCCGGTCAGCTATTCCAGCACGGGCGCCGCGATAGGCGCCTTCGCGGGCTTCATGTGGTCGATGACGCAACTCGGCGCGCTGGCGTCGCCCGCGTTGGCGTTCGGTGCCGGTGCGGGAACGCCCCCAGGCGTCGGTGCCGACTTCAAGCTGTCGGGCAAGGCGGCGGCGACGTGGACGCTGCGCTTCGATACGAAGGCCAAGCAGTATCAGAACGGCGTGCCCGCCCCCATGTGGACGGTACGCGGCGCGCTGGCATACGATCCGACGAAAGACTCGACATACCCGGGCGGCTCCGGCCCTCACCGTATGGCAGACCCGGCCGATACCGCCGCCTATGACGCTGCCATGGCGACTTGGGAGTGGACGGAGAACCCGTACCTGCTCGGCCTTCGCTGGGCGCACGGCTATTGGCAGCGCGACGTCAGCAACCCCAATAGCACCTATCAGCGTGTCATGGGCCTTGGGTCACCGTGGCGCCTGATCGACGTCGCCGCGTTCGTCGAGGGTCGGAACATCGCCGCCGCCAACGGCTGGACCTGTGGCGGGATGATCTATTCCCGCGATGAGAAGTGGGCGACGATGAAGAAGATCCTGCAGGCCGGAATGGGCGAGCCCATGCCGCTCGGCGCGCGGATCAGCTGCATCGTCAATGCGCCCAAGGTGTCGCTGGCGACGGTCACGTTCCAGGATGTGATCGGCGAAGCGCGAGTGTCCGCAACCCAGCCGCGCCGCAACCGCATCAACACCGTGACGCCGCGCTACCGCCTCGAGGAGAACAACTGGCAGTTCCTCCCCGGCTCGCCGATCACGGTGCCCGAGCATGTCGCCGAAGACGGCGGCAAGCGGTCGAAGGTGCTGGACTATCCGCTCATCCAGAACACCAAGCAGGTGGGCACTGCCGTCCGATACGACATCGAGAACGCGCGCGAATTCGGCCCGATCACGCTCCCGCTCAAGCTATTCTGGATGGGCTACAAGCCGGGCGACTGCGTCACCGCAGACCTGCCCGAGGTGGGCCTGAACAAGCAGACCATCCTGCTGCTCAACCGGGATTTGGACCCGCCCACCGGCGTCGTGACGTTCACCGCTCGCAGCGAGACGAATGCCAAGCACGCTTTCGCGCTGGGTCAGACGGCGACACCACCTCCGACGCCGGGTGTGACCGGGCAGCCCCTTGTCCCTGTCCCTGCCGTCGACGCCTGGGCTATCACGGCGACCAGCATTATTTCGCAGGCGCAGACCGTCCCGGCCCTCGTAGTGACAGGAACGGTTGACGCCGGCACAGCCGACGCGGTGGTCATCGAGTATAGGCCATTCGTATCCGGCCAAGCGGCGAATGTGGGGTGGAGTTCGGCGGGCATCTGGTCGGTCGGCGCCAACCGCGTGGAGATCACAAGCGTTCGGAGCGGCGCCGCTTACGAAGTGTCAGTGTCCTACCAGCGCAACGGCGTGACCGGTGGTCGTCGCATTATCGGACCGGTGGTCACGGCTGGCGTTGCGGTCGATTATGATGCGGTCGTCGGCCCGAACCGTCCGCAGAACGGTGCGACGGTCGGTGCACCAACCGGAACCCAGGTCGGCGGTCGTAAGGCCGAGGATGTGGTGGCCGACCTCAATCAGAACATCATCAACGTCGCTAACGAAATGGTGGTGAACGGAACCTGGCGCGGCGACACGGACAAGATCATCTTCATCGACGGCAAGCCCGTCCGCCAGGTGGTCGAGCAGCAAGGGGTGACGGCGGAAGGCCATACCTTGTTCATCACGAAGCTGCAGGAGGTGGACAGCAGCACCGGGCTGGCGAAGTTCATGATGGCGGGCAACGCTGACGGGGCGATCGTTGGCATCCAAGGCGTTGCCGGGGGTGGCATCAACCAGTTGAGCATGGTCGCCGAACGCTTCCTGTTCGTGGATACGAATGGCGGCAATGCGATCGTCGCCATGTCCTATGACACGACGGACAAGACTTGGCGGCTGGGTGCCGTGGAGGCGACCCGGATCAAGGCCGACACCATCGTCACCCGGCACCTCGTCTCTTCCTCGATCAGCCAGACGCGGGTCGCGCCTGTCGGAACCAGCGTTTCGATTGCCCGGAACGCCACTGCGACGGTCGCCACCGTGTCGATGACGAAACAGGAGCCGGATAGCGTCATGAAGGTGACGTTCTTCGGCATGTTCCAGTCGGACGACGACATTCAGATGACGTGTAGCGTCGATGTGGATGGGGCCACTGTGTACCCGGCGGGCACGATCAACAACGTGTTCGATAGCACGCAGAGCAAGGCGCAATCGACCATCACGCCGTTCGTCTACATCTCTGACCTTCCGGCGGGGGATCACACCTTCAAGTTCAATGTGACCAATCAAGAGGTCGATAACATCGCGCTAATCGTCAAAGCCGGGTCGGCCATGGAAGTCCTCGAACAGAAAAGGCCGCTTCTCTGATGGCTGACCAGGTGCTCACTCCGGCGGATGTCGCCAACTTCGTCGCCGTCTGGCAGGCGTGGGGCGCAAGCGTTGACCAGTTCAACGCGTGGATGATGGGCACCGCGACCGGCGGGCCGAACGGCGACGGTCGCTACCCGCTGACCAATCGGGGTGGTCAGGTGGTGCTGGTCATGTGCCCGGCCAAGCTTGCGACGCTCGTGCCGACCGGGCAGCCCTTTGACTGGCTGTTCGATTGCTACAGCCCGCGCGAGATGGTCCGGGTCGCCACCGGCCTGTCGCCGCTGCGCGCGCCGCGCGTGTTGATCCTGTCCGAAATACGGGCTTCGGTCATTGTGGCCGATATGTCGTCGGCGCAGACCTATGGCATCAGGATCAACGTCCGGGTGGCGGGCACCTCGATCCTGTCCGCGCCGCTTCGCATCCTGCCCGGCCAGCTTTCGAGCAAGGCGGACGGCACGCCGCAGCCGACGATTTCGACGCCGCGCATACCCGACGACGCGCTGGTCAGCATCGATGTCGAGGCCGAGGGCTCCGGCGCGCGAGGCTTGGTGGTCTATCTGAAGGGGAATTACGAATGATCCTTCAGAACCGAAAGCCGCGCGTGCCGCTGCGCGCCAACTTCCTGACGGGCGACTATCAGGCGAACAACGCCTCCTTCACGTCCATCATGTCGATGAAGGAAATCGAAATCGCAGGCCCTGGCGGCGTGTCTGCGGGGCCGGACGGCAAGCTGTATGTCAGCCCCGCCGGGCAGCCGCGTATCGTGCCAGGCGTCGGGTTCCTGCGCGAACCCGCGTCGAAGAACCTGCTGTTCATGCGCAACGCTGCACCGACCTCGACGGAAGGATGGGCGCTGCTCACCGCCCGCCCCGAAGGCGCGACCATCACGCTGGTTGATGATATGCAGGCGCTGCGCGCGGCTGGCATCTTCGACAACCTGCTGTCGGCGGGCCTGATGAACGGCAAGGTCGTTCGGCTCTACAACCCGAGCAGTGACACCGAATTTGCCGTGCCGTTTTTCGGCGCAGGTGGCGGTGCTTATGCGATCAGCGCCTATGTCCGGTGCCCGACTGGCGGCGGATACATCACGGTCACGGGCGGCGGCGGCCAGACGCCAATATTCACCGGGGCGGCTTGGCAGCGCGTCGGCCGCCTTCACACCGCCGGGCAGCAAGGCCGCCTCGTCGTTCGCCCGCAGTCCGAGGTGCTGGTCATTCTCGCCCAGGCTGAAGCGGCGCGCATTACGAGCCCGATCGTCACCTATGGTCAGCCTGTCGCGCGCGGCGGCGACCTGTTCGAGGTGCGGGGCCGCAACCTGTTCGATCGGCCCCACACGCTCATCCTTGAGGCGGAAATCGCGCAGCAGAACAATATCGAGCGCACGATGATCCAGCTCGGCAACGCGAACGGCGAGGTCATGACGGTCGCGCGCACCACCGACCACGCGCTGACTGGCACGCTTTGGAAAAGCTACAAGCGGCCTTGCGTGCCTCGCCTCTATGGGCCGGGCAAGGTCCGCATGGCGCATCGGATCGGCGCGCGGGGCCAGACGATCGCGGCGGCCGGGCTTTGCGCCCATGCACCGTTCCTGCCCCCGCCCGAGCGGCTGGACCGGCTATCGGTCGGCGCGCGGCTGGACGGCACGTTGCCTATGTCGGGGTGGATACGCTCGATAGAGATCATCGGAGAGGTCGGCGACGACGATCTGGAAGCGCTGGTCGCGAACGATAACGACGCCTTCCTGCCCGAGACGCGCCGCTATGTCAGCCCGAACGGGGACGACAGCGCCGACGGGCGAACCCCGGCTACCGCATGGAAGACGCTCGCGAAAGCGGGGGACATTACGCAGTTCTGGCCGGGCACCCATATCTTTCTGGAGCGCGGCGGCGCGTGGAATGAAACGCTTCTGACGGCCAACCGCGCCACCTATCGGCCCTATGGTAGCGGGGCGCTTCCCAAGATCGGGGTGGGCCAGACCTATGCGCTGGACGAGAACGCGGCCAACGACTTCCGCCTCCAGCAAATCCATATAACCGGGGCAAAATCGCGGGGCGTCAATTGCTACGGTGCAAGCGGCGTCATGATCGTGGATTGCGAGGTATCCGGCAACGGCTCGCTGACCGACGACAACGCCATAGGCATCGCGATCCGGGGCAACACGCGCCGCGCCGAGTCAGAGTTGCTGGCCAAGCCTGCGGCGGTCAACGTGACCGAATATTCGACCAGTGAGGCGGCTCTGACCGGCACATTCGTCGCGCGGTGCATCAAGGCGGGCACGGGCGCGCAGATGCAGTGGCAGGTGTTCCGCCCGGACGGGTCGCTCATCACCATCACGCAAACCGATGGGACGGTGATCCGGGTTTTAACGGGCGGCACCCGCTTCTCTGGCGGCGGCATCGTGCTCAACCTGTCTGGTACGGGCGCGGTCGGCGATGAGGTAAAGGTAAGGGCGAAGCCGTTCAGCGAAATTGCCCTCCCCGGTAATGCGTTGGCCGAGGACGTTCTAATCGAGCGTTGCCATATCCACGATAATATTGGGAAAGCCGCAGGCGACGCGTTGTATATCGAAGGCGTCGGCGGTTTGTGCATCGTCATCGGCAATCTCATCCCGCCGCCTCGCGGTGTGGCCGCCGACTGTATCCAGATAGGCCGAAACAACCGCTTCTACGTTGCGAACCCGGCTCACGCGATCGTGCGCAACAATCGCGTCGCGGCGTTTACGGGCGGCGGCAAGGGCGCAATCGTCGTACTATCAGAGTCGTGCCTGATCGAAGGCAACCACATCCGAGGGCACAACTTCTGCATCTCGCTCAACCCCCTGACCTTCGCCATCGTCCGGTGGAATTACTGCTATGAAGCCAACCTCTATAATTACTCATGGGGGATCGGCGTCGGATCGGACTTCGACTCCTACGACCTCGCGATTTACGGGAACGTCATCGTCGGCTGCAATCGCGCCGTGACCTTCTCGGGGAACGGGAACAGCACCTTCACGCTCGAAGGGCGCGTTGTCAGGTTCCAGTATCGCAGCCGCGTCGCCGTCAATGACAACGATGTCTTGGATTGCCCGGTCGGTGTCTTCATCGATCGGCCGACCGGCGGGCGTGTCACGCTCAACCGCTTCAAGAACGTGCCGCTTCAGATCGATCGCCGCACTCAGGCCCTGCCGCCTGGGGATGCCGAATTGCGCATTTCCTACAACCAAGCAGCGTGAGGAACCCCACCGATGGAAGCTTTCCGCTTTGCGGCCGACGAGGCCGCGAAATGACCGCGCTCGGGCATGTCATCAGCACGGCGGCCATATGGTGCCTGATGCTGACCGGCGTCCGCTTCGGCGTCGCGTCCGTCCAATGGCTGGGGCCCGCTTGCCGCGCGCTCTGGCAATTGGCTCGCTGTCGGGAGCCGGGCCGCGCGCAGTGTCGCGCCGCGTTCCGCCAGACGATCGAGCAGCTTCATGTCGACCTGCGCGACGCGATGACCGCGCCATGGTCCGCCTCGCTGCTGTTCGTCGGCTCCGCGCTGATCGGCTTCGGGTTCATGTTCGGATGCGCGGGCGACATGGCGAAGCTCGTCTCTCGCTCGCCTGAGACCTGGCAGACCTTCGACGTGGTCACCGACTGCATCGCGGCAGCGATGGCCGTAACCGGCATGGCTTTCGTCCAGGCCGTCACCGCCTCGCATCGCACCGTCAGCCTCATGGTGTCGATCGGGCTTGTATTCACGGGGCTTGGAATAGGGGTGGTGACGCTGTGAAGGACTGGCAGCACTATGGCATCGGCGTCTTCGCCGTTGCGGCGGGGCAGTGGCTGCGCATCGGTCAGAAGATAGAGGCCAAGCAGCCGGTAAGCTGGCGCGACATCGCCGTTCTCATTTCGCTGCTGCCTGCCTTCGGCGCGATCGGCGGCGCGGCGGCGCAACACTTCGGATGGCCGCTATGGGCCTATCTGACCGTCTCCGTTTCGTCGGGATGGCTGGGCTTCGGCGCGATGAAATTCGTGCTGGGGGCGGCGCGGACGATCATCGGGACGGTCGCGGGCATGGCGACCGCCAAGGATAAGCCGGAGGCCTGACCAAGTTGCCCCGCCCCGTTGCTGAATGGGCGGGGCAACCTGCTGTCCGCCTGGCGATGCCAGACCGGGACTTGATAGAGATCAATGTTGACAGAATTGTGATGCAGGGGCCGCCACGAGGGAGATTGGTCGGCCCCCACGGCCGATGACCATCGGGGGATAGGTCCGGCACCCCGCCTCGATAGCGGCTCGCCAATTTCGCGTCTCCAACAAAGGACATACATATGGACGTTGCACTTGTGCAGCGCCGTCTCGGCGTGCGCGCTGACGGCGCATTCGGACCGGTGACGTTGACCGCGCTGCTGCGGAAGCTCGGCGCGCCGACCGCGACCGCCGCAGGGCTTGGCGCTGGCATCGCTGCCTTGGAGGGGGCGATCATCCTCGACGTACCCTTGCGGCTTGCTCACTTCCTTGCCCAGGCGGGCCATGAGTCGGCTGGCTTTACCCGGATGTACGAAATCTGGGGCCCGACGCCCGCGCAGCGCCGATACGAAGGCCGGGCCGACCTGGGCAACGTCAAGGCAGGCGACGGCTTCCGGTACCGCGGGCGCGGCATTCTCCAGATCACGGGCCGTGACAACTATCGCCGGTTCGGCGCGCTGATCGGGGTCAACATCGAAAGCCAGCCGGACCGGGCGGCAGAGCCTGCGATCGCGATCGCCCTTGCCTGTGCATACTGGACCTCGCGCCGGATCAATGCGCCGGCGGATCGCGACGACATCGAGGCCGTGACGAAGCTGATCAACGGCGGGCTCAATGGCATCGACGATCGGCGCCAGCGGCTGGAGCGCGCGAAGGCCATTCTGCTGTGACCCGCCTTCTGTCGTCCAAGCTCGCCGAATTCCGGCCGGGCCGCGTGGCCTTCTGGTGTCCGGGGTGCTGCTATGAGCATTTGGTCGTGGTCCAATCCACCACGGGCGAGCCGGTGTGGGGTTTTAACGGCAATTGTGAGGCGCCGACATTCACGCCCAGCGTGTTGGTGCGGACCGGTCGCGCCGTGAACCCGGCCTTCATTCCCGAATCTGGTGACCCGCCCGAGGTCTGCCATTCCTTCGTTACCGATGGGCGCATCCAGTTCCTCGGGGACTGCACGCACCATCTGGCAGGGCAGACGGTGGACCTGCCGGAGTATCCGCAATGTCGTGGCTGATCCTGCTCCGCCGGTTCTGGCCCGCGCTGATCGTACTGGCCATGGGCCTGTGGGTCGCGCGGCTCGATCGCCTCCGCGCCGACTATCGCCAGACGCTGACCAACGAACGGGCGGCTTGGTCTGCGGCGATCGCGGACGCGGCCAAGGCGCGCCTTGCGGACGAAGCCCGGTTCGCCCGTCAGCAGGCGACGGCGGCCCAGACCTATGCGGCCTCCCTCGCTTCCCGCCAGCCCCTCATCATCCACTCGAAAGACACGGTGACACGCTATGCGCAGACTGATGCTGGTCGCGCTCTGTGTCGCGCCCCTGACCGGGTGCGCGACATCGACGCGCTCGATGCCCTACTCGCCCACGATTCCGGACCGCCCGGCGGCGGCAGGGGAGCCGTGCCGACCGACGGCTCAGCACCGCCAGCCGGACGGTAGCGCCAGCGCGGCGGACGACGACGCGACCATCCGAGACGGGCGCTTCGATCTCGCTGCCTGTGACGCCAAGCGCCAGTCTCTCTGGGACGCCTGGCCGCGCTGACGCCAGCGCGATGCAGCGCAGGCCGCAATCCCTCCTCGCCAGCCCCGTCGGCGGCGATTCTCCTGACACCTTGAAGGATAGTCGATGAAGACCATTCTGCTTTTTGACCCGCGCTTCCCGCTCAATCACCCGCGTCGCCTGACCGTCGCCGATGAGATTGCCTCGGCTGCGGTCCGAGCTGGCGTTGCCGCTGCTGCAAATCCCAGCGAAGCCGGAGCCTTGGCCACTGGATCCCCGCTCAGCCAAGCCGACATAACTGAGGTCATTTTGCAGCATGGCGCCACCAACACTGCCCTAGCGAGGGTCTTCGTCCCGTTGAGCGTCGCTCAGGTTGGCGCGGGACTCGGCATGCTCGCGGCCGTGGGACGGCCAATCGCTGGCTCAATACCGTCTATCTTTCCACAATTTCCAATTGGCACGAAGATCAGCGTTCTCGGTGACAGCACTGTCGCTCACGGGACCTTCGGTGCAAGCCCTGGTGATAAACTCGTGCGCAAGCTCAATGCCGGTCACTACGAGGTAGCGCAGGCCTTGAAGCCGCGATTCGCCATGGAAGAATGGCCGTCAAATACGACTGCCCGCGATAATGCCGCTGCGGGTGGCACCAGCAGCTATACCAAGCAATGGGTCGACGGCGGCAATCGCGCAGTGTCGGGTTCGCCGGTCAGCTTTCACGCCGGTCTCCTGCCTTCCACTCTGGCGATGGGGGCGCCCATCCTCGCCTATTCGGCTACGGTTAACAGCGCTGCGCTTCCAGGCGCTGAGCAGACGATCATCGACCAGATTCTAACCCCTGCCATTAACGCTGGAAAGTATGTGCTGGTCGGCACGATGCTGCCTTGGGCAGCTAGTGGTACCGGCCTCGATACGCCCGCAAACGTCGCTTCGCGTATGCGCATTAATACTGCATTGCGCGCTTGGGCCGCGTCGGTCGGGCCGACAAAAGCGCTGCTGCTGGATTGGGATATTCCCTTCCCACTCGATGGCAGCAATTATGCTTCATCGGACAATTTCTACGATACGCTGCATCCAAATTCGCTGGGGGCGGCACGACTGTCGCTGTACCTGAACAGCCGCCTGGACCTGATCCTCCCGAGCGACAATCAGCTGCTGACCCGGACCGCTCCGAACAAGCAGCCCAATCCGACGTTTACCGGCACCACGGGAACAGCGGCGGGCACGGTATCGGGGCAGGTCCCCTCTGGATATCGTCTGATCAATGCATCCGGCACCGTATCCACCGCTGTAGCATCTCTCGAGGCGAATGCCGCAACCGGTGGTCAGTCGCTGGTAATTACGGTGCAGCCCGTTTCGGGCAGCATCGCCGAGGAAGGCTTCAATTTCACCTATGGGACGGCGGGTACGATCCCTGTGTCCGATATGGCTGGGCAATATGTCGCCACGTATTTCGAGGTGGAAGTTCCTGCCAGCCCTTATGTCGGCGTCCCCACGGCCTATCTGTATGACGCGGGCAGTACGATGGAGGCTCGCGCGCTCGACCTCGACACAACCTATGGCAATAGTAGCAAGTCGGACGGATCGGCCAAGACGTTCTGGGTTGCGACGGATCCTGTATTGGTGGGTGCGTCGTCTACCGGACCTAATGTAACGCTGCGCCTTCGCCTTCGCGGTGCCGAGGCCTTTGCGGCGGGTGCTGCGCCGATCACTATCAAGATCAAACGGGTGTGGACTGGCGTTGTTGGCGATCCCAAGCCGCGCTGGAACGCCAGCTGATGTCCCATGCCTGCCCCCATTGCGGAGCCGACCAGCCCGATCGAGTGGAGCGGTTCGGCCTGATCGTCCAGCGTGACCCGGGGGCAGTGTATTGGAAGGGCATCCGGTACCACCGGCCGCCCGGCGAGGTGGAGACGCTTTACCACCTCGTCCGGCGCGGCCGGGTATCGCATCTCACGCTCGCCATGCTGACGGTAGGAGAGGATGCCGAGACCGACGTGGCCAAGGTGCGGATATGCAGACTGAGGCGCTGGCTGCGCAGCCTGGGCGGAGAGGTGACAATCTCCACCGAGCGTGGCTGGGGCTATGTGCTAGAGCAGGCGCGGCCGCTGAATTAGCTGCGGACCGGACTCGAAACCGGCTATGCGGGTTTTTACCGATATTTGGTCGTTTTCGCGGGCGTCGCCTAGCCTCGGACCCCCTTCCCCGCCAAATTGGGGCGAATTGCGTGTGTCCATCCACACCGCCGCAGCTAGGGAAAGGGTCTAGCATTTTCTGGCGGGTAGTGTAAACCCGTTATGCAACCAAAGAGGTATCGCGTCGCTCCGACGTTAAGCCGTACCCGCTCTGCTTCGGCATCGGGCTTTGCAGAGGGTGGCGCTACGGTGCCACCCTCAACCGAGTAGAGCCAACCTGGCGGACACTGCCATTTCCCGCATCTTGGCCTGCCAATAGGTGCCCGCCTCGCTCCACGGAGTCGCAATCTCGAACTCGCCCATGCGGCTGTCCCACAGCTTCTCGGCGAGATATTCGATCAGCGCCTGATCGTCGTTGCTGGTGCAGAGGCGGCAGCGGGCCGTGGCGAATCTCTTGATTATTTGTTCTCGTTACGTTCCATAGCATAATGCGCCGCCACCATCGAATCGTCGTCGAGCTATCCGTCCAGGTCCTGCGCCAGGCGATGACTGATAGCGGCGAGCGTCGGTGCGACACGATCCCGGTCCGCCTCGCCCTCCGCTGCCTGCTGCCCCACTGCCCCGAGCGCTGGCCGCTGACGACGTTCTGGGAATCGGCCGGGCAGTCGAATGAGATCGGGCGTGCGCAGGGCGTGACGGCGGCGTTCAATGGGATCGTGCGCCAGCTGCGCCGCTCAGGGGTGTGGCGAGATCAGGACCACCCGGAGACATAGCGTATCGCGCCCCAGGCGCTGGCGATCAGACCCGAGGCGGACAGAACGGCGAAGCCGCCGAATTCGAGCCAAATCTCGACCCGCTCCCATCGGCTCTGCGTCTGGTCATCACGCCCGGGCGGGCTCGGCTGGATCATGTTCGAGGCGTCCCGAATATGATCGGATCTGGGGCGGTGGCGGCGCATCGTTATGCCTCAGCGAGGGGCGAGCGCTCGACGCTAATCGCCGGTGATTCGCGGGTCCAGCGGCATTATGACAAACCCAGTGTGCCTAAGGGGGTGGCTACCATGAACAGAGGGGGAAAAGGTCAGAAAGCCCCGCAGAAAACTGCCGTTTCCACTCGACTGTTAATCGAGCGGCCGTAGGTTCGAATCCTACTCAGGGAGCCACCGGCGCTGTCTTCTCCCAGACAGCGCCAGCCATGACGGATCAGCCGTCGATCACATGCGGCACGAACCGCGCGGTGTTCGAGGTGATCAGCCCGTCCTCGCGGATGCCCATCCCCACCGGCGCACCGTCCACGACCCAGCTGCCCAGCACCGGAAAACATCCCGGCGCCGCCTCCGGCAGACGGTAGAGCGACTGGTAGATATAACCTTCCTCGCCATAGTCTCCCGCCGTCTCCGCCACGATGCTCCCGGCCTTGCGGATCGAGACGTTTGCGCCCTCGCGCGACAATAAAGGCTTGGCCACCGCATCGCCGCTCGGCACCGAAAAGCTCGTGGGCAACAAATTGGTATGGCCGGGGAACAGGTCCCATAGTACCGGCAGGATCGCCTTGTTCGACCAGATCATCTTCCAGACCGGCTCGATCCAGGTCAGGTCGCCGCGCTCCAGATTGTCGAGCAGCGGCCCGGCAAACTCCTCATGGACCAGCCATTCCCACGGATAGAGCTTGAACAGCGCCTCGATCCGCATGTCCGCTTCGTCGACGAAGCAATGCGTGTCGTGGTTCCAGCCGATCCGGTCCATCAGGATGGGGACGGTGGTGATACCGGCCGCCTCGGCCGTATCGCGCAGATAGGCGGCGGTGACGGCATCCTCGCCCGCCGGGTCTTCGACATGCGCGACATGCAGCGTGGCGGGCAGAGCGGGCGCGATCTCGGCCCAGCGGGCGACCAGCGCCTCGTGCAGGCTGTTATACTGGTCGAGGGCGGGGAAACGCTCTTCCTTCCACGCCCATTGCACGACGGCCGCCTCCAAGAGCGATGTCGGCGTGTCGCAGTTGAACTCGAACAGCTTCGGAGCATCCGAACCGTCATAGCCCAGATCGAACCGCCCGAAATTCAATGCGGGCGGCTCGGCCTCCCAGGCTTCGCGGATCGGGTCGTGGAAGACGGGCGGAATGGCGAAACGGTTCAGAAGCGCGGGGTCGCTGACCACCGCCTCCCCCGCCGCCAGGAACAGCCGGTAGAGCTCGCCCGTCGCCCCTTCGATCGTGTCGATCTGGGCGCGGGTGAAACGATAGCAGGCGCTTTCGTCCCAATAAGGCCGCTCGCGCCCCTCATGCCAGATCAGGCCCAGCGCCTCGACCTTGGCCTGCCAGTCGGGTCGCGGCGTCAGCGTCTGGCGGATCATGCGTGGATGCTGCCGAAGCGCCGCGCCGAACTGCCAAAGCCCCCACGGCTGACGGCGGCGGACCGGGTCATTGCGCTACCGGGCGGAGCATAGGCATAGCGGGCGCCGGTCGCGGCACGGAAACTGCCGCCGGTCGCGCGTTCGCCGAACCAGGGGATGGCGCGGCCGCGACCCAGAAAATACCAGAAAGCCCCGCCACCACCGCCGACGCGATGCTGGCGGCAGCGATCGTCGGGCAGACGCACACCCTGCGCGTCGGTGCAGATCGCCGTGTCGCGATCGGTTGTCCAATTGTCATCGGCTTTGGCGCGATTACAGCCGCTTGCCAGCAGCGCCGCCGCCATCGCGGTCGTCAGTTTCAGATCAAATGCCATATCGGCCCTCCCGCGCGCATCATGATGCAGGAGCGTCGTCCTTGGCCAGAAAAATGAAAGGGCGCCGGTGAACCCTGTCACCGACGCCCTTCCTTTCTGCCACGCTTAGCGGCAGCGGACCTTGCCGCGATCGATCGAGCGGCCGAGCAGCGCACCGCCGCCTGCCCCCAGCAGCGTGCCCAGCGTACCGCCACCGATCACATTGCCCAGCACGCCACCGCCGACCGCGCCGACCACCAGGCCGGTGGTGCCGTCATTGCGCTTGCAATAGGTGCGGCCGTCGCGACCACGATAAATCTGGTCTTCGCGGCTCAGGCGACGCTCGCGATGATTGCCGCGGCGGTAATCGCGCGAGGCATCCCAATCGTCACGATCGCCATGCCAGCGATAGTCACGATCCTGGGCGACGGCGGGCGTCGCGGCGATGGGCGCGGCAACGGTAACGACGGCCAGAGCGGCGAGCAGGGCTTTCATGGCAGGTCTCCTTATCTTCAAGCCCGCACAACGCGCTTGCCGCGAACCTGTTCAATTCCAACGCGACTGGCACCGACGGGACGGGTCGGGCATTGAGGAGCGATGCGCCAAGCCACCACCATCATCACCGTCGACACCCATGGTCAGGGCCTGACCGAGATCACCCGGCCCGTCGCCGCCTGGGTCCGCGAACAGGGCATGGACGAAGGGCTGCTGACCCTGTTCTGTCGGCACACCTCCGCCTCGCTGATCATCCAGGAAAATGCCGCGCCCGAGGTGAAGACCGACATCCTGGACTATTTCGCGCGAATCGCGCCTGAGGACGCCCGCGCCTATGCCCATGACGATGAGGGGCCGGACGACATGCCCGCGCATCTGCGCAGCATCCTGACCGGCGTTCACCTGTCCGTTCCGCTGATCGGCGGGCGGCTGATGTTGGGGACATGGCAGGGCATCTATCTATTCGAACATCGCCGCGCACCGCATCGACGGCAAATTGCAATCCATATGGCAGGCGTGTGACGCACTATTCATCGCGGGAGCCAAACCGTTCATCGACCGTTCTGCCGGGATAGGTTAGACCGGCGCCAGCTACAGGGCTGTTGCCGTCCGGCCTGGTCGAGCGGCAAGGAAAGGAAGAAGTGTCCATGCAATTCGGTCGGAAGATCGCGCTCGCGCTGCTCGGCGCCAGCACCTTGATGGTCGCGGGATGTGCGACCGAAACCACCTATCGCCCGGCGACGGGTTCGGGCTTCTACCGCACCGGCTATTCGGACCAGCAGCTGGAGCCGGGTCGCTTCATCGTCAGCTTCGCGGGCAACACCGTGACGTCGCGCGACACGGTCGAGCGCTATCTGCTGTACCGCGCGGCCGAGCTGACGCTGGCCAATGGCTATGACTATTTCGTGATGGCCGACCGCGACACGCAGCTGCGCTCGCGCACCTATTCGACGCCCGGCGCCTTTGGGCCGGGCTTCGGCGGCTGGGGCGGCGGCTGGTGGGGCCCGTCGTGGCGCTATTATGGCCGCGGCTTCGGCTGGCGCAGCTGGGATCCGTTCTGGGGTGATCCCTTCTTCGGCAACAACATGGATATCAACACCATCGACCGCTACGAAGCGACGGCCGAGGTCGTGATGCGCAAGGGTCCGATCCCGCGCGACAATCTCCGCGCTTTCGACGCCCGTGCCATTGTCTCGACGATCGGGCCGACGGTGGTGATGCCGAAGTAATTCGGCCAAGGTATCGGATCACGGGGCGGTCACCTTTTGGGGTGGCCGCCCTTTTTCTTGATTTACGGGCGACCGCCACGCACCCGGCGCGCATTGACCATGCCGCGCAAGGCCTCGGTGCGGACCTGCAACTCGCGTTCCTCGGACGGTGACAGTCCGTCCTGCCCGAAGCGCTCCTCCAACGCGCCGATCGCGGCATTTTCGCGCCTGAAGGATCGAGCCTCGGCACGCGATATGTCGCCACTGCGCCGCCCCTCACGGATCGCGTGACGGATGTCGCGTCGGTCGGCCGCGACGCTCGGCTGATTGGGCATGGCGAGGATATCGGAGGGTGGCCCGGCGCTGACGAACTGCGAAGGCGCGGCAGTGGGTAAGGCGGCTGTTATGACGGCCAGCATCGCATAGTGCTTCATGATTGATCCTCCCTGTCGGCCGAGGATCGTCTCGCGTCGCTGAACAAGACCTGTCCATTCCTCCCCTGCAAGGGGAGGTGGCAGTCCGCAGGACTGACGGAGGGGTGTCACCCGTTGCGAAGTCAGTCCGCCCTCACCAGCGTTGACGCCCCTCCACCAGCTTCGCTGGTCCCCTCCCCTTGCAGCGGGGGAATGAAAAAGGGCGGCGAACCGAAGCCCGCCGCCCTCTTACGCTACCGATCGAAAAACGATCAGGCCGTCACCGCTCCGTGGCAATGCTTGTACTTCAGGCCCGATCCGCACGGGCACGGCGCGTTGCGGTTGACGCGACCTTCCCACTGCGAAGGATCGGTGCCCAGGTCCATGCCCTCGGGCTGCGGGATCTGCATCGGCGGCATCTGCGGCTGGAGCAGCCCGCGCGCGGCGGCGTCCCAATCGTTCGTATTGTCCTCGCCGGTGAACGGATCGAAGTGCGAAGTGATGAAGTCGGGCAGTTCGGGCAGTTCCGGCGGCGCCTGGAGCTGGAACTGGGCATAGGCGATGGTGCGCGTCACATCCTCGCGGATATTGTCGAGCATCCGCTGGAACAGCGAAAACGCCTCGTGCTTATATTCGTTGATCGGCGTCTTCTGCGCATAGGCGCGCAGGTGGACGACCTGGCGCAGCGCGTCGAGCGTCGCCAGATGCTCCTTCCAGTGATGGTCCAGATTCTGGAGCAGGATCGACTTCTCGACGCTGGTCCAGGTGTCGGGCTCCAACTCCTTGGCCTTGGCCTCGACCATCGCATCGGCCTCGGCGGAGACGCGCTCCAGCACGATCTCCGGGTCGATCGCTTCCTCGGTCATCCAGTCGTCGATCGGCGGCTCGAGGTTGAGCAGGTCCTTCAGCTGCTGCTTCATGCCCGCGACATCCCACTGCTCGGGATAGCTGTTGGGCGGGCAGGCGGTGCCGACGATCGCGTTGACCGTCTCGGCGCGCATGTCGGCGACGACTTCGCCCACCGTCTCGGCATCCATGATGTCGGCGCGCTGTTCGTAGATGACCTTGCGCTGGTCGTTCATCACGTCATCATATTCGACGACCTGCTTGCGGATGTCGTAGTTGCGCGCCTCGACCTTCTTCTGCGCGGTCTCGATCGCCTTGGACAGCCACTTGCTGCCGATCGCCTCGCCATCCTCGATATTGCTGCGCATCATCTTGGCGAACAGCGTGTCCGGGCCGAAGATGCGGAGCAGATCGTCGTCCAGGCTGAGGTAGAAGCGCGACAGGCCTGGATCGCCCTGACGGCCCGAACGGCCGCGCAGCTGGTTGTCGATGCGGCGGCTTTCATGGCGCTCGGTGCCCAGCACGAACAGACCGCCCGCCTCCAGCACCTTCTGCTTTTCGGCGACGATCTCGGTGCGGATGCGGGCGGCCGCCTCCTCATATTCCGGCGTGCCCTCGACCAGATCGGGATGCTCGTCGAGCATCCGGAATTCCAGGTTGCCGCCCAGCTGGATGTCGGTGCCGCGACCTGCCATGTTGGTCGCGATGGTGACGGCGCCCAGACGGCCCGCCTGCGCGACGATATGCGCCTCCATCTCGTGATAGCGGGCGTTCAGCACCTTATGCGGCACGGCTTCCTGGGTCAGGAATTCGCTGAGCAGTTCCGACTTCTCGATCGACACGGTGCCGACCAGCACCGGCTGCCCCTTGGCGGCATGGTCACGGATCTTCTTGGCGATCGCCAGGAACTTGTCCTGCGTGTTCTTGTAGAACTCGTCCTCCTCGTCGACACGCGCGATCGGCACGTTGGTCGGGATGGTGACGACGTTGATCTTGTAGATGTCGTAGAATTCGCCCGCTTCCGTGGCGGCGGTGCCGGTCATGCCCGAAATCTTCGGGTACATGCGGAAATAATTCTGGAAGGTGATCGAGGCCATGGTCTGGTTCTCGGGCTCGATATTGACGCCCTCCTTCGCCTCGACCGCCTGGTGCAGGCCTTCCGACCAGCGACGCCCGTCCATCATGCGGCCGGTGAATTCGTCGATGATGACGACCTTGCCGTCCTTCACGATGTAATCGGTGTCGCGCTTGAACATCATGTTCGCGCGCAGCGCCTGGTTCAGGTGATGGACGACCTGCGTATTCTCGAAATCATACAGATTCTCGCCCTGGAGCAGCCCGGCCGCCTCCAGCAGGCGCTCGGCACGTTCGGTGCCATCCTCGGTCAGGATGATCGACTTCTGCTTCTCGTCCTTCTCATAATCGTCGGCGGTCAGCTGCTTCACGATCGCATCGACGCCGATATACAGTTCCGACTTGTCGTCGGTCGGGCCGGAGATGATCAGCGGCGTGCGCGCCTCGTCGATCAGGATCGAGTCGACCTCGTCGACGATCGCGTAGTTGAAGGGGCGCTGCACCATCGACGAGCGCTCATACTTCATATTGTCGCGCAGATAGTCGAAGCCGAACTCGTTGTTCGTGCCATAGGTGATGTCGGCGTCATAGGCCGCGCGGCGCTGCGCATCGTCCAGATTGGGGATGATGGTGCCGGTGGTCAGGCCCAGGAAGTTATAGACCCGGCCCATGGTCGCGGCGTCGCGGCTGGCCAGATAGTCGTTGACGGTCACGACGTGCACGCCCTTGCCGGGCAGCGCGTTCAGATAGGTGGCGAGCGTGGCGACCAGCGTCTTGCCCTCGCCGGTGCGCATCTCGGCGATTTCGCCCCGGTGGAGCACGATGCCGCCGATCATCTGCACGTCATAGTGACGCTGGCCCAGCACGCGGCGCGCGGCCTCGCGCACCGTGGCGAAGGCTTCGGGCAGCAGGCTGTCGAGCGTGGCGCCGTTATCGAGCTGTTCGCGGAACTTCACCGTCTGCGCCGCGAGCTGCGCATCGGTCATCGCCTCCATCTCGGGCTCGAACGCGGCGATCTTGGCGACCGTCGGCTTGAGCGACTTGACGTAACGGTCGTTGGACGAACCGAACAGGGACTTGGCGAGGCCGCCGAACATAAGCGATTTCCTGACTGAAATATCGTGAGATGGGCGCAGCGCCGGTCGAAGCGGGGCGCGCGCGACTGCAATGGCAAGGGATGGGGTCGGCCAAGGCCGACGCCGGGGCTATTCGCGTCGACGGCCCATGAAGATCGCAGCGATCGGCCGGGGCGTGACGGCCCGGAACATACCGAGAGGTTCGGCGCTATCTACCAGCGCGACAAGCGCCTGCACCGGCCGCGTCGCGGCGCGCGCAACGGCGGCCTGCTTGGCGGCGGCCACGACACAGCGCTCGGCAACGACCCCGCGCGCCTCCTGCGCGCGCGCACTCGCACCCACGCCGGTCAGCGCGGACAAAAGAGCGGAAAGGAGCAGAAGCAGGTTCATGCGAGGCTTGTCTTAGGCAGATACGCGCGGCGCGTCCATCCGTTGCATGGCATCGCGCGCCGTAGCCGACATCAACATTTGTTGAGCGGCATCTGCCACCAGACGTTGAACGTCCGGTATACACCAATGACCGCGAGCACGATGTTTCGAAGCCCGACCCCTGCGCCCCAGATGCGCTCCCGCTCCAGCATGCCCCTTATTCTTCGGACGGGAAGCGATAGCCGAGGCGGACCAGCGCATCGACCTGCGACACGGCGATGGCGGGTGTCGCACCGGGGCCCGTCTCTGTCTGTCCGCCACAGGGCGATGGAATGGGCATACCCTTTTCCCAAAGGCGCAGGTCACGCTTGCAATCGATGAAGCGTCCCTCCGACGTCACGCCATATGTGACGTTCATATCGCTGAGAAGGGTCAGGTCCTTTGGCCAAAGCGCGGGATCGTGAGCCGCCGCGTTTGGGGCATAGTCGATCAGGAAGCGCCCTTCGAAGCGGCGTGTGACGGGCTTCCCGGTCTGGCGGGTAATGGCATCGATCAGGCGACGGGCTATCCCGTCGCACATGGGGCCGCTCCTTGCGACCAGCGGTTGCTGCGATGGCCTTCCGCCCTCGCATTTCAGGACGCGCCCATCGGGTTCGGCGACGAGACGCAGCGTTACCGGCATGATCGCAGGGTCTTCCGATCCACCGCCACCGGGCAATTGCCATCGTATTCTCAGCGAATAGCGGCTCGGCACCGGCTTACCCTGGGCGTCCTTGGCTGGAGAGAACAATCCAGCGCCAGTTACCGTAAGCCGACAGGTTTGTATGGCAAGGTTCTGAGATGCCGCCTCGACCACCTTGCATTCGGTCACACGCCCGGCCGCGTCGATCTCGAGATCGACGATGACCCGGCCCTGCTCGCCCGCTCGAAGTGCGGAGGGAGGATAATTGTCAGGACCGAAAAGCGTTCGCATGACCTCGCCGGAAATCTGTGCCTTCGGCTCTTGCTGAGCCGAAGCCGGGAGCGCGATCGCCGCCATCGCCATCGCTACGATCATCCTATGAAATCCCCCGAAACCACGACTGTCACCAGATATCACCCGTTGCAGCGCGCGCGCGCAAGCGGCAAAGCACGGGGCCATGAGCATCGCCACCTCTCCCCTCGCCCAGCCCTTTCCCGCTCTGCCCGCGATCGACGGCGTGACGCTGCGCGTCGCCCGCGCGCAGTATAAAAAGTGGGATCGCTGCGACCTGACCTTCGTGACGCTGCCCGAAGGGACGAGCGTGGCGGGGGTGCTGACCACCAGCAAATGTCCGTCGCCGGAGGTGGAATGGTGCCGCAAGGCGCTGGTGCTGGGCCAGGCCCGTGCGCTGGTGGTGAACGCGGGCAATTCCAATGCCTTTACCGGCCACCGGGGCCGCGCCGCCGTCGAGGCCATCGCCGCGCGCACCGCCGCCGCGATGGAGTGCCAGCCTTCGGACGTGTTCGTCGCCTCGACCGGGGTGATCGGCGTGCCGCTGCCCATCGACAAGGCGGAGGCAGGCCTCGACGCCGCCTTCACCGCCGAGCCCTGTGGCTGGGAAGACGCCGCCGCGACGATCATGACCACCGACACCTTCGCCAAGGGTGCAACGACGACCGCCGTCGTCGATGGCCGCACGGTGACGCTGGCGGGCATCATCAAGGGTTCGGGCATGATCGCGCCGGACATGGCGACGATGCTGGGCTTCATCTTCACCGACGCGGCCGTCGCGCCGGAATTCCTGCAACGTGTGCTGATTGCCGCCAATGGCCGCAGCTTTTCGTGCATCACGGTCGATGGCGACACCTCGACCAGCGACACGGTGTTGGCCTTTGCGACGGGCAAGGCGGGCAATGCGCCGCTGATCGACGACGAGAGCGACGGGGCGGATGCCTTCCGCGCGGCGCTGACCGATCTGTGCCATCAACTCGCACTGCTGGTCGTGCGCGATGGCGAGGGTGCGACCAAGCTGATCGAAGTCCGTGTCGAGGGCGCGGAGAGCGACCGTTCGGCGCAACGCATCGCCATGTCGATCGCCAACTCGCCGCTGGTGAAGACCGCGATCGCGGGCGAGGACGCCAATTGGGGCCGCGTCGTCATGGCGGTCGGCAAGGCGGGCGAACCGGCCGAGCGCGACAGGCTGTCGATCCGCTTCGGCGAGACGCTGGTCGCCAAGGACGGCTTGGCGGTCGAGGGCTATGACGAAGCGCCCGTCGCCGCACACCTGAAGGGACAGGAGATCGCGGTCGGCGTCGATCTGAGCCTGGGCGAAGGCGTCGCGACGGTTTGGACCTGCGACCTGACCCACGGCTATATCTCGATCAACGCCGATTACCGGAGCTGAAGCCGATGCTGACCATCTGGGGCCGGATAAACTCGCACAACGTCAAGAAGGTCGTCTGGCTGGCCGAGGAGATGGGGCTGGCCTATGACCGGCGCGATGTAGGTGGCCCGTTCGGCATGGATGAGGCGTACCGCACGCTCAATCCCAACGCGCTGATTCCGACGATCGAGGATGACGGCTTCGTGCTGTGGGAGTCGAACAGCATCCTGCGCTATCTGGCGGCGACGCGGGGTGGCGAGGCTTTCTATCCCGTCGATCCGCAGGCCCGAGCCTCGATCGAGCGGTGGATGGACTGGGGCTTTACCTGGGCCGATGCGATCCGACCGATCTTTTTCCAGATGGTACGCACGGCCCCCGAAGCGCGCGACACCACGCTGATCGAGCGGAGCGTGGCACGGGCGGCGGGGCTGTCCGCGATCCTCGACGATGTGCTGACGCGGCAGGAATGGCTGTCGGGTGTCTCGTTCGGGATCGGGGATATTCCGGTCGCGGCCTATGCGAATACGTGGTTCCAACTGCCGGTCGAGCGGCCTTCGCGGCCAAATTTGGAGCGCTGGTATGCGGCGTTGCAGGCGCGTCCGCCGTTCCGCGACGTGGTGATGATCCCGCTGAGTTGAGCCCAATAAAAAGCCCCTCCCGCAGGCGGGAGGGGTTTGGGGGGGAGTGCCGCGAGCGCTAGTCTCGGTGAAACCTCCTGCCCTCCCCCATCCCCTCCCGCTTGCGGGAGGGGCGTGCCAAGCGGCATAGGGTCGGATCAATCACCGCTCCTTCTTCCTCCCCTCCCGCAGGCGGGAGGGGATCGAGGGGAGGGAAAGGTGTCTCACCGAGACCTCCCCAAAACCGTCTAAACCTTACAGCGCGCCTTCCAGCCAGGCCTTGATCCGGCCCTTGGGCTCGGCGCCGACCTTGGTCGCGGCGGCGGCACCGCCCTTGAACAGGATCATCGTCGGGATGCCGCGCACGCCGTAACGGCCCGGCGCGTCGGGATTGTCGTCGATGTTCAGCTTGGCGATCGTCACCTGCTCGCCCAGTTCTTCCGACAGCTCTTCCAGCGACGGGCCGATCATCTTGCACGGTCCGCACCATTCGGCCCAGAAATCGACCAGCACCGGCTTGTCGGAGTTCAGGACGTCCGCTTCGAAGCTGGCGTCGGTGATCTGCTTGGTTGCCATAGTCTCAATACTCCTTGGATTGTCATCCATCTAGGACGCGCGCGTCGGTCGCTCAACCACCGAGCGCCAAGCTTTGCTCCCGGTCGCGATAGCCGGGCTTGTGCGCGGCCAGCAGCGCATCGGGCACGGTGATCAGGCGAGGCCCCGCCGTGTAGAGCAGCGCCACTGACACCCGCCGACCCGGAAAGATCACCTCCAGCGCGGCGGCATAACCCGCCATCTGCGCCAGATGGAATGCGGGCACATCGTCGATCCCGCCGGGCGCGCGCCGCCCGGTCTTATAATCGATCAGGCGTATCTCGTCGGCATCGACCAGCAGCCGGTCGACCCGACCCGACACGACAAGACCATTGGCCAGCGTCGCCGCGATCGGCGCTTCGGCCAGCGAACCGGGGCCGAACAGCGGCGCATAGGCCGGATCGTCGAGGATCGCGAAGACCGCCCCCGTCACGTCCGCGCGCATGGCCGGATCCTCGACCCCCGCCGCCTGGGAAAGCCAGCGCTCGGCCGCCCCGCGCCGCTGCTCCGGTGCCACTGGCGGCAGACGTTCGAGCAGACAGTGGATCAACCGCCCCCGCTCGGCGGCGGCGCGCATGGCGGGCGTGGGGGGTGGATCGGCGACCATGTCCTCGCCCAGCTGCGACGGTGCGAGCGGGCGCGGCGGCCGCGACTCCTGCGGCGCGGGCGCATGAACCCAGTCGGGCAGCCGCGTCTCGTCGCGCGCCGCCGCCACGACCACGGTGCCGGGGCGGGCCGCGACCGGCGGCTGTGGCAGGGTGCCGAGGAACTGGCGTGACTGGCCGTCGCCCGGCTCGACCTCGGGCACACCCAGCGCAGTCATCGCGCGGGCGCAAGTCGCGTACCAGCTGTGCATCGGCGGTACGCCCGCCGCCCGCTTGCCCAGCGCCCCGGCGACCACCAATTGCTCCTCCGCCCGCGTCGCCGCGACGTAGAAGAGCCGCCAATGCTCGGCCAGCTCACGCGCGGCAATCTCGGCGGCGACGGCATCCAGCGGCCCGCCCCGTTCCTCGGCGCGCGGCGGGAAGACCGGGATCGGCAATGCCCCCGGCTCTGGCGTCCAGCGCAGGATCGAGCGGGGGCTTGCGGTCGGATCGGCGGTCGCGTCGGCCAGGATGACGAGCGGCGCCTGCAACCCCTTGGAGCCATGCGCGGTCATCACCCGCACGGCGTCGAGCGGCGCGGAGGGATCGCGCACGATCTCGACATCGCCGCGATCGAACCAGTCGAGGAACCGCTGGAGCGAGGGCGTCGTCGTGCTCTCGAAGGTCAGCGCGGCGTTGAGCAGTTCCTCGATCGGATCGCGCGCCTCGGTCCCCAGCCGCCGGATCAGCTTGCGCCGCCCGTCGAGCGGCCCGGACAGCAATTCCTCTAGAAACTGGTAGGGCGTCGACACATCGGCACGTGCCAGCATCTGGCGGAGCGGGGCCAGATCCTCGGCGGGCAAGGTCCGCGTCAGATGCGCCCAGAGCGATCCCCGCGCCCGGTGCCCGGCCGCCATCAACCGATCCTGCGACCAGCCGATCAGCGGCGACACCAGCAGCGACGCCAGCGACAGGTCGTCCTCAGGCTGAAGCGCGAACCGCACCGTCGCCAGCAGATCCTGTACCGCCAGCGGCGCGTTCAGCCGCAGACGGTCGACACCCGCCACCGGCACTCCCTCGGCATAAAGCCGCGCGACGATCAACGAGGCGAGGTCGCCGCGCCGCTTGACCAGGATCATGATGTCCTGCGGCTCCAGACGGCGTCCCTTGCTCTCCAGCATGACACCGTCGTCCAGCCAGCGACGGACGGCGCGCGCGATATCGGTCGCCACTTTGCGCACCGCATCGTCGATCCAGCCTTCCTCGTCCTCGTCGCTACCGCCCGCCACGACCGGCGGCCAGAGCGTGACGCGGCCGGGACCCTTCACCTCGCTGGCATGGCGCTCCACTTCGCCCGCCATGCCCATGCCCGGCTCGCCCAGCGCCTCAATGGCGGCGTCGACGAACTCCAAGATCGGCGTGGTCGAACGGAAACTGTGAGTCAGCGACAACTGGTTGAACGGCAGGCCGCGTTCCTCGGGCGGCCATTCGTCATCGCCCGCCACCTCGTCCGCGCGGCGCGAGAAATGCAGCTCGGCCGCCTGGAAGTTGATCGGGTCGGTGCCCTGGAAACCGAAGATCGCCTGTTTGTGATCGCCCACGGTGAACAGCGTTCGCGTGGACGGCGCATAGAGGCCGCGCCCGACGAAGAATTCGTCGGCCAGCGCGCGGACGATCCGCCACTGATGCGCGTTGGTGTCCTGCGCCTCGTCGATCAGGACATGCTCGGTCACCTGGTCGAGCTTGTAGCGGACCCATTCACCGATGCCGGGCCGCTCCAGCAGCTCGACGGTGGTGCGGATCAGGTCGTCGAAATCGACCGCCCCGATGGCGCGCTTCGACAAGGTATAGGCACGCGCATAGTCACGCCCCACGCTCAGCGCGTCGGCGAGCAGATCGGCATGGCTCGCCCGCGCCGCCAGGCTGAGCAGATGGCGGCAGGTCTCACCCAGTTCGCGCGCCATGTCCTCATAATCGGGATCGGCGTCGGTCAGTTTCTTCGACGCCTTGCGCGGGTCGCCCTTGGCGGTGAAGACCGTGCCCATCAATTCGTCGAGCAGCGCCACCCGCCCCGCCCGGTCGCTGCCGATCCAGCGCTCCAGCGTCGTTGCCGCCTTGTCGCCGGTCGCGGTGCCCCAGGCGCGGTTCGCCCCCGCCAGACGGACGACCGCGTCCTCGTCGATTTCCTCGACACCCTCGGCAATCGCCTCGTCGATATCCCCCGACGGCAGATCGAGCGCACGGCGGAGCCAGGGCTGGATGCCGGTGGGCAGCGCCTCCAGCGCACCCGGCGCGCGGGCGCAGGCGGCAAGGAAAGCCTCCGCTCCGCCCTCGCCCAGCCGCAGCGACAGCGCGCCGACCGTCTCGACCGGGCCGACACGGCCCTCGCGCTCGGCGGTTTCGAGCATCCGCGCCAAGGCCTCACGCGCCAGCACGGCTTCCTCGCGCGCTTCCAGCGGGCGGAAGCCCGGCGCAAGCCCGGCCTCGACCGGGAAGGCTGCGAGCAGCCCCTGGCAAAAACCATGGATGGTCTGGATGCGCAGACCCCCACCCGGCGCGTCGAGCACGCGGGCGAACAGGGTCCGCGCGCGGTCGCGCAGGTCCGGCGTCGGCGTTTCGCCCAGCGCCTTCAGGTCGAGGAACAGCTCGGTCTCGGGCATCCGCACCCAGGCGGCGAGGCGCCCGTTGATCCGCTGCGCCATTTCGGCGGCCCCGGCCTTGGTGAAGGTCAGGCACAATATCGCCTCGGGCGCGACGCCGCGCAGCAGCAGGCGGAACACGCGGGCGGCAAGCACCTGCGTCTTGCCGGTGCCCGCCGAAGCGGACAGCCAGACATGCGCGGCGGGGTCGCTCGCGGCGGCCTGGTCGCCCTTGAGCGGGGGGAGGTTGGCCATGGGCCGGGCGCTCATGCGGCATGCTCCGGGCCGCGAGAGTCCCGTGCGCTTCGACTTCGCTCAGCGTGAACGGAGGTAGGACCCAAGCCCCCGCTCCGTTCGGCCTGAGCGAAGTCGAAGGCCACGCCGTTACGTGCTAACACAGCCCAGGATTTACCGATCACGGCCATACCATTCATCCCGCCGCATCAGCTGGTCATATTCCGCATAGGGCGCATATTCGGGCACCAGTTTCGCGGTAAACGGCGCATCGCCGGTCAACCACTGCCCCGCCGCCTCGGCGAAGTTCGCCGCTGCGATGGACACGAACTCGTCGGTCCGAATGCGTTCGCGTTTACCATCAGGGTCGACCGGGGTGGCGATATAGCCCAGCCCCTCGCGCCCGCGCCCCAGCGACCAATATTCGAATCCGCCCGCCTTGCCGGACACATTCTCGAACCCGCCCCGCTCGGCGATCAGGCCGAGCAGGCCGAGTTGCAGGCTGAACCCTTCGCGCACTGCCGTCGTGGAGGGTGGCTTGCCGGTCTTATAGTCGATCACCACCAGCGACCCGTCCGCCGCCTTGTCGATCCGGTCGAACCGGCCGGTCAGCGTCACGCCCGCCAGCTTGGCCTCGCCCTTGCCCTCGGCGCTCAGGACATGGCGGCCCTCGCCCGCCTTGGCGGCGACCTCGGCGGCGATCCAGTCGATCGCCTCGATCAACCGGGGCTGCCACAGCGCGCGCATCATCGGATGGGTCCGCTGGTCGCGCAGCATCGCCAGCGCAAGGGGACGCAGCGCCTCAACATCGCAAGCGTCCTCCCTCCACCACATCTCCAGAATGTCGTGGACGGCGGTCCCGCGCCACGCCGCGCTGGGATCGGCATCGACCGGGTCGAGCGGTGACAGGCGCAGCACCCGGCGCGCATAGAAGGCGTAAGGGTCGGCCTTGAGCCGGTCGACCTCGGTCACCGAGATCGTGGTGGGCCGGAGCGCAGCGGGCGGCTTGGGCGCGGGCCGGTCGACGGGCGCGTAATCGTCCGGTCGGTCGAGCTCGACCGCCCAGCGCGCCAGCGAAGGATGCGCCTCGAACCGCTCGCCCGCCATGGCCTGAAGCCGCAACCAGAAGCGCGAGGCCAAAGTCGGCCCGCTCGCATCGCGGCGCGCGCGGGTCAGGATCGCGCGGGGAGCCCCCATCGCCTGTGCCAGATCATGCGCGGCGATGCCGATCCGCTGCTCCAGCCCGACCAGCCCCAACAGCGAGCGGATACGCGGCGCCAGCCACGGGTCCGGCGCAGGCCGCCCCGGCCAGACACCCTCGTTCAGGCCGCCCGCGATCATCAGGTCGGCCGTCTGAAGACGTGCCTCGATCGGACCATAGATGGCCAGGCGGGGATGCTGGCCTTCGCGCGGGATGGCGCGGATCGCGATCTCGTCGAACAGGCTGCGAAGCAGCGCGGGCAGCTCGGCGGGATCGACCCGCGCGGGGCCGTGATCGGCCTCTTCCTCGTAACCCGCCAGGAACTCCGCCGCCGCGCGACCGGCGGGGCCGGTCCATAGCGCATCGCCGCACAGGGTCTGCCCGCATTCGCGCAGACAGGCGAGCAGGCTGCGCAACCCCTGCGGCCCATCGCCGAAGGTTCGACCCACCGCCTCCAGCATCGGCGCGGCCTTGGTCCAGAAGGCGGAAGCCGTGGGCTTGTCGGCGACATGCGCGGCGATGCCGTCGAGCCCCGGCGCCGGACGCGGCCCCCTGAGCGCCCGGTCGAGCGCACGGACGCCGTCGAGCCATTCCACCCGCTCCATCTCGCCCCGGATCAGCGGGTGCTTGAGCAAAGCGAGCAGCGGCAACGGTGCGAAATGCTGCGCCGCCGCTTCGGCCAGTTGAAGCAGGAAGGTGCCCGGCAACAGGATCGACAAGGGCCGCCCTGCCGTATCGTCGATCAGGATGTTCCAGCGCCGACAATGCGCCGCCACGCGCCGCGCCAGCGCGCGGTCGGGGGTGACGAGCGCGGCGGTACGGCCCGGCTCCTCGACCGCCTCGCGCAGTGCCAGCGCGATGGCCTGTGCCTCTTCGGCGGGGGTGGCGAGTTCGATGGTGGACACACCCGACAGCCGCCGGTCCTCGGCGGGCAGGTCGGTCCATTTGCCGGTGAAGTCGGCCGGGGCCATGGCATTGGCGATGGCACGGCCTCGCGCGGCCCCCGCGTCATAATCACCACCGCCACGCCACACCGTCACCTCGCCACGCCCGACGCCCATCCGGTCCAGCAGGAGTTTCAGCGCGTATTGCGGGTGCGTCTCGATCGAGCGGCGGGTGCGGCCCGTCTCGGGGTCGGGCTTATGGGGCCCCAACGCATCCCATTCCGCGTCGGGCATGGTCAGATCCAGCCCGGCGAACACCACCGAGCCGCCCGGCATCTCCGACACGCAGCGCAGCAGCCGCGCGACCGCAGGCGCGGTATCGGTGACACCCGCCGCACACACGAACCCGGCGGGCTGCGCCTGCGCCCAGCGCTTGGCCGTCCGGTCGAGCAGCAGGGTGCGGCGCTTCGCCGCATCGATCCGCCCCATCCGCTCCAGCACGGCGGGCCAGCGGTCGAGCACGACCGAAAAGGTCGCCAGCGCCGACTGCCAATGCTCGGTCAGCTCGGGGCCCAGGTCGAGCGCGGCGAGTTCGGCCGGGTCGACCTCCTCGACCAGCATCTGGTCCAGCGTACGGGCCAGATCGCCCGCCAGCCGAACGGCTTCGGCCGCCGTCACTGGCTGGCCCGCACGTTGCCGCTCCTGCTCGACCAGCCGCGCCAGGATCATGCGTCGCGCGGAGGGCGCGATGGCGGGCGGCGGGGGTGCTTCGGCATCGGCGGGGTCGAGCGCGGAGCCCGCCGCCTCGCCCAGTTCGGGATCGCCCAGCGCGACCATGCGCGGCAGGATCAGGCCGCCGCCGCTCGCGCGGACGAACGCCTCGGTCACCGCGCGGACGCCGCGATTGGTCGGCAGCAGGATCATACCCTGCGCCAGTGTCAGCGGATCGCCACCGCTGCGCCGCATCAGCCCGGCGACCAGTGCATCGGCAAAACCACGATGCGCCGGAATGGTGTGCAGCCTCGGGCGGCGTGGCTCACCCATCCGCGAGGATCAGCTCCGTCTGCGGGATGGCGCGCGGGGTGCCGACATCGAACCACAGCCCCTGATGCACCTGCCCGAAAGCGCGACCCGCCTCGATCGCGCGGTTCCAGAACAGGTTGGTCGAGAAGGGCCCCTCGGGCGGGTCGGCGATCAGGCGCGGGTGCAGGATCTGAAGCCCGGTATAGGAAAAAGGGGCGACCCGGCCGCGCTGCCGCCGCGCGGTGATCCGGCCATCGGCGCCAAGGTAAAAGTCGCCCTGCCCGTTATGATTGTGCGCCCGCGCCAGCGGCACCATCAGGAGGAGCGCGTCCATCGTCGCCTCGTCCCAGCGCGAGGCGAGCAGGCGGATCGCGTCGACCGGGCCGTCGATCCACAGATTGTCGCTGTTGACGACCAGGATCGGATCGTCGCCCAGCAGGGGCTTGGCCTTGACCAGCCCGCCGCCGGTTTCGAGCAACTGCTCACGCTCGTCCGAGATGATGACTTCGATCCCCGGAAAGCGATCCTTCAGATGCGCTTCCAGCTGGTCGGCGAGATAGTGGACATTGACCACCGCGCGCTCGATCCCCGCCGCGACCAGCCGGTCGAAGACATGGTCGATCAGCGGCTTGCCCGCCACCGACACCAGCGGCTTGGGGCGCGTGGCGGTCAGCGGACGCATCCGCTTGCCCAACCCCGCCGCCATCACCATCGCGGTGCGCGGCACCCGGCCCGAAGGCATGGGACGAAGCGAGAGTTGCCGAGTCATCGGGACAGTACCTTCGGGTCGCCGCGCAGCTCGGGCGGCACATTGTCATCGAACCAGGTGGCCACCGGCGCCAGCACCGGCTGCGACAGATCGCGTTCCAGATAGGCCCAGACACGCGGGCACAGCGCAGCATAACGCGGCTTGCCGTCGCGCTTCCAGAGGCGGGTGAAAATGCCGACGATCTTGGCATTCCGCTGTGCGCCCAGCACGTGATAGGCGTTTAGGAAGGCTTCGCCTTCGCCGGTCGCGGCCAGATAGCGCCTGAGCATCGCCTCTTCGATCGAGGGCTCGACATCGCGCCGCGCATCCTGGAGCAGCGAGACGAGGTCATAGGCCGGATGCCCGGCCAGCGCATCCTGGAAGTCGAGCAAGCCGAGCGTCCGTTTCGGCCCTACCAGCATCAGATTCTCGACATGATAGTCGCGCAGCACCGTGACGGGCTTGTCTGTCAGCGCATGGGCGAACACCTGGTCCCAGGCCGCGCGATAACCCTCGACATCGACATCCAGACCGAGGGCGGGCGTGTACCATTCGGGTAAAAGCGCCGCCTCACGGTGAAGGACGGCGGTGTCATAGGGCGCCAGCCCCTCGGGCGCATGGTTCCGCAGCGCGGCCAGCAGGTCGACCGCATCGCTGTAGAGTTGCACCGTCGCATCGGGATCGGCCTCGATCGCCTCCCGCATCCGGTCGTCGCCGAAATCCTCGATCAGGACGAGGCCGCGTTCCTCGTCCGCACCAAGGATCGTCGGCGCGGCAAAGCCCTTGCCGACCAGCCAGCGGGCAATGGCGATGAAGGGACGCGGGTCCTCATGCGGCGGTGGCGCGTCCATCAGGACGGCGCGGCGCGCCCCCTGCGTCACCCGGAAATAACGGCGGAACGAGGCGTCTCCGGCGAGCGGGGCGATCACCGCCCCCTCCCATCCCAGCGTCGTCAGAAAGGCGGGCGCATCCGCCGGAGGGGTCATATCGGCCATCGGTTTTCCCAGCCCGAGGGGATCTTTGCTGTCAAGATACGTCCGCCGCCCGGATCCATCTCGATGGTCAGCGCCAGCGCCTGCGGCCAGGCGCCCTCGCCTGCCCGGTCGGGCCATTCGACGATCAGCGCAGAGTCCCACAGCGCCTCGTCCAGCCCCAGTTCCTCCATCTGCTCCGGCCCGTCGAGGCGGTAGAGATCGACATGCAGGACCGGGATCATGGTCTCGGGCGGGGCATAGGGCTGGACGATGGCAAAGCTCGGGGATGGGGCCTCACCGGGCAGGCCGAGCGCGGCGAGCAGCCCGCGCGCCAGGCTGGTCTTGCCCGCCCCCAGCGTACCGGTCAGCGTCACCACATCGCCGGGACGGAGATGCGCCGCCAGTCGCCGCCCGAATTCCTCGGTGGCGGCGGCATCGGCCAGCCGGATCGTCATGGATTTTCCTTTTCCGGCACGCGCCGGGGCAATTCGACGGTGACCAGCGTGCCCTCGCCCGGTTCGGACAGAAGGGTAACGGTGCCACCGTGCGCCTCGACGAATTTCTTGGCGAGCGGCAGGCCGAGGCCCAGCGCACGCTCGCCGGTCGCCTTGATGCCCGGCTCGGCAAAACGATCGAAGGCGCGCGCGACGGCTTCCTGGTCCATGCCCTGCCCGTCGTCCGATACCACGATCCGCGCCCGCGCCGAATCACCATCGGCGTGGAGCAGGATGCGCCCGCCCTCCGGCGTCTGCTCGACCGCATGGCGCAGCAGATGCTCGATCGTCTCCTGCAACCGGCGGCGGTCGCCGGTGATCCGGCCGAGCGAGCGATGCACCTCGACCGCGAAGTCGAGCTTGCGGCGTCCCGCGATCGGCCGGATCGTATCGGCCGCCGCCCGCGCGACGCGGGCCAGTTCGACATCCTCGCGCGCGATGCCGCCATCCGCCTGGTCGCGGGTCAGGTCGAGCACATCGTCGACCAGCAGGCCCAGCCGCTCGGTCGATTCGAGGATCGCCTCGACATAGCTGGTCGCCGTCTCCGGCAACGGTCCGGCAAACCCACCATGCAGCATCTCGGCAAAGCCGCTGATCGAGGTCAGAGGCGTGCGCAGCTCATAGCTCATATTGGCGACGAAGGCGGTCTTGACCTTGTCCGCCGCCTCCAGCGCATCGGCGCGATCCCGCAAGGCTTGTTCGGCGCGGCGGCTGTCCGTGATGTCGAGCAGCGTGAACAGCGCATTGCCATCGGGCAGCGGCACGCCCGCAAACTCGAAATGTCGCCCATCGGCAAAGGCGACGCGCCCGCCGCGCTGCTGCCGCTCGATCGTCGCGGAGCGGACCAGATCGACGATCAGCGCCGAGCGTCCCGGCGTCGCCAGCCGCTCCGCCACGCGCTCGGCAAAGGCATCGACACGCGGATGGCTGGTCAGGAAATCCTCTTCCAGACCCCAGAGTGCGCGGAAGCGGTTGTTCCACAGCTGCAACCGGCCATCAGCGGCGAACACGCCCAGCGCCTCGAACAGATTGTCGAAGGTCGCGGTACGGACACGCAGCAGCGTGTCGCGCGCGGAGGCCAGCTGCACCTCCTCGGTCCGATCCTCGAAGATCATCAGCAGACCGCCGTCCGGCAACGGCTGCGCCACGACGCGCAAATGCGTGCCGCCGGGCAGATGCCATTGCTCCTCAATCCCGCCGCTCGCCTGGCGAAACCAGCCGACCCGCTCCGCCTTCCAGCCGGGGAAGTCGCGGACTTCGGGGCTGCGATTGGCCTCGCGCATCCGCTCCAGGATACGGTCGAATTCGGGATGGTCGGCCAGCCACTCGGCGCGCATCGCGAACATGCGGCGAAAGGGCTGGTTGCAGAAGACGAGGCCGCGATCCGGTCCGAAATGCGCGACCGCCGCCGACAGCCGGTCGAGCATCGCGCGCTGCGCCTCGGCAAAGCGCTTGGCGCCCGCGCGCGACTGTTCCAGATCCTCGATATCGACCGCGAAACCCGCGATGCCGCCGGTCGGCAGCGGGACGTCGAAGATGCGCAGCGCCCGGCGCGCGCCGTCGATGGTGGCGGGCAGGACCTGCTCGTGCGGCCGCCCCTGATCCCGCGCCGCCGCCGCGCCCGCCAGCGGACCGCCGCGCCCCGACCCCTCGACCAGTTCCAGGCCGCGCCCGACGACATCGGCGGCATCCCGTCCCTCGACCGCTTCGACATAGGCGGTGTTGACCATGGCGAGGCGCAGATCGGCGCCGCGATACCACATGGGCAGCGGGGCGGCCTCGATCAGTCCGGTGAGCGCCTGGAACGCATCGCCAAGCCGCCGGGCCTCGCCGTCGAGGCGGACGATCTCGTCCTGCGTCTCGGTCATGTCGAAGACCCATATGACGACCTCTCCGGCCGCGCCCTGATGCGCGGGCGCGCGGGCGCCGTCGAACAGCAGGGTGCGCACCGATCCCTGCGGCCGGACGATCCGGCGGAAACGGCGTCCGGTCTTCTGCGCGGCGTTCAGATCGGCGGCGAGCAGCGCCTTGTCCTCAGGCGTAAGCCCGGCGTCTTCATAGGCCAGTTCCTCGAGGAAGCGCGCCACATCGGCCAGCCCCAGCCAGTCGGCCAGCCGCCGGGGCATTTCGATCCGCCCGTCGCTGCGGATCACCATCGCCTGAGCGGGACCGGCGCGCAGCATCGCATCGAGCCGGTCCCGCTCCAGCCGTACCGTCGACGCCTCCGCCCGGGCGCGGACACCCAGATAGAGCAGCACCATGCCGATCACGATCAGGGCACAGGCGCCTGCACCCAACAGGACCGCCTCGGTGTCACCGATCGCAATCATCCGAGAAAGGCCGGGCCGAAACGCTGCATCCGCCCATCTCTAGCCCGATCGGCACGCGATACGCCATAACGAAGACGCGGAGCCGTGGGACGCAGTCAAAGAAAAAGGGCCGCCCTTTCGGACGGCCCTTCTCGTTCGGACAAAGCCCGAAGACGGGATCAGTAGCGGTAATGATCCGGCTTGAACGGACCTTCGACCGGCACGCCGATGTAAGCCGCCTGCTTCTCCGACAGCTTCGACAGCTGGACGCCCAGCTTTTCGAGGTGGAGCGCAGCAACCTTCTCGTCGAGGTGCTTGGGCAGGACGTAGACTTCGTTCTTGTAGTTCTCGCCCTTGGTCCACAGCTCGATCTGGGCGAGCGTCTGGTTGGTGAACGAGGCCGACATCACGAAGGACGGGTGGCCGGTCGCGCAGCCCAGGTTCACCAGGCGGCCCTTGGCCAGCACGATGATCTGCTTGCCGTCCGGGAACTCGACCAGGTCGGTGCCGGGCTTCACTTCGGTCCACTTGTAGTTCGACAGCGCCGCGATCTGGATCTCGCTGTCGAAGTGGCCGATGTTGCAGACGATCGACATGGGCTTCATCGCCTTCATGTGATCGGCGGTGATGACGTCGGCGTTGCCGGTCGCGGTGACGAAGATGTCGGCGCGCTTCACGGCCTCATCCATGGTCACGACCTCGAAGCCTTCCATCGCCGCCTGCAGCGCGCAGATCGGGTCGATCTCGGTCACGAGCACGCGCGCGCCGCCATTGCGCAGCGACTGGGCCGAGCCCTTGCCCACGTCGCCGAAACCGGCGACCGCGGCGACCTTGCCCGCCAGCATGACGTCGGTGGCGCGACGGATCGCGTCGACCAGCGATTCCTTGCAGCCATAGAGGTTGTCGAACTTCGACTTGGTGACCGAGTCGTTGACGTTGATCGCCGGGAAAGGAAGCTCGCCCTTCTTGGCGATTTCGTACAGGCGATGGACGCCGGTGGTCGTCTCTTCCGACACGCCCTTCAGGTTCTTGACGGTCTGGGTCAGATAGCCCGGCTTCTTGGCGATGAACGCCTTGACCGAACGCTGGAACTCGACCTCTTCCTCATTTTCCGGCTCGCCGAAGGTCTGGCCGGCCTCCAGCTTGGCGCCCCAGAGCGCGAACATGGTTGCGTCGCCGCCATCGTCCAGGATGATGTTGGCGGTCTGACCCTCGACGTCGCCGTCCCAGGTGAAGATGTCGCCGACATAGTCCCAATATTCGGCCAGCGTCTCGCCCTTGACGGCGAACACGGGCACGCCGCTCGCGGCGATCGCGGCGGCGGCATGGTCCTGGGTAGAGTAGATGTTGCAGGTCGCCCAGCGGACGTCGGCGCCGAGCGCGGTCAGCGTCTCGATCAGCACGGCGGTCTGGATCGTCATGTGCAGCGAGCCGGTGATACGCGCGCCCTTGAGCGGCTGTTGAGCGCCGAATTCGTCGCGCAGGGCCATCAGGCCGGGCATCTCGGTCTCGGCGATCTTGATCTCGGCGCGGCCGAAATCAGCCAGGCTGATGTCCTTGATGACGTAATCGTTCTTGGTGGCGGCAGTCGTGGACACGACGAAACTCCGTGCAAAATGGGGCCAACCAAGACGTAGCGCGCACGCCGATCGGCACGGCGCCCGCCTTAGCGGTGATCGCCTTAGGGATCAAATATAAAGATATCTTTATATCGTTGAGCGTCTTGCATTCCTCCCTTGCAAAGGGAGGAACAGGATTGTTCAGGCCCTGCCGCCGCCCGTCACCAGCTGGCGCGGATCGACACCGGCCGCGCCGTAGGCCGCCTGCCAGCGGTCCTCGGCGGGCACGTCGAACAGGATGCCCGGCTCGCCACCGACGTTGAACCAGGTGCCGGGTTCGCGCAGCTCCTGCTCCAACTGGCCCGCATCCCATCCGGCATAGCCCAGCGCGACGACCCATTGCTTCGGCCCGTTGCCCTCGGCGATGGCGCGCAGCACGTCGACCGTGCTCGACAGCACCCAGCGGCCGCCGACATCGACGCTGTCCTGCCCCTGCCAGTCATGGCTGTGCAGCACGAAGCCGCGCCGCGGCTCGACAGGTCCGCCATAATGGACCGGCGCGTCGGGGATATCGCTATGCGCGATCTCGAACTGGTCGAGCAGCGTATGGAAGCCGATGCCGTCGATCGTCGCGCCCAGCCCGATGCCGAGCGCCCCGCCCTCGTCATGGGCGCATACGGCGATGATGGCATGATCGAAACGGGGATCGCCCATGCCGGGCAGGGCCAGCAGGAATTGGCCGGAAAGATAGGTCAGTTGATGCACGCCATCGACTATAGGCATCGTCGCCCCACCTCGCCATGCTTGAAATCTATAAGGTCTCTGCGCCATGAACGCCGCGTGGCCCGGCATGGTGCCGTGGCAAATCCCCCGCGAAGGATCCGCACGATGACGATCAAGGTCGGAGACCGCCTGCCTAGCATCACGCTGGTCAAGGTGACGCCCGAAGGCCCCGAACAGGTCAACACCACCGATTATTTTGCGGGCAAGCGCGTCGCGCTGTTCGCGGTGCCCGGCGCCTTCACCCCCACCTGCTCGGCGCAGCATCTGCCCGGCTTCATCGCCCAGGCGGATGCCGTGAAGGCCAAGGGCGTGGACGAGATCGCCTGCACCTCGGTCAACGACGTGTTCGTCATGAAGGCCTGGCGCCAGACCAACAATGCCAGCGAGATCACCATGCTGGCCGACGGCAATGCCGATCTGGCCAAGGCGGTCGGCCTGACGCTGGACGGGTCCAAGTTCGGCATGGGCACGCGCAGCCAGCGCTACACGATGCTGGTCGATGACGGCGTGGTCGAACAGCTGTTCGTCGAGGCACCGGGCGAGTTCAAGGTCAGCTCGGCCGAGCATCTCCTCTCGGTCCTCTGATCGGCCCTGCTGATCCGGTCGGTCGCACGGCCGGTCGGATCGGGGGTGGAACAGTGCTGGAGGCTTCGGCGTTTTTTGCCCATCGAAGGATCGGCACAATGAGAGGAGCCTTGCCATGACCACCTATGTCCCACCCGAAAAGCAGGCACAGGCAAAGAGCTTCACCGAAAAGGCGCAGGGCGCCGCCAAGGCGGCCGGCGACAAGGTGAAGGAACACCCCTATGCCGCCGCCGGAATCGCGGCGGGCGTCGCGGCGGCCGTCGCCGGTGCGGCGTTCGGCGCGTCGAAGCTGCGCACGCCCGGTGACGACGAGAATTCGGCACTGGGGGCCTGACCCCATGGCGCGGGTGTGGGCGATCCGATGTCGCCCGCACCCGCTTGCCAGCCCGGTAAACAGGGCTTAGCTCTGGACGATGACTCACGCTGTCCAGATCGTCGAAGAACTCGACCGCCTCTATACCGCCTCCGTCACGCGTCTGAAGGATGCGTTGACCCTCTATCTCCGTGACGGCACCGCGCCCACGCTGGAAGACCGTGCGCATGGTTGTTTCGCCTATCCCGAAATCCGCCTGATCTATCGCGGCGAGGGCGGGCGCCCTGCCCCGATGCGGTCGTTCGGCCGATTGGTGTCGCCCGGCGACTATCGGATCAGCGTCACCAAGCCCGCGCTGTTCAAGGATTATCTGGTCGAGCAACTGACGCTGCTGATCGAGGATTACGACGTCTCGGTCGAGGCGGTGCCCGGTCGCCAGGAAATCCCCTTCCCTTATGTCCTCGACCCCGGCCATGCCCTGAGCCTGGACACGGTATCAGCGGCCGAGTTGGCGCGTTTCTTCCCCGCGACCGAACTCGCGCATATCGGTGACGAGATCGCCGACGGCCTGTGGATGAATGCCGACGGCAACCGGCCGCTGGCGCTGTTCGACGGGTTGCGCACCGACTTCTCGCTTGCGCGCCTGCGCCACTATACCGGCACCCCGCCCGAGCATTGCCAGCGCTTCGTGTTGTTCACCAACTATCACCGCTATGTCGATGAATTCGTTCGCTGGGGCGCGTCGCAGCTGGGCGAGGGTTCGCGCTTCACCGCCCTGTCCGGCGCGGGCGGCGTCGTGATCGAACGGCCGGAGGATGTCGACAAGATCGTCACCGACAGCGCCTGGCGGCGGCACCAGATGCCCGCCTATCATCTGGTCGCCAAGGACGGCACCGGCATCACGCTCGTCAATATCGGCGTCGGCCCGTCCAACGCCAAGACGATCTGCGACCACCTCGCGGTCATGCGGCCCGAGGCGTGGCTGATGATCGGCCATTGCGGTGGCCTCCGCCCCAGCCAGCGGATCGGCGACTATGTGCTGGCGCATGCTTATCTGCGCGACGACCATGTGCTGGACGGTGTGCTGCCACCCGAAATCCCGGTGCCCGCCATCGCCGAGGTGCAGGTCGCACTCGCCAAGGCCGCCGAGATCGTCTCGGGCCAATCGGGTGACGAGCTGAAGCGTCGCCTGCGCACCGGTACGATCGTCACCACCGACGACCGCAATTGGGAACTGCGCTATTCCAAGTCGGCGTTACGCTTCTCGCTCAGCCGCGCGGTCGGGATCGACATGGAGTCGGCGACGATCGCGGCGCAAGGTTATCGCTTCCGCGTGCCCTATGGGACACTGCTGTGCGTGTCGGACAAGCCGCTGCATGGCGAGCTGAAGCTGCCGGGTCAGGCCAACCGTTTCTACGAGCGCGCGATCAGCGAGCATATGCGGATCGGCATCGAGACCTGCGAACAGCTGCGTCGGGAAGGCAACAAGCTGCACAGCCGCAAGCTGCGCGCGTTCAACGAGCCGCCCTTCCGCTGACAAGCAACCGGGGGCGGGTGGAAGCGTTACGGTGACGAACCGAAGCTGCTTTGTTTGAATGGGGGATTTCGTCATGGTCGATACCACGGACCCGAAAACGCCACGCCCGCCCCGCCGCCGCGCCACGCCCAAGGCAGCCGGCACGCCCACGCCGCGCAAGCGTCCGGCGCCCAAGCCCGCCCCTGTCGAGGAGGAACCGGTCGACGCGGCCACCTTGGAGGACACCGAGGATGCGGTGGCCGAGGCCCCCAAGCCCGTGCCCAAGCCCAAGGCGCCCCCCAAGCCTCGTTCGACCAAGCGCACGGCGCCTCGCAAGGCACCCCCGCGCAAACCGGCTGCCATCAAACCAGCCCCCGCGCCTGCCTTGGGCAAGCACGGGCTAGACCGGGTCGGCGGCAAATGGGGCGTGGCCTCGATCCTGGGCAGTCTGGCGGCAGCGGCCGGACTGACGGCGGCGCTGCTGTCGCTCAAGGGCAGCACGCCCAAGCAGGAAAACGGCAAAGACAAGAACGGCGAGAAGGACTGATACCAGCAGCCGTTCGGCCTGAGCAGACGCTGGTATAAACGCCCCTCCACCACCGCTTCGCGGCGGTCCCCCTCCCCATCGTAGATGGGGGGGATTTGGAGGAATGCCGTCTCAATTCCTCCCCAAGCTGTGCTTGGGGAGGGGAACCGCTCGCGACAGTGAGTGGTGGTGGGGCAGGCAACGCCAGCGGCGGAACATACCCCTCAGCCTCACCAACCCTGCGGCTTGCCCTTATTCTGCTGGTCCAGCCACGTCTTGAGCGGGGCGAAATATTCGACCAGCGCCTTGCCCGACATCTCGCGGCTGCCGGTGAACACCTGTAGCGCGTCCGGCCACGGCTTGGACTGGCCCATGGCCAGCATCGCGTTCAGCTTCTTGCCGACCTCCTTGTTGCCATAGAAGGAGCAGCGGTGGAGCGGGCCCTTCCACCCGGCCTGCTGGCACGCCGCCTTGTAGAATTGGAACTGAAGCACCCGCGCCAGGAAATAGCGCGCATAGGGCACACCCGCCGGGATATGGTATTTGGCACCCGGATCGAATTTCGTCTCGTCGCGCGCGACCGGCGGCACCACGCCCTGATATTTCAGGCGCAGCGCGTCCCAGCCCGCCTGATATTGCCCGGCCGGGATCTGGCCCGAGAAGACGCCCCAGCGCCATTTGTCGATCAGCAGGCCGAAGGGCAGGAACGCCACCTTGTCCATCGCCTGACGCAGCAGCAGGCCGATATCCTTGTCCGCGCTGGGCACGCGGGCCGGATCGAGCAGACCGATCTTCACCAGATAATCGGGCGTGATCGACAGCGCGACGGTATCACCGATCGCTTCGTGGAAACCGTCATTCGCGCCATTCTTGTAGAGGAACGGCTGATCCTTGTACGCGCGCTGGTAATAATTATGCCCCAGCTCGTGATGGATGGTCACGAAGTCGTCGGCATTGACCTTCGTGCACATCTTGATGCGGATATCGTCCAGATTGTCGATATCCCAGGCCGAGGCGTGGCAGATCACCTCGCGGTCGGCGGGCTTCACGATCTGCGACCGCTGCCAGAAGGTCTGCGGCAGGGGCGCGAAGCCGAGCGAGGAATAGAAGCCCTCACCCGCCTTCACCATCTTGATCGGGTCATAACCCTTGGCCTTCAGCAGATCGCCGGTGTCATATCCGACATCGCCCGCCCCCTTCGGCGCGACGAGGTCATAGATATTGCCCCATTCCTGCGCCCACATATTGCCGAGCAGATCGGCACGGATCGGGCCGGTCTTGGCCTGCACCGTGTCGCCATATTTCTCGTTCAGCTTCCAGCGGACATAAGTGTGGAGCGCCTTGTACAGCGGCTCCAGCTCACCCCAGATCCGGTCGGTGACCTGCGCGAACTGTTCGGGCGACATGTCATAGCCCGAGCGCCACAGCGACCCGGCATCGACATAGCCCAGCTCCTTGGCGCCCTGGTTGGCCAGCGCGGTCATCTGGGCATAATCGGCCCGCATCGGCGCGCCGACATTGTCGTGCCAGCTGACCCACATTTCCTTCAGCTTGGCGGGGTCACGCTCGCTGCCCATCGCGGCCTCGATGTCCGATCCGTTGATCGGCTGGCCATTCAGCACGCCCTTGCCCTTGCCATAGGAGGAGGACATGCGCGTCGTCAGCATCGACAGCTGTGCCGAGGCCCCCGGCGTGGTCGGCGCGGGCAAGGTAATGCCACCGCGCAACAGGTCCAGCTTGCGCTTGGTGTCATAGGACAGGCCCGGCAGCGCCTGATAACGCGCCGCCCCCAAGCCGTAGCGGACGGCGAGATCGGTCATCTCCGCGCCCGACGCGGCGGCCAGCGCATCGGTGTCGTCGGTGATATAAGTCGCATTGACCCAGGCGACCTGCTGCGCACCAACGGATTTTTCGGCCAGCGTCTTCTCGGCCTCGGCGACGAAGGCATCGGCCCCGGCGACGGTCGCGGGCGGCTGCGTTGCCGGCGCGGCGGGCGCCGCAGTCTGGGCGTGAGCGGCACCGGCGAGCACAAAGGCGAGTACGGCGCCGGAAACGGCGGAACGGATCATGCTATCCCCCTAACATTCTGAAACGCCCTTGAAACGGGGCGGATGGCGCGCAGTTGCGCGGCTTTGGTCGCCGCCGTCAAGCGGTGAGGAACTGCACGATCGCCGCGCCCAGTTCGGGCTTGGTCACCGAAGCCATATGGTTGCCCGGAATCTCGACATAGCGCCCGCGCGGCAAGGCCTCGGCCAGCTCGACCGCCGCGCCATTGTCGAAATCGTCGACGCCCGCCACGACCAAGGTCGGCAGGTCGAACCCCTCGATCGCCGAGAGCGGCGTGTCCGCAAAGGTCTGGAGGATATGGAGCAGCGCCACCGGATCGCCGCCGGTGGTCTTGAGGAAGGCCTCGGCCATCCATTCGGGGGTACCGCGCTTATGCTCGCCCAGCCGGGTGAGGATATTGGTGAAATGCGCGACCCGGCGGTCGGTGTGGAGCAGCCCCTCCAGCCCCATGCCCGCAAAGATCGCCTTGCCCGGCTCCGCCCCGGTCGCAAGCATCCGGCTGACCGTCCGCGCGCCCAGCGAATAGCCGCCGAGATCGTAATCGGTCAGCCCCAGATGCTCGACTAGCGCATGGCCGTCGCGGGTCAGCGCGTCCTTGGGATAGGCGGCGGGGTCATTCGGCTTGCCGCTCTCCCCATGCGCGCGCAGGTCGGGCATGATGACCCGGTAGCCCTTGGCCGCGATGGCGGCGGCGTGGCCGTAGCGGATCCAGTTGGTATAGGCGTCGGAGAAATAGCCGTGGATCAGCACCACGGGCCGCCCCTCCCCCATTTCACGCCACGCGATCGGGGTGCCGTCGAAGCTGTCGAAGAAGCGGGTTTCGGGGGCGGTGTCGGCCAAGGGTTCGGTCTCCGGCGGTTAAGCTGTACGCGAACCTCCTAATACGGATCGGCGGGGATGTGGACCTTTCTTGCCGCCGTTGCACCACGGGCAGGGTCGATGTTCAGCGGTTCCGCGCGAATTCCTCGCGTATAGGCGAAGGGGAACCAGCGGGGCTGGTGGAGGGGTATCGTCCTCTCGATGACGGGATACCCCTCCGTCAGGCTTAGGCCTGCCACCTCCCCTTCCAGGGGAGGAATGGAATGGCCCTAGCCAACATAGATACCGGCAACCCGCCACTCGCCATTCTCCCGCTCCAGCGTGACGGTTTCGACGACCGCCGCCGAATTGCCGAAGCGCGTATTGAAACGCACCATCCGATAGCCGGCAGGCGGTGCGGGAACATCGTCCTGGCTGAGCAGGGTCCGCGATACCGTCTTGCCCAGCGGGGTCCGCACCTTCTCGGAGGTAGCGGCCCAGACCTGCTCGGTGTTCAACTTGTGGAAGCTGCTCGTGGTCAGGCGGTAGCTGTCGGCCCAGCGCCCCTGGTCGATCAGTTGCAGGAAATGCTGGGCGGCTTCGACCACCGCCGGATCGGTGGCTGTCGTCGTAGCCGTCTGGGGCGGCGTGGACGCCATATGGGTCAGGCCGCCAAGGGCGAGCAGGCTGAGGGCAAGGGTCATGAGTATCGCTCCGATGATGATCCGGGGACGGCGGATGCCGGTCTCCACGCCGACGACCGGCGCCGGGCTTTCATCCGCCATCGGCTCTGGCCGGTCCTCCCCGATCCTCCTGTCCCCCACATAATCGGGGGTCGGCAGCGATGCGTCGCCCTCCACCTCCAGCAGCATCCGTGCCGCTTCGCGACTGCTCGACACGGCCAGCTTGCGGCGGGCGTCGCGCAGCCGTTCGTTGATGGTGTGGACCGACAGGTTCAGTTCGCGCGCGATCGACTTGGCGTCATGCCCCCGAACGATCAGGCGCAGCGTCTGCTTCTCCCGGTCGGTCAGCGCGCCGATACCCGCTTTGGCCTGCATGGTCATGGTGCCGACTATGCCGGAGCGGGGCCCGCCGACCACCCTCAAAAAATTGTACCTTGACCACGGCGGCGCAGGTCGAAGCAGCGCCCTGAGTCCCATTCTCACCAGTCCATGACAAAATGGCGGGAATCCGCGCTTTTTTGTGATTCCGAGCGAGTCGCACGCATGGACAAAAGGGGTACAAGCCGTTAGCCGCCGCCCATGGCAGCATCCCTATTCCTTCTTCTGGCGGTGATCCTGGCGTTCGCCGGTGGAGGGGGGCCGTGGATGCTGATCGCCACGGTCGCGGCGGCGACGGCGGCGGGGACGCGGCTGCCCGATCTCGACACGCCGCTCCAGCTTCAGCATCGCAGCGCGCTGGTGCACAGCGTCCTGCCCTTCTACGTCGCCACGCTCGATCTGCGGACCTGGCCGGTCGCGGCGGGGCTGGGGTTCGGCGTGGGCTTTCATCTGGCGGCGGATTTGTTTCCCGGCACGATGCGCGGCTTTGCCACGATCAAGATACCGCTGATCGGGTCGATCGGGGCCTTCCCTTCCTATATCTGGATCGCGGTCAACGCGGCGGCGAACATGGTCGGCGCGTTCGTGATCCTGGAATGGATCGCCGCCGACCGGGTGGCCGCCTGCGCGCTCGCCGCGACAGGCGTATTGGGGGCCAGCTATCTGTTGCGGACCAAGGGCGGTTTCTATGCGCTGGTGGTGATGATCGCACTGGGCTGGCTCTTCCTGAGCTAAGTCAGGCAATTGGCGTTTCGCCACGATTGCGATATGGGACAATCCTCTGCCGCCAAGAAGCAGGCCAATCGGGAGTGGATGCCGGACCCTTGATCCGGACCCTCGATGACCGCAGCAACTGCTTCCCCTGCCGAAACCCTGCCGCCCAGCCCGATCGGGCGTCCGCACAGCCTGCTTGAAGACGCCTATGCGATCTTCATCGGCGTGACCCTGCTGATCGTCGGGCTGATGTTCCTCAAGGCGGCGGGACTGGTGACGGGCGGCATCGCGGGCGTCGCGCTGCTGCTGTCCTATCTGCTGCCACTACCGGCTGGCGTGCTGTTCACGCTGGTCAACATCCCCTTCTTCCTGTTCGCGCACAAGGTGATGGGCGCGCGGTTCGCGGTGAAGACGGTGCTGGTCAATATCGGCATCGGCGTCGCCTCGGCGATCACGCGCGTGTCGGTGCATGTCGACGGGGTGCACCCGGCCTTTGCCGCGCTGGTCGGCGGCACGGTGATCGGCATGGGCATCTTGTCGCTCGCCCGCCATCAGGCGGGGGTCGGCGGCACCGGCGTCATCACCATCTGGCTCTATCGCAAGCGCGGGTGGAATATGGGCATGACCCAGGTCGCGCTCGATATCGTCATCCTGGCGATGGCGATCCCGGTGGTTTCGGGTGTGCAGATGATGTGGTCGGCGATCAGCGCGGCGGCGATCAGCCTGATCCTGTTCGCCTGGCATCGGCCCGGATTGTATATGGGGCGGTAAACCCTTGATCCTCCCCGGTACGGGGAGGTGGCAGCGCGTGAGCGCTGACGGAGGGGGGCTTCCTCATAGGACACCCGTGTGGACGCCCCCCTCCACCACCGCTTCGCGGCGGTCCCCCTCCCCGTTACCGGGGAGGAATTTCAGGCTCAGTCGCCCTTCTTCAGATGGCGGCGGCCGAGCAGTTCGGCGATCTGCACCGCGTTCAGTGCGGCACCTTTCCGCAGATTGTCCGACACGCACCACAGCGACAGGCCGTTATCGACCGTCGAGTCCTCGCGCACGCGGCTGATGAAGGTCGCATAGTCGCCGACGCACTCGACGGGCGTGACGTATCCACCGTCCTCGCGCTTGTCGATCAGCATGACGCCGGGCGCCTCGCGCAGGATGTCCTGGGCTTCCTGCGCCGAAATCTCGTCCTCGAACTCGATGTTCAGCGCCTCGGAATGGCCGACGAAGACCGGCACGCGCACGCAGGTCGCCGTCACCTTGACCTTGGGGTCGAGGATCTTCTTGGTCTCGGCGACCATCTTCCACTCTTCCTTGGTCGAGCCGTCGTCGAGGAAGCTGTCGATGTGCGGGATCACGTTGAAGGCGATCTGCTTGGTGAACTTCTTCGGCTCGGCGGGGTCGCCGACGAAGATGTTGCGGCTCTGCTCGAACAGTTCGTCCATGCCCGCCTTGCCCGCGCCCGACACCGACTGATAGGTGGCCACGACGACGCGCTTGATCGTCGCCTTGTCGTGCAGCGGCTTGAGCGCCACGACCATCTGCGCGGTCGAGCAATTGGGGTTGGCGATGATGTTCTTGGCCGTGTAGCCGTCGATCGCGTCGGGGTTCACCTCCGGCACGATCAGCGGCACGTCCGGGTCCATGCGGTAGAGCGACGAATTGTCGATCACGACGCAACCGGCGGCGGCGAATTTGGGCGCATAGATTTTGGTCGCGTCTGATCCGATGGCGAACAAAGCCATGTCCCAGCCGGTGGGATCGAAATGCTCAATATTCTTGATGGTGAGCATCTTGCCCGTCTCACCATATTCGATCTGGTCGCCCTGGCTGCGCGACGAGGCGACGACCGCCAGCTCGTCGATCGGGAACTCCCGCTCCGCCAGAATGTTGATCATTTCCCGGCCGACATTGCCCGTCGCCCCGGCGACCACCACGCGATAACCCATTATATCCTCCACTCGGAAGCGTGAGCCGGTAGCGTCATTGCGTGGACACGTCCACCAACTTTGCGAAAAGTGCGCGTTTCATCGGGGCAAGCGGGGGTTTAACGAACCCCCGCCCACGCCTAGGCGGCATGGTCGAGCGCCTGCCCGTCCAGCCAGTCGGGTACGACCTGCGGCCGGATCGCCGCCGCCTCGATCCGCGGGGCGATGACGGCAAAGCGATCGCCCTCGACCATGACTTCGGCCGCCAGTGCCCGGCTGTTGTAGCAGGACGCCATGGAGGCGCCATATGCCCCGGCGTCGCGCAGGACCGCAAGGTCGCCTTCCTTCACCCGGTCGATCAACCGGCCTGTGGCGAAGCGGTCGCTGCTTTCGCAGACGGGTCCCACGACATGCGCGCGCATCGTCGCACCGTTCGGAGCCACCGCCGTGAACTCATGCCAGGCGTCGTAGAGCGCGGGCCGCGCCAGATCGTTCATGCCCGCATCGATGACGACGAACGGGCATTCCTCGCCCGGCTTGACCCAGAGCACGCGGGTCAGCAGCACCCCGGCATGGGCGGCGATATAGCGCCCCGGCTCGAACATCAGGGTCACGTCCCAATCCTGCGTCACCTTTGCCACCATCGCACCATACGCGGTGACATCGCCGTCCGGGCCGTCGTGGTAATCGACGCCAAGTCCGCCGCCCAGATCGACATGGGTGATCGCGTGTCCCCGCGCCCGCAGCGCCGCGACCAGCTCGCCTATCCGGCGATAGGCGGACTCCAGCGGCCCCAAATCCATAATCTGGCTGCCGATATGCACCGCAACGCCGCGCAATGTCAGGCCCGGCCGTTTCGACAGCCGGTCGAAGATGCCGATCGCATCCGCAAAGGCCACGCCGAACTTGCTGTCTCTGGTGCCGGTGGTGATCTTGGCATGGGTCCCCGCATCGACATCGGGATTGACCCGCAGCATCGCGGTGGCCTCGACGCCCATCCGGGCGGCGGCGGCCGCCAGTACTTCCCCTTCGCGCTCGCCCTCCAGATTGACGTGGCCGACCCCGGCCCGCAGCGCTTGGGCGAGTTCCTCCGAGGTCTTGCCGACGCCCGAATAGACGATATCCCCGGCCGTCATGCCCGCTGCGAGCACGGCAGTCAGTTCGCCGCCCGAAACGATATCGGCGCCGAACCCCTCGGCGCGCAGGACCGACAGGACGGCCAGCGACGGATTGGCCTTGACCGCGAAGGCGAGCGACTTGCGCGGGATCGGGGCCAACGCTTCACGAAACCGCCGGGCGGCGGCGCGCAGGGCGCTTGCCGAATAGACATAGGTCGGCGTGCCCACCGCCTGCGCGATCCGGCCAAGCGCGACGCCCTCCGCATGGAGCGCGCCGCCCCGCAGCTCAAAGCCCGTGTCGCGGCTCATGACCGACGGTCCCGGCGAATGCGCGCGGCATGAATGGCCTCGGCGGTATGATAATGCCCGCGACGTTCGGCCCGGAGTGCCTGGATCATGTGCTTGCCATTCAGCATCAGCACGACCCCGCCCAGCGCCACGAAGAACCAGAACAGCGCGAGCAGCGACTCCGACGGCCCGCTCAGCGTCGCCACCACCGCGCCCAGCGTCGTCAGGCCGCCCAGCGACCGCCATGCCATGTCCCGCCCGCTCATGCCGCCATCTTCTCGCTGGGATCGCCAATCACGCAGGTCGCGGCGGCGTGCATCTGCGTGCCGCACCGATGACAGACCAGAATATCGGCAGGAAAATCACGCTCTTCGGCCAGCGCGTCGGCCGTGTCGCCGCGCTCGAACACCAGACCCATCGCGGCATGGCGATGACGCTTCGCTGCGGCCCGCGCCCGGCCGATCATCGCGGGCGAACCGCCGAGCCCGCGTCCCTCGATCGCGGTGAAGCCCATCGCCCGCGCCTGTTCGGCGACCGCGATCAGGAAGCCGCCCGCGCCGCAATCGGCGTCGACGATCCGCACCGCACGGCGATGCCGCTCGCGCAGCGAACCCAGCGCCGCCTCGATCGCGGGCCAGCGGGGGTCTTGGCGATATTTGCTGTCGATCTGCATGGTCGGAGCCTCCCTCACGCCGCACGCGACAGGACGGGGGCGTCGGCCGCCACCGGGTCGAACGACACCAGCGGGGTCAGCGCATCTTGCACGACCGCGACGCTGGCATGATAGATTTCGGCCTCCTCGACCGCATAGCGCATGGCCGCGCCACGCGAGATGAAGCGCCCTTCCAGCTGGCCTGCGCTATCCTGCACCAGCCAGTGACCCGCATGGTCCTGGCCGACATAGATGAGCCGCGCTTGGCGGGCGGGGTCGATAGGGAAATCGGTACACATGGATACGGGAAACCTCTGCCGATCGGGCGTTCGATCGCCCGCCCGCCTCAGCTACGCCTCGCCCCATAGGGTTTCGAGATGGATTTCCCGCTATCGCATAGCGCCCGCATAGTGTCGGTCATATCCGCCGCCAGCGGGCGCTGACCTGCACTTCGTCGAACAGATGCTCGCCCATGATCACCAGCGCGCTGCCCAGGCTGGCGAAGAGAAAAGCGGCGGTCGCCAGCGCATAGCCCACCAGCCCGGCACGGCCGCCCTGCCCCGCCATGGCCATCAGACTCGCGATCGCCCGCCAGGCGAGGACGCAAAACCCGACGCCCAGCAATCGCAGCGCCAGTCCGTGCCGCCATGTCCGAACCCGTACCGCCATACCGCCTCCTCATTTGGTCGGCGGCTAATCGGGACGCGCATAGCAATGCGAGAGCGAATGGCCGGTTTCGCATAGCGCCCGCATAAAGTTCGCCCCGCATTCCCGTCAGGGGAGCCATGCGCTTCGAGGGCTCAGTCGTGCGTGCTGGCGGCCCAGGTGGCGTGCGCGATGCCGTGGACGGACTGGAAATGGTCGGTGATCCGGTCGAGCTCGCCCGCCTCGACGATGGTGCTGGTCAGGGTGGCGGCGACGGTTACCTGCTCCTCGCCCAATTCCTCGATATCAAGCTCGGCCACCGGCAGCCCGGCGCGCTCCAGATGCTCGACCAGCATGTCGCCGACCGGCCCGGCCTGTGCCGCACTGGTCGTCAGGCTGACCGAATAAGTCGCCTCGACATGGCGTCCCTCGACCGGAATGCGGTTGATCGCGTCGACCAGCGGACGCAGCGCGGTATTGGCGATCAGGACCATGACGGTCAGCAGCACCGCTTCGGCCACCATGTCGCTGCCCGCGATCGACCCGACCGCCGCCGAGCACCAGAGGGTCGCCGCGGTGTTCAGCCCGCGAACGTTCATTCCCTCCTTCATGATGACGCCCGCACCCAGGAAACCGATGCCGGAGACGACATAGGCGATGATGCGGATCGACTCGACATCGCCGCCCAGCCGCTGCCCCAGATCGACGAACGCCGCCGCACCGATCGCGACCAGGGCGTTGGTGCGCAGCCCCGCCGTACGCTGGCGGTACTGCCGTTCGGCGCCGATCACGGTGCCCAGCACGAACGCGGTCAGATAGCTGACCAGCGTGTCGAGGAACGGCCAGAGGTGGAAGGTCTTCAGGAATGCCATGTACAGTCCGTAAATCCTCCCCGTTACGGGGAGGTGGCAGCGCGTCAGCGCTGACGGAGGGGGAGCGCCACACGGGTCAACACTCGCGGTACGCCCCCTCCACCATGCTGCGCATGGTCCCCCTCCCCGTGCCGGGGAGGATCATTTTACTTCGTCGGCTTGTCCTTCACAGTCCGGTCCAGGAAGTTCAGGATCGTATGCCACAGATGCTCCGACACGCCCGGCCCGCCGACGCGGTGGGTCTGGCCGGGATAGAGCATCATCTCGAACGGCGTGTCGGTCTTCTGCATCTCGGCGGCGAACGCGGTCGCATTGTCGAGGAAGACGTTGTCGTCCGCCATGCCGTGGATCAGCATCAGCGGATCGCGGATCTTGGCCGCATCGGTAATCGCCTGCGATGTCGCATAGCTTTGCGGATCGGTACGCGGATCGCCCAGATAACGCTCGGTGTAGTGCGTATCGTACAGCTGCCAGTCGGTGACCGGCGCGCCCGACACGGCGGCGGCATAGACCCCCGGCGTCTTCTCCAGCATCTTGATCGACATATAGCCGCCGTACGACCAGCCATAAGTTGCAATGCGCGCGGGATCGACGAAGGGCAGCGTCTTCAGATAGTTCGCGCCCGCCAGCTGATCGGCGACCTCTACCGTGCCCATCGCGTGATAGATGGCGTCCTCGAACGCCTTGCCGCGATTATACGAGCCGCGATTGTCGATCTGGAAGAAGATCCATCCCTGATCGACCAGATATTGCGGCAGCGCCCCCTGCCAGCCACGCGTGACCTGCTGGCCGGTGCCGGGGCCGCCATAATGCTGGAAAAAGACGGGGTAGCGCTTGCCCGGCTCCAGCTTGGGCGTGATCATCTCCCAATAGAGCGTCGTGCCGTCATCGGCCTTGATCGTGCCGAACTTCGTCTCGCGGTGGCTGGCGAGATAGGGCGCATAGGGATGCCCGGCGACAATTGCATTCTCGTTGATCCAGCTCAGCCGCTGGCCCGCCGTGTCGGCCAGATAGACCTGGGTCGGCTGGCTCGGGCTGGAGCGCGAGACGATGAAGCGGCTGGCGGACGAGTCCATCGTGGCGCTGTTGGTATAGCCGCGCTCGGTCAGGCGGGTGATGACGTTCGGCTGGGCGATGTCGACCGCATAGAGATGCTGTTCGAGCACATCGTCCTTCAGGCCGGTGAAATACAGCCGTCCCTTCGCTTCGTCGACGCCGACGAGGTTGGTGACGACCCAGGGCCCCTTGGTCAGCTGAGTCCACTGGCCGTTCGCGAAGCGGTAGAGATGGCCATAGCCATCGCGCTCCGAACGCCAGATCAGGCTGCCGTCCTTCATCGGGCGATAGGCGTCCGACAGGTTCAGCCAGCTGCGATCACCCGAACGCTCGGTGAAGAGGACGGTCGACTTGCCGGTCTTGGGGTCGACGCGGAGCATGTCGAGCGTCTTCTGGTCGCGACTCTCCCGCTGGACCAGCATCGCCGAGCCGTCCGGCGTCCAGTCGACGCGCGCCAGATAGATGTCGGGATTGGTGCCGAGATCGACCTTCACCCGGCCCGACCCGTCCGCCTTCATGACGTAGAGATCGACCAGCGCGTTGGGCGTGCCTGCCGCCGGATAGCGCTGTTCATAGACCTTGGTGCCCGCCGCGCCGATCGCGGCACGGACGGCGACCTTGACGGGCGCGTCATCGAACCGCTCGACTGCAATATAGCGTTCGTCGGGGCTCCACCAATAGCCGGTGAAGCGGTGCATCTCTTCTTGCGCGACGAACTCCGCCTCGCCGAAATGAACGGTGCCGCCGCCGTCCTTGGTCAAGGCGCGCGCCTCGCCGCCGACCAAGGGCCCATTAAGGGGTAGGGCCCAAAGGTTCTGGTCGCGCACGAAGCTGACATAGCCGCCCTTGGGGCTGACGATCGGATTCAGCTCGCCGCCCGGCGTGTTGGTCAGGCGACGGACCGTGCCGTCGAGACCGGCGAGATACAGGTCGCCGTCCAGCGGCACCAGGATCGACTTGCCGTCGGGCGCCCAGTCATAGGCGACGATGCCCTTCGACCCGCCGATGCGTGCGCGTTCGCGCTGCATCTTCTCGGCCTCGGACAGTTCCGCGCCCGAGCCGACCTTCTTGGAGTCGACCAGCATCCGCTCCTCGCCGGTGCGGGTGTCGCGAGCCCAGAGGTCCAGCCGCTCGCGCTCGTCGGCGCGCGGGCGCAGCGAGGTCAGCAGCGTGCCGTCGGGCGACAGGCGCAGGCCGCGCGGCTGCGATCCCGACAGGTCGGGGCTGCCGAAGACACGCTTCAGGGTCAGCTTGCCCTGTTCGGTCCCCTGCGCGGTCGGCGCATCAGCCGACATGGCCGAGGCCCCCGAACCCATGGCGATCGACGCCCCGACCGACGCCAGCGCCAGACCCAGCACCCATTTGCGCATTCATACCACTCCGAACCTTGTCATTGCCGGGTCCCGGCCCGGCCATGGCGCGCGTTATCGCGGGGGCGCTGCCATCCCGCAAGCGCGATCCGGCACAGGGCACAGCGACGCCTGTTTTCTTGAAATGAATCAGCGGCGTAACTCATAACGAAAGCGTTCCAGATTTCGTAAACTCGGCATTAACGAATTTCCGTTAGGGCCGTTGTTCGGGTGCGACGGTCGGATGACGGTTCTGTCGCCTGCGCCCGGCCCATTATCGGAACGGACATGGCGACGAGTACCGCTTTGGAATTTCAGAACGATCGGCGCGGCGACATCCGTGCGATCCTGGCGCGATGGGGCAGCGCCGGGCATCCGCACGTCCAGGCGTTGCTGATGCCGCAGGTTCTGCTGCATGACCTGACCGATGCGGTTCATGCGGTCTGTGCGGTCCATGGCAATCATCCCTGCATGATCGATTATGCCATGGCGCGCGGCATCCAGATCGAAACCCTGCCCTGGTTGATCCAGTCCTCCAACGCCTTTGCCCTTGAACGCGCCTTTCTCGCCAATCTGACCTCGGCGGCGGGTCCGCTGCCCTCTACCCCCGGCCAGGCCCAGACCGATGCCGCGCTGACCCAGCTTCGCCATACGCTGGAAATGCTCGCGAATTCGGATCGGCGGGGCTGCGCGACCGGTGCCGTTTCGGCGCTGATCCTCGACTGGCGCTCGATCCGGCAGGTGCTCGACCAGGCGGCGCGGCGCTTCGGCCTGTCGCCCGCGCCCGGCCAGATGCCCGAGCCGCTGTGTGACGTGGAGGATGACGAATCGGGCATCGGCCTGGCGCGCGCGCGCGGGTTCGGCGCGACGCAGCTGCTCGTCCAGCATCGCGGCCTGTGGGACCTGCTGGAGGCGCGGGCGAGCGCGCGGCGCGGCTGATGCAGTCCACGGAGGCTTCGACTGGTCGCATCCCCGCCTCCGTCGATCTCCCTAGCGGCATGTTAACCATCTTGAACAGTTGGGTATTCACGCAAATCCGATAGCTTGATCGGCATGAGAGGCATGGTGTCCAAGGCAATCGTATCGCTCTGCGCACTGACGGTCATTCCGGCGGCCGACGCACACTCGCTGCTCGACTATGTCGGGCAATGCGTCCCCTTCGCGCGCCAAGCCTCGGGCATTGCGATCTATGGCGACGCCTGGACCTGGTGGTCCAAGGCGGAGGGCAAATATCCCCGCGGCCGCACTCCCCGCGTCGGCGCGGTCGTCGTGTTCGAGAAGACCAGCCGCCTGCCGCTGGGCCATGTCGCGGTGGTCAGCCGCGTGGTCGAGGACCGGGTGCTGATGCTGACCCACGCCAACTGGTCGATCCAGAACGGCCAGCGCGGCCATGCCGAGCAGGATGTGACGCTGTTCGACGTTTCGCCGGGCAATGACTGGAGCGAAGTGAAGGTCTGGTTCCGCGACTCCGAAGGCCTGGGTAGCTCAACCTACCCCATTTACGGCTTCATCTATGGCAAGGGCCATGCCGCGCCCGGCCTGACCAGCGAAAAGCCCGATTATGTCGGCGCGCTGATCGACGCCTATGTCGCACGCTGATTGCCAGGTTCGGGGCTGAGGGTGTAGGCTATCCTCCTGTCACGGGAGACGATCAATGGTGCTGTTCACTCTGTTGATATTGTCCGCCGCCCCGGGAACGCCGCCCTCGACCATGCCCAGCATCGGCCAATTGCCCGAACGCTGCGCGCCTAAGGAAACGCGGGTGAACCAATCCGCACCGGCGGTCGGTCTTCGCAAGCTGAACGAAATGCCTGATGCCGAGCCGCAGTTCATGGTGCTGCGCGAGGTGGACGGCTGCCCCGTTCCGGCGATGGTACGCACGAAAGCGAAGCGCCGTTAGTCCAGCTCTTATCAAATCCATCCCGGCGAAGGCCGGGATCCAGTCGGGTAAGCACTGGTAAATAACCGATCGACTGGCAACTGGACCCCGGCCTACGCCGGGGTGGCGCGTCTTAGCAAATGCGGCCTAAGCGACAACGCCTCTGAAAGGCGTAAACCGTCACCCCGCCAAGGGCCGATGGACCACGCCGCCGGTCGTCGCCTCCGGCACGCCGGTCGTTCCCGGAAAGCTGATCGCCCGCTCCCGCAGCCGCCGTACCGCCATATAGGCGAAGCCTTGCGCCTCCAGCGCGTCGCCGTCCCAACCCAGCGCATCGGTCGGCTCGGGCGTCAGGCCCGTCGCGGCTGCGATCATCGCCAGCATGGTGGCATTGTGCCGCCCGCCCCCCGCGACCAGCAATTGCCGGGGCCGCTCGGGTAGATGATCGAGCGCGCGGGCGACGGTCTGCGCGGTGAAGGCCGTCAATGTGGCCGCCCCGTCCGCCGCCGACAGGCCCTGCGCGGGCTGGATGGTGAAGTCGTTGCGGTCGAGCGACTTGGGCGGCGCCAGATCGAACCAGCCATTATCCATCATCGTGTCGAGGACCGTCGGCTCCACTTGCCCGCTCGCCGCCATCTGGCCGTTCGCATCGTAACGCTGGCCGGTTTCCGCCTCCATCCAACTGTCGATCAGGCCGTTGGCCGGACCGGTATCGAAGGCAACCAGCGCGCCGTCCGTCCCGATAAAGGTGATGTTGGCGACACCGCCCAAGTTCAGGATCGCGACCGGCTTCTCCAGATCGGCGGCGAGTGCGGCGTGATAGACGGGGATCAAGGGCGCGCCCTGCCCCCCCGCCGCGACATCGGCCGAGCGGAAATCGGACACGGTGACGATCGCGGTCGCATCCGCCAGCGCCTGTCCGTCACCGATCTGCCAGGTCCAGCCGCGATCGGGGCGATGCGCGACCGTCTGGCCGTGAAACCCGATCACGTCGACCGCCGCCGCCTCGACACCCGCGTCGCGGAGCAGTTTCTGCACGACCATCGCATGGGTGCGCACGATCAGGTCGCCCGCCGCGACGATGGGCGGACTGGCGCGCGGCCGGTCGAAGGTCAGGGCAAGCGCGGTCGCCTCGGCCAGTTCGGCGCGGGCGGTGTCGGAATAGGCTTCGGTGCGAAAGGCGATGGGCCGGACCAGCGCCTCGCCATCGGTTTCGACCAGCGCCGCGTCCACGCCGTCCAGCGACGTTCCCGACATCAATCCGATCGCCAGCATCGCGCCCTATCCTCTCGCTTCCGTGCCCATCCATGCCGGGATCGCGCGCGCCTGTCGACCGGACTTCGCGCACCATCTGGAAAAGCGTCGCGTTTTGGCCTATGTGCGCGCGTATCCCATGGCAACCAAACTCCCTACTCCGCCGCGTGTCGGCATGGTCTCGCTCGGCTGTCCCAAGAATCTGGTCGACAGCGAACGCATCCTGACCCAGCTCCGCGCCGACGGCTATCAGATGTCGCCCGACTATGCCGGGGCCGATGTCGTGCTGGTCAACACCTGCGGCTTTCTCGACTCCGCCAAGGAGGAAAGCCTGGAGGCGATCGGCGAGGCGATCAAGGAGAATGGCCGCGTCATCGTGACGGGGTGCATGGGCAAGGAAGCCGAGGCGATCCGCACCCGCTTCCCGGACGTGCTCGCGATCACCGGCGCACATGAATATGAGCAGGTGGTCGAGGCCGTGCACGCCGCCGCGCCCGCGAACCTGTCGCCCTATATCGACCTGATTCCCGATGCGGGCCTGAAGCTGACCCCGCGTCATTATAGCTATCTGAAGATCTCGGAGGGCTGCAACCACCGGTGCAGCTTTTGCATCATCCCCAGCTTGCGCGGCGACCTGGTCAGCCGCCGCCCCGACGCCATCCTGCGCGAGGCGGAAAAGCTGGTTGCGGCGGGCACGCGCGAATTGCTGGTCATCAGCCAGGACACCTCGGCCTACGGCATCGACATCCGCAAGGAACCCCGGATGTGGAAGGGGCAGGAGGTCGTGCCGCACATGACCGACCTCGCCCGCGAACTGGGCAAGATCGCGCCCTGGGTTCGCCTGCACTATGTCTATCCCTATCCGCATGTGGATCAGGTGATCCCGCTGATGGCGGAAGGCCTGGTGCTGCCCTATCTAGACATCCCGTTCCAGCATGCCGCGCCCTCTGTGCTCAAGCGGATGAAGCGCCCCGGCAACGATGCCAAGGTGCTGCAGCGCATCCACCAGTGGCGCGACATCTGCCCCGACATCGCCATCCGCTCGACCTTCGTCGTCGGCTTCCCCGGCGAGACGGAGGAGGATTTCGAATATCTGCTCGACTGGCTGGATGAAGCCCAGCTCGACCGCGTCGGCGCCTTCCGCTTCGAGCCGGTCGAGGGTGCCGCCGCCAATGCGCTGCCCGATCACGTCCCCGAGGCGGTGAAGGAAGAGCGTTACGCGCGGATCATGGAAAAGACCGCCGCCATCTCCGCCGCCAAGCTCGCCGCCAAGGTCGGCCGCACCCTGCCCGTCATCATCGACGCGGTGGACGAGGAAGGCGGCGCAACCGGCCGGTCCCAAGCCGACGCACCCGAGATCGACGGCGAAGTCTTCCTGCGCGACGCCGGGCATCTGTCGGTCGGCGATATCGTGAAGGTCGAGATCGAGGATGCCGACGAGCACGACCTTTACGGCGTTCCCGTCACAGGAAACGCATAAGCATCATCACCAGGCCGACCATCGACACCAGATAGGCCAGCGACCGCACATAGCGGACGCCGAAGATATAGAGCGGTACATAGGCGACCCGCGCGAGGAACCACACCCACGCGCCGGTCGCCGCGATCCCGCCGCTCTGTCCCGTGACCGACAAGCCTAGCGCCAGTGCGATGAATATCGGCCAGGTCTCACGGAAATTGGCGGAAGCCCGTTCGGCCCGCCCGGCATAGTGTCCCAGCGGCGCAGGCGTGCCGTCGCGCGGGCCCGCGTTCCAGCCGATGCCCCGGTCCAAAGTCGCCAGCTGCGATTGCAGCGCGATGTGGACGAACAACAGGATGATCGACCAGCCGAGGATGGTCAGTTCGGTGGTCATTCCGGTTCTCCCCTTATGATACTACCCCGGCGAAGGCCGGGGTCCGGATGCAAGCCGCCCAAGGCACGCGATGCCTTGTTCAACGCAAGGCGCCGCGACTGGACCCCGGCCTTCGCCGGGGTGGGGCGGAAATTTATGCCCAGGTCCGTTCAGCCTGAGCATAGTCGAAGGTAAGGGAGAGGCTCTCCAAGTGCCGCCAGCCACGCTCGACGAAAGGGTTAGTGTGGGCTTCGACTTCGCTCAGCCTGAACGGCTGTTGGGATACTGGTCCAAGCACCCCTCGCTCCGTTCAAGCTGAACGAAGCCGAAGTCCCCCACCCCCGTTGCGCCGCCCCCGCAAACCTGCTTCCTTGGCGGGCATGAGATACCCCATTTTGCTGGCGGCGATCGCGTCCATCGCCCCCGCCCCGCTCATCGCCCAGGCCCTGACCCCGGCGGAAACCCAGAAGATCGATGCCCTGGTGACAAAGACGCTGGCCAATACCGGCGTCCCCTCCGCCTCGATCGCGGTGGTGCGCGGCGGCAGGATCGTCCTCGCCAAGGCCTATGGCAAACAGTTCGAGGGGCAGACCGGCCCCGCCGACGCCAAGCTGCCTTATCAGATCGCCTCGGTGTCGAAGCAGTTCACCGCCACCGCCGTCCAGCTGCTGGCCGACGACGGCAAGCTCTCGCTCGACGACACGGTGTCCAAATATGTGCCGGGCATCACGGACGGCGACACGATCACCATCCGCCAGCTGCTGAGCCACACCTCGGGCCTGCGCGACTATTGGCCGCAGGATTACAGCTTCAAGGCGATGGCGACGCCGACCACGCCGCAAGGCATCATCGACCGCTGGGCCAGGGCGCCGCTCGACTTTCGGCCCGGCACGCAATGGCAATATTCCAACACCGGCTATGTCGTCGCGGGCATGATCGTCGAGAAGGTGTCGGGCCAGCCTCTCCTTCAGTTTCTTCAGACCCGTGTCTTCCAGCCGCTGGGCATCCGCGCGCTGGATCAGGACAAGGCGGTCGGTCCGGGCTTCCCACAGGGCTATCTGCGCCATGCGCTCGGCCCCGTCCGGGTCGAGACGCCCGCCGCCCCCGGCTGGCTCTATGCGGCGGGCGAGCTGTCCATGTCGCCGCAGGACCTCGCCAAATGGGACGTCGCGCGGATGAACCGCACGCTGCTGCCCGCAAAGGACTGGGCGGAGCAGGAAAATCCCGTCAAGCTGACCGACGGCTCGAACACCAATTACGGGCTGGGCGTGGGCGTCGGCACCGCCGATGGCCGCCGCTTCGTCGAGCATAGCGGCGAAGCGGTCGGCTTCCTGACCGAGAATATCGTCTATCCGGACGACAAGGCCGCGGTGGTCGTCGCGGTCAACGCCTGGTTTGCCGATGCGCAGAGCCGGATCGCCAAGGGCATCTCCGACATCGTCCTGCCCGCGCCCCAGGCCAATGCCGAGGACGCCGCCGCGCTCGATCGGACCAAGCGGGTGTACGCACAGCTTCAGGCGGGCGATCTCGACCGTGCGCTGCTGACCGAGGATGCGGCCTATTATTTCACGCCGACGACGCTGGCCGATTATCGGACCAGCCTGTCGCCCCTGGGTGCGCCGACCAAGATCGAACAGGCAGGGCGCACGCGCCTGCGCGGTGGGTTCGTCAACCGCTCCTATCGCGTCACCTATCCCGGTCGCACGCTTCGGATCAGCACCTATGCCGAGCCCGGCACCAACGGAAAGATCGAACAATTTCTCGTGAGCCCCGCCGAATGATGGACTTCGCCTCCCTGCTCCAGCCCGATCGCGGCCAGCCCGCCCGGACGATCACCCTGCTGACCGCCGAGGGCTTCGCCGACTGGCTCGCGCGCCAGCCCGTCGGCACCCGCACGTTGGCGACGGCGCAGCGCTTCGCCGCCAAGCCCGACACGCATCTGCTCGTGCCGCATGATGGCGAGGTGACCGTGGTCGCGGGCGTCGCAAAGGCAACCGGGCCTTGGGCGCTGGCCAAGCTGGCCGAGGCCCTGCCCGAAGGCCAGTATCGACTGGACGGCGCGGAGGTCGGCGCGAACGCGCTGGGCTGGCTGCTCGGCCAGTATCGCTTCACCCGATATCGCAAGGGCGATGACAATGGCCCTCGCGTGCTGCTGACCCGCGATGTCGCGCACCGGGACGAGGTGATCCGCCTCGCCGCCGCGACCGCGCAGGTGCGCGATCTGGTCAACACGGGTGCCGGCGATCTCGGTCCTGCCGAACTGGAGGCGGAGGTCGAAGCACTGGCCCGCACCCATCACGCGCAGATCATGGTGACCAGCGGCGAGACGCTGGCCCGCGACTATCCGATGATCCACGCGGTCGGGCAGGCCGCCACGCGCGAGCGTGCGCCCCGGCTGATCGAGCTGCACTGGGGCGATCCCGCCCATCCGCGCATCGCGATCGTCGGCAAGGGCGTGTGCTTCGACACGGGCGGGCTGGACATCAAGCCCTCTGCGGGCATGCGCCTTATGAAGAAGGACATGGGTGGCGCCGCGCATGCGCTGGCGCTGGCGAGCCTCGTGATGGCGGCGCGCTTGCCGGTGCGGCTGCACCTGTTGATCCCGGCGGTCGAGAATGCGGTATCGGCGGCGTCCTTCCGCCCCGGCGACGTGCTGAAGACCCGCAAGGGCCTGACGGTCGAGAACACCAACACCGATGCCGAAGGCCGGTTGATCCTGGGCGACGCGCTGACCCGCGCGGGGGAGGAGAAGCCCGAACTGATCCTCGACTTCGCCACGCTGACCGGCGCGGCGCGCGTGGCGCTCGGGCCCGACCTGCCCCCGCTGTTCACCGATGACGAGGCGCTGGCGGCGGACCTGCTGACGGCGGCGGCGGGCGAGGACGATCCCGTGTGGCGGATGCCGCTATGGGACAGCTATGACGACATGCTGAAGTCCGACATCGCCGACATGGTCAATGCGCCCGATGGCGGCTTTGCGGGAGCGATCACGGCAGCGCTGTTCCTGCGGCGCTTCGTGCCGAAGGACACAGCCTGGGCGCATCTCGACGTGTTCGCGTGGCGGCCCTCGGGCAAGCCGGGACGACCCAAGGGGGGCGATGCCTATGCCCTGCGTGCGGCGTACGCGATGTTGAAGGGGCGGTATTCGGGGCGTTGAGGTTGTAGCGTGGCCTTCGATTACGCTCAGGCTGAACGGGGGTTGGGGACTATACCTGACAGCCGTTCACGCTGAGCGAAGTCGAAGCGCACGCCACGAACCGTCGTTACAACCCCGCCGCCGCCTCGATGATCGGTACGAACTTGGCGGCGGTCAGGCTCGCCCCGCCGACCAGCGCGCCGTCGACATTCTCGACTGCCAGCAGCACGGCGGCATTCTCCCCCGTCACCGAACCGCCGTACAGGATCCGCACCCCGTCCGCCGCATCGCCGATCAGCATGCGAAGCTTGGCACGCGCGATGGCATGGATGCTGGCGATCTCGTCGACCGTCGGCGTCCGCCCCGTCCCGATCGCCCAGCGCGGTTCATAGGCCAGCGTGAACCAGCTGCCGTCCGCATTGTCGGGCACCGACTTCTCGATCTGCGCCTGCACCACCCGCTCGGCGCGCCCCGCATTGCGCTCCGCCTCGGTCTCGCCGCAGCAAAGGATGACGTTCAATCCCTGGCGATGCGCCGCCGCCGCCTTGGCCCAGGCATCCTGACTGGTCTCGCCCTGATCGGCGCGACGTTCCGAATGGCCGACGATGGTGAAGCTCGCCCCCGCTTCCTGGACCATGCCTGCCGAGACGCAGCCGGTATGCGCGCCCGAATCGCGCTCATGCACATCCTCCGCCCCGATGGCGAGGCCGGGCACGCGCTCGGCCGCAGGAGCGATCAGGGTGAAGGGCACGGCGACCGCTACATCGACGTTCGGCGCCGTCTCGGCAGCCTTTGCGATGGCGTCCAGCTCGGCCAGCACGGCACGCGAGCCGTTCATCTTCCAGTTGCCCGCCACCAATTTGCGCCGTGCCATATGAGGCTCCCCGATTGAGTCGCATGTTATACGTGTTCAACACCGATAGCGGATCGTGGATTTCGCACAAGCTTGATGCCGAGCGACCTCGCCCCTAAAGCGGGACACGTTTTTGTCTTTGCCGATCGGTCGTCCATGCTCAGCTTCTTCCGCCGGATCATCAATTCCAAGGCCGGCGTCGTCGTGACCTTCATCGTGCTGGGCGTGATCGCGATCGCGTTCGCGGCCGGTGACGTCACCAATATCGCGGGCATGGCGGGCGGCCTGAACGGCTCCGACGTCGCCAAGGTCGGCGACGCGAAGGTGACCGCCAACGACCTGCGCACCGCCGCGCAGAACGAGGTCGCCGCCTATCGCCAGGAACAGCCGGGCCTCGACATGGCGCAGTTCATCGCGGCGGGCGGGTTCGAGGGCGTGCTCCAGCGCGAGATCACCGGCCTGGCGCTCGAACAGTTCGGCAAGCAGCAGGGCATGGTCGTCTCGCGCCGCCTGGTCGACGGCCAGATCGCCTCGATCCCGGCCTTTCGCGGCCCCAATGGCCAGTTCGACCCGGCGCTTTATCAGCAGCTTTTGGCACAGCGGAAGATGACCGATGCGCAGGTCCGCACCGATATCGAGCGTTCGACCTTCGCGCAGCAGCTGACCATCCCCACCGTCGGTGCGACCCAGTTCGCGACGCAGATGGCGCTGCCCTATGCCTCGCTGCTGCTCGAAAAGCGGCAGGGCGAGGTCGGCTATATCCCGACCCGTCTGGTCCCCGCGGGGGCCGCGCCGAGCGACGCCGACGTGCAGACCTTCTACACCCGCAACGTCCAGCGCTACACGCTGCCGGAGCGTCGCGTGGTCCGCTATGCGGTCGTGAACCCCGCCGCCGTCGCCGCCAAGGCGACCCCGAGCGATGCGGAGATCGCGCGTTACTATCAGACCAACCAGTCGCGCTATGCCGCGACCCAGAAGCGAGACGTGACCCAGGTCATCGTCGCCGATCAGGCGGGCGCCAATGCGCTGGCCGCCAAGGCCAAGGGCGGCACCTCGCTGGCCGATGCCGCACGCGCCGCCGGGCTGGAGGCTTCGGTGCAAAAGGGCGTCGACAAGGCGGCCTATGCCACCCAGGCCTCGGCCGCGGTCGCCGATGCCGTGTTCGGCGCGCCGCAGGGCGGCGTGATCGGCCCGGTGCGTGGGACGCTCGGCTTCGTCGTCGCCAAGGTCGATGCGATCACCCAGGTTCCCGGCAAGACGCTGGCCCAGGCGCGCCCCGAGATCGTCACCGAGCTGACGAAGCAGAAGCAGGCCGCCGCGCTGGGTGAGATGCGCAACGCGATCGAGGATTCGCTGTCGGGCAACGCCACGTTCGACGAGGTGATCGCCGACCGCAAACTTCAGGCACAGACCACGCCCGCCGTCACCGCACAGGGCGCGGCACCGGATGCGCCGACCTTCCAGCCGACGCCGGAACTGCGCGCGATGATCACCGCCGCCTTCACCGCCGAGGATGGCGACGCGCCGCAGATCGTACCGATCGGCCAGGACGGCGGCTTCGCGGTCGTCGGCGTCGGCCAGATCCAGCGCTCCGCCCCGCGTCCGCTGGCCCAGGTGCGTAGCCAAGTGCTGGCCGACCTGACCGCCGACCGCGCTCGCACCGCGGCCCGCACTCTCGCCAATGCCGTGCTCGCCAAGGTGAACAAGGGCATGCCGATGGCTCAGGCGCTGAAGGAAACCGGGCTGGTGGTGCCGCCGGTCCGCCCGATCGCCGCGTCGCGCCGCGATCTGGCCGCCGCGCAGAACACGCCCGCCGCCGCCCCGCTCGCGCTGCTGTTCTCGATGCCGCAGAACAAGGCGCGCACGCTGGCCGCCCCGCAGAACGAGGGCTGGTACATCATCCGCGTGACCAAGATCGAACCGGGCAATGCGACCGGCAACGACGCCGCGATCCGCGCCGCGCGGGGCGATATCGGCCGCCTGATCGGCCGCGAATATGTCTCGCAGTTCGCACGCGCCGTTCGCGACGCCGTCGTCGTCAAGACAGACCCCAAGGCGGTCGCCAAGACCCGCTCAGAGCTGCTGAACAATGGCAGCAACTGAGCGCAGCACCGCTGAACGGCTGGCCGATGGCCAGCCGCAGCTGATCTGGCGTCGGCAGATCGCCGATACCGAGACGCCGGTCGCCGCCGCGCTCAAGCTGATCGAGCCGGGTCGCGGTGACTTCCTGCTGGAATCGGTCGAGGGCGGCGCGACGCGCGGTCGTTACAGCCTGATCGGCCTCGCCCCCGATCTCGTCTTCCGCGCCGATGGTCATGCCGCCGCGATCAACCGCCACTGGGCGACGGACCGCAACGCGTTCGAGCCGTGCGACGCGCCGACGCTGGCGGCGCTGCGCACCCTGGTCGCCGAATGCCGCGCCGACGTGCCCGAGGGCCTGCCCTCGGCACTGGCCTGCCTGGTCGGGTATTTCGGCTATGAGACGGTCGGGCTGGTCGAGACGCTGCCCCAGCCTGAGGCCGATCCGCTCGGCCTGCCCGACATGATGTTCGTGCGGCCGACGGTGATCCTGGTCTTCGACCGGCTGGCCGATGCGCTCTATCTGGTCGCCCCCGTGTGGCCCGATGCGGCGCGCGATGCCGCGCGGATGATCGCGGACGCGGAGGAGCGGCTGGACGCCACCGCCGCACGCCTCGCGACCGCCACCCTGCCCGCACCGGTGCGCGCCGAACTGCCCGAACCGGCCTATGAACCGGCGCTGCCTCCCGGTCGCTATGTCGAGATGGTCGCGTGGGCGAAGGACTATATCGTCGCGGGCGATATCTTTCAGGTGGTGCTGGCGCAGCGTTTCTCCGCGCCCTTCACCCTGCCGCCGTTCGAGCTGTATCGCAGCCTGCGGCGGATCAACCCCTCGCCTTTCCTCTATCATCTCGACCTGCCGGGCTTTTCACTGATCGGATCGAGCCCGGAAATCCTGGTTCGCGTCCGCAACGACGAAGTGACGATCCGGCCGATCGCGGGCACCCGCCCTCGCGGGCGTACGCGGGCCGAGGATGCCGCCAATCGTGACAGCCTGCTCGCCGATCCCAAGGAACGCGCCGAGCATCTGATGCTGCTGGACCTGGGCCGCAACGATGTCGGCCGCGCGTCCTCGGCAGGCAGCGTGCGCGTGACCGACAGCTATACGGTCGAGTTCTACAGCCACGTCATGCACATCGTCTCGAACGTCGTCGGGCATCTGGCCGATGACAAGGACGCGCTCGACGCGCTGTTCGCGGGCTTCCCGGCGGGCACGGTCAGCGGCGCTCCCAAGGTCCGCGCCTGCCAGGTCATCGCCGAACTGGAGCCCGAGCGACGCGGCGCTTATGCGGGCGGCGTCGGCTATTTCTCGCCCGACGGCTCGATGGATTCGTGCATCGTGCTGCGGACGGCGGTGGTCAAGGACGGTACCATCCACGTCCAGGCGGGCGCGGGTATCGTCGCCGACAGCGACCCGGCCTATGAGCAGCGCGAATGCGAGGCCAAGGCGGGCGCGATGCTCGCCGCCGCGCGCGATGCGGTGGCGCGTGCCGGTGAAGGCGGCTTCGGGCAGTAAGTATATTCGGCTTTAAAAGGGCGCTGTTCCCCGGCGAAGGCCGGGGCCCAGTTCCTACTGGGTTGAGAGTGTGCAAGACGCTGCATGGGAGGCCATTCCCCAACCGATAAAGCGTGCCATGAACATCATTGCGATTGGACCCCGGCCTTCGCCGGGGAACAGAATTGAGTCAGGCGGTCCCTGCCCTGGATCGGGATGACATTGGGGCGTCCTTAGCCAAACCCCTCCCCTAAAGAGGAGGGGTGGATCAACGTGAAGTCATCCTGCCCCCGGACATCACTCCCCGTCAGCCGCAGGCGGCGTCACCTCGGCCCGGCGCGCACGGCGATCGGCCTGATATTGCTGGTTCCACAGAATGCTGCATCCGCTCTGGCCGCCCGTGCCCACCGGCGAGCAGGTGTCCGGAATACCGCCCGCCACGCGACCGACCTGATCCATCGTCGCGGCGCGGTTGACCCAGCTCTGGTTCTGCGCCGGGATCGGCTTGTCGTCGCGCAGCGCCTTGGGAATACGATAGGGTTCGTCGTCACGGCCGCACACCACGACTTCCTCCGCCGTGCTCTCGGGACATTTCTGGTCGCCGGTCAGCGTGACGTTACGCACCCGCTTGGGCGGCTGGCCGGTGCTGGCCTGCGCCTGGTCCGACGTCGCCGCTTGCTGGGCAAAAGCCGTAGCCGGGGTCAGCAACAAGGCGGCAATCAGGGCAGCTCGAACCATGGTGACGAAAACTCCTTATGGTCTGACAACGTCGGACGCCCTTCATGGCTCCATGCTGAACGAAGCCCGGTAGGGGCCGATTTCCGGCGGAATTGCGGCGCTATGTCGCATGATCCGTCATCGCGCCACCGTCATGACGATGCCCTGCCCCGCGAGACCGATGTGAACGGGACGTTGCACCGCCCGCGCGATCGGCTATGGCGGTGCCATGATCCTGGTCGTCGACAATTACGACAGCTTCACCTGGAACCTCGTCCATTATCTTCAGGAATTGGGCAGCGAGGTAGAGGTGGTCCGCAACGACGCGATCTCGGCGGGCCAAGCGCTCTCGTCGGGGGCGCAAGCCTTTCTCATCTCCCCCGGCCCGTGCACGCCGACCGAGGCGGGCGTCAGCCTGGACCTGGTCGCCGCCGCCGCCGATGCGGGTCGGCCGCTGCTGGGCGTGTGCCTGGGCCATCAGGCGATCGGCCAGCATTTCGGTGGCTTGGTCGAGCGTGGCGGCCTGATGCACGGCAAGACCTCGCCGGTGCTGCATGACGGCACCGGGCTGTTCCGGGGCCTGCCCTCGCCCTTCACCGCGACGCGCTATCACTCGCTGATCGTCAACGATGTGCCCGATAGCCTGGTCGTCAATGCGCGCGCCGAGGATGGCACGGTAATGGGCTTTCGCCACGCGACGCTGCCCATTCACGGCGTCCAGTTCCACCCCGAAAGCATCGCCACCGAATATGGTCATGCGATGCTCGCCAATTTCCTGCGCGAAGCAGGCGTGGCGCATGAACTGCCCGAGCGGCTCCGCCCGCCGGTGGAGAGTGCCGCGTGACGACCGTCGCGCTGCTCCCCGATACCGTCAGTCCTTTGTCGCGAGAGACGGCGGCCGCCGCCTTTGCCGACATATTGGACGGCCGCGCCGAGGATGAGGCGATTGCGGCCTTCCTGATCGGCCTGACCGAGCGGGGCGAAACCTCGATCGAGATCGCCGAGGCCGCGCGCGCCATGCGGCAGCGCGTCATCCCGGTCGAAGCGCCCAAGGGTACGGTCGATGTGTGCGGCACCGGCGGCGACGGACATCATACCCTCAACGTCTCGACCGCCGTGTCGCTGGTCGTCGCCGCACTGGGCGTGCCGGTCGCCAAGCATGGCAACCGCGCCGCTTCGTCCAAGGCGGGCGCGGCCGACACGCTGGAAGTGCTGGGCCTCGATATGGAGCGCGCGGGGGCCGTGGCGCAGTCGAGCCTCAACGATATCGGTATCGCCTTCCTGTTCGCCGCCAACCACCACCCCGCGATGGCGCGGATCACCCCGATCCGGCGCAGGATCGGGCGGCGGACGATCTTCAATCTGATGGGGCCGCTCGCCAATCCGGCGCATGTCGGGCGGCAGCTGATCGGCATCGCGCGTCCCGACTATGCGACCGTTTATGCCGAGGCGCTGGAGCAGCTGGGCGCCGAGGCAGCGCTGGTCGTGTCGGGCGAGGAAGGGCTGGACGAGCTGTCCGGTGCAGGTCCCAGCATCGCGGTCTCGGTCGGCGACATTACCGCCCCCGCAACCATCACCCCGGAGGATGCGGGCCTCCCCCGCCATCCCATCACCGCCATTCGTGGCGGCGACGCGCGGCACAATGCCGAGGCGCTTCGCCGTCTTCTCGCCGGGGAGCCGGGCGCGTATCGCGACGCGGTTCTCCTCAATGCCGCCGCCGCGCTGCTGGTCGCCGGGCATAGCACCGACCTGGCGCAAGGCGCGGTCGCCGCCGCCCGCGCCATCGACACCGGCGAGGCCGCGGCGCTTCTCGATCGATGGATTGCTTACCGATGACGATGCTCGACCGCATCCTGGAAACCAAGCGCGCCGATGTCGCCGCGCGCAAGGCGACCATGTCGCATGCCGATCTGGACGCCAAGATCGCCACCGTCTCGGCACCGCGCGGGTTCCGGGCCGCGTTGGACGCCAAAACCGGCCATGCGCTGATCGCCGAGGTTAAGAAGGCCAGCCCCTCCAAGGGCCTGATCCGCGCGGATTTTAATCCTCCCGCCCATGCCCGCGCCTATGAAGCGGGCGGCGCGGCCTGCCTGTCGGTGCTGACCGACGAACGCTGGTTCCAGGGGGCGGACGTGTTCTTGGAACAGGCGCGCGCGGCGGTATCGATCCCGGTGCTGCGCAAGGATTTCATGGTCGACCCCTGGCAGGTGCACGAATCGCGCGCACTGGGGGCCGACGCCATCCTCATCATCGTCGCGGCCCTGGACGACACCCAGATGCAGGAGATCGAGGCCGCTGCGATCGAGTGCGGCATGGACGCGCTGGTCGAGGTTCACGACGCCGCCGAGATGGAGCGCGCCGCGCGGTTGAAGTCGCGGTTGATTGGGGTGAACAACCGCGATCTCAGGGACTTCACCGTCGATTTTCAACGGACCTATGAACTGGTCGCGCATGCCCCCGCGGGCAGCACTTTCGTGGCCGAAAGCGGGCTGACCAGCCGCGAGGATCTGGACGCGATGGCTGCGCACGGCATTCATTGCTTCCTGGTCGGCGAAGCGCTGATGCGCCAGCATGACGTCGAGGCGGCAACCCGCGCGCTGATCGGATGACCGGCCTCACCCATCTCGACGAAGAAGGCTCGGCGCGCATGGTCGATGTCGGGGCCAAGGCGGTCACGGCCCGAGAGGCGGTGGCGCAAGGCCGCATCACCATGACTCGAGACGCCGCCGCCGCGATCCGCGCGGGCAGCGTTCAGAAGGGCGATGTGCTGGCGGTCGCGCGGGTGGCGGGCATCATGGCCGCCAAGAAGACCAGCGACCTCATTCCGCTCTGCCACCCCCTGCCTCTGAGCAAGGTAGAGATCGATCTGGTTCTGGACGAGGGAGGCGTGACCGCCACCGCCACCGCTGCCATGGCGGGCCAGACCGGTGTCGAGATGGAAGCCCTGACCGCCGTGTCGGTGACGCTGTTGACCGTGTACGACATGGCAAAGGCCCTCGATAAGCGCATGACGATCGGTGATATTCGCCTGATCGCCAAGACCGGCGGCAAGTCCGGCGACTGGAACGCCTAACGCCTCCGATCGCAGGGGAACGGACGCTGCGGAAAAGCGTCCTTGGGCCAAAAGGAGCGACCGTCATTCTTCTCCCCGTCCCCGAAGCCCAGGCCCGATTGCTCGCCCTGGCCAGCGAACGCTCCATCGTCGAACTGCCGTTGCGCCAAGCTGCCGGACGCTGGGCCGCGCGTGACGTGACCGCGCGGCGGACCCAGCCTGCGCACGACCTGTCGGCGATGGACGGCTACGCCATCCGCTTTCAGGACATGCCGGGGCCATGGACCGTCATCGGTGAAAGCGCGGCGGGACGGCCGTTTAGCGGTTCGGTCGAGCGAGCACAGGCGACGCGTATCTTTACCGGCGCGGTGCTTCCGGAAGGGACTGACACCGTTCTGATCCAGGAGGAAGCGGCGCGCGACGGCGCGGTCCTGACGCTGGCAGGCGAAGGCCCCGCCCATCAGGGCCGCAATGTACGGCGGCGCGGGCTCGATTTTTCCGAAGGCGCAACGCTGATCGCTGCCGGGCAGCGACTGACCCCCGCGCGCATCGCGGTGGCGGCGACCGGCGGTCACGCCGTCCTGCCCGTCCGACCGACCGTTCGTGTCGCGATCGCCGCGACCGGCGACGAACTGGTCCCGCCCGGTAGCACCGATCCCGCCGCCCTGCCCGAATCGAACGGCGTCATGCTGGCGGCGATGCTGGCCGATCTGCCGGTCGAGATCATCGATCTGGGCATCCTGCCCGATGATCTCGATAAGCTCCGCGACGCCTTTGCCTCGGTTGAGGCCGACCTGCTGGTGACGACCGGCGGCGCCTCGGTCGGCGATCATGATCTGGTCCAACCCGCGCTCAAGGCGGCGGGCGGGAGCGTCGATTTCTGGCGTATCGCGCTTCGCCCCGGCAAGCCGATGATGGCGGGACGGCTCGGCGAGACGGTGGTGCTCAGCCTGCCGGGCAATCCCGTCTCGGCCTTCGTCACCGCAACGCTGTTCGTGCGCCCCCTGATCGCGCATCTGGCAGGTGCGGCCGAGCCACTGCCCAGGCCCATCCCCGCCATACTGGGCGAGGATTTGCCCGCCAATGGCCCGCGCATCGACTATCTTCGCGCGGCGATGATAGACGGGCGGGTTCATGCGGCGGCCATCCAGGACAGCTCGATGCTGCTGACTTTGGCGCGTTCGACCTGCCTTATCATCCGCCCGCCACACGCTCCCCCCGCCGCGACAGGCGACTCGGCGGAAATCCTGATGCTCGCTTGACGCAAGCCAAAACGTTCCATATAAGTTCCACGTCTGTTCTGGACGGAGGATCGCGATGCTCACCGCAAAGCAGCATGAGCTTGTCTGCTTCATCAACGACCGTTTGAAGGAAACCGGCGTCTCGCCGTCTTTCGAAGAGATGAAGGAGGCGCTGGACCTCAAGTCCAAGTCGGGCGTCCACCGTCTGATCTCCGCACTGGAGGAACGCCACTTCATCCGTCGCCTGCCCAATCGCGCCCGCGCGCTGGAAGTGTTGCGGATGCCTGACCGGCCGGAAAAGACCGTGGCGGCCGAACCCGCATCCGCCAATGTCCGTGCGCCCACCCCGCGTCCGGCAGTCGAGCCTGCCAATGACGTGGTCGAAATCCCGCTCCATGGCCGGATCGCCGCCGGTTTGCCGATCGAGGCGTTCGAGGGCAGTTCGATGCTGGCCGTGCCCGCCGCATTGCTCGGCTCGGGCGAACATTATGCGCTGGAAGTATCCGGCGATTCGATGGTCGAGGCGGGTATCCTCGACGGCGACTATGCGCTGATCCGCCGTACCGATGTGGCGCGCGACGGACAGATCGTGGTCGCGCTGATCGACGATAGCGAAGCGACGCTGAAATATTTCCGGCGCGAAGGCTCGATGGTCCGCCTCGATCCCGCCAACCGCGCCTATGACCCGCAGCGCTACGCGCCCGCGCAGGTGCGGGTGCAGGGCAAGCTGTCGGGCATCCTGCGCCGCTACGAATGAGGGCGGAGCAAAGCCATCTTAGAAAGCCCTGATCCGGCTTTGGATGGCTTTGCTCACAGTCTCGGTTTGGGGCTGTCGAATGCATCGCCCTTCGTTGATAGAGGGCCTATCGCCCTCCCCTCTGTCCGGTCATCGACCATGGATGGCGATCACCGGGTTGGCGCACCACCCGCACCATGGGTGGATCGAGCCGGATGGAGACGCCGCCGGTCCGCTCCAAGACAAAGCTGTCCAATTTCAACCAGCGCGGCCGGCACGCATCGGGCAGGCGACGGTCGGCGATCATGATATCCACCCGACCGCAAAGCGCCACCAACTGCGTCCATGGCACCGGATAACCACTGCGCGTCGCCGCGATCCGCCAGCGCCGCCCGCGCTTCTCCAAAACGGTCACGCACATATCCCGCCCGCAACGCGCCGCCGGTTGATCGGCCAGCGCCAGCGGCTCGGCATCGGTGCCGCTGAGTTCGGACAGGGTGGTCCGCATATAATCCCCCGCCCGATCACGGAGCAGCGCCATGCCATGCCCCGACGCGATCCCAGCATGTCGACCGTCGCCGGTGACGATAAGGTCGGGTGCAGGCGCTGCCAACATGACCCATATACCGGCCATCAGCGCAGGCGTCCCGAGCCATCGCCACCGGGTCCGCCAAAGCGCGATCCACAATCCCCCCGCGACGGCCAGCCCGAACGCCCATCCCGACGCCACGGGCAAGGCGACCACCGATCCCGGCATGGCGGACACCGCATGCGCCAGCTTCAACAACAGGCCCAGGGCCAGTCCGAGCAACCACCAGAATGGGCCGCCCAACCCCATGGGCTCCAGCAACAATGCGATCATCTCCAGCGGCATGGCGATGAAGGTCGTCCAGGGGATCGCGACGATATTGGCCAGTGCGCCGTAAAGCCCCGCCTTGTGGAAATGATAGACGGCGATCGGCATCAGCGCCGCCTCGACCACCAGCCCGGTCAGCAGCAACGCGCCCAGATGCCGCAAGGCCGCCCAGCGCCAATCGGGATGCGGCCCTAACCATCGGCGAACCGCCGGGTGCTCATGAAGCGCGACAATGGCGGTGATCGCTGCAAAGGAGAGCTGGAAACTGGCCCCCACCAATGCCTCGGGCCGGAAGATCAGCACGATCAGCGCCCCTGCTGCGACAAGGCGCAGGGTCATCGCTTCCCGACCCATGGCCAGCGCCGCCAGGACCAGCATCGCCGCGACACAGGAGCGTATCGTCGGAACCTCCGCTCCGGTCAGCCACGTATATCCGACGGCGGCAACGGCTCCGGCCGCTGCTCCGACCAACGGCAGTCGAACCCGCAACGCCAGCCACGGCCAGAGCGCCAGCAGCCTGATCGTCAGCACCATGACGATCCCGACGACCGCCGTGATGTGAAGGCCGCTGACCGACAGGAGATGCGCCAGCCCGGCTCGCCGCATCGCCTCGGCGTCGTCCTGCGCGATCGCGCCGACATCTCCCGTCGCCAGCGCCGCCGCAATCCCGCCCGCACTGCCCGGAAGCTGGCTCGTGATCCGCTCCGACAGGCGCTGGCGCAACCCGGGACCTTGATCGGCCTGGTGCAGTATCTGTACCGGCGCGAAGCCGCGCCCCGTGGCACCGATACGCTGAAACCATGCCGCGCGCGCAAAGTCATAGCCTCCCGGCGCGACCGGCCCCGGCGGCGGCATCAGCCGCGCCCGCAATCGGACCCGTGCGCCCGGCCCCAATCCTATCGGCGCATCCTCCTGCGGCACCGATATCCGAATGCGTGGCGGCATGCTCAATATCCGCCCGCGCCCGTCCCGCGCCCGAACCGGTCGCAGCATCAGTCGGACGATCTGCCGCGCCGCCAAGGGCTCCGCCGTCTCCACCTCGGCTACCATGTCTGCCATCACCGGCCGCACCAGCACAGGTGCCCGGACCGACTCGGCACGCGCCCAGGCCAGCAGCATACCCGCCACCACCAGCATCGCGCCCAGACCGATAGCCCGCATCACCCGTCCGCCATCAGACAGGGTCGCCGCCCCCAGCCCGACGCCCCCGGCGGCCAGCATCACCGCCGCCCAAGCGCGCGGATCGGGCAGCACGAACCACGCCGCAATCCCCGCGCCCAGCATCACCGGCGTCCATAACGGGATCTGGTTCCGCTCGGCCTCTGCCCATGGCTCGGCCCAGCAAAGGCGCGGCATTTGGCGGCGCGGACGCATGGTGCTAGGGGCTGCGGCGGCTGACTGGGCCATCGAATCTTATGCTGGGAGTATGCGCGGTTGAGCGCAACACATGATATCGCCACCGGATCGACCATGAGCGGAGTCGTGACCCGTTTCGCGCCCTCGCCGACCGGATTCCTTCACATCGGCGGCGCGCGCACCGCGCTGTTCAACTGGTTGTTCGCGCGGGCGAATGGCGGCAAGTTCCTGCTGCGCATCGAGGATACCGATCGCGCCCGCTCGACCCAGCCCGCGATCGACGCGATCCTGGACGGCATGCGCTGGCTGGGCCTGGACTGGGACGGCGACGCCGTGTTCCAGTTCGCCCGTGCCGACCGCCATGCCGAGGTCGCCCGCGAGATGATGGAGCGGGGCCATGCCTATCGCTGCTACATGACGCAGGAAGAGATCGCCGCGCAGCGTGAAGCCGCACAGGCCGCCAAGCAGCCGCTGCGCATCCGTTCGCCCTGGCGCGACGCCGATCCCGCCACCGCGCCGGAGGGCCAGCCCTTCGTCGTCCGCCTGCGCGCCCCGCGCGAGGGGGCCGTGACGATCGAGGACCGCGTGCAGGGCAGCGTCACCGTGCAGAATGCCGAGCTGGACGATCTGGTCCTCCTGCGGTCCGACGGCACGCCGACCTATATGCTGGCGGTCGTGGTCGACGACCATGACATGGGCGTGACCCATGTCATCCGTGGCGACGACCACCTGAACAACGCCTTCCGCCAGCTGCCCATCTACAAGGCGATGGGTTGGGCCGAGCCGATCTATGCGCATATCCCGCTGATCCACGGATCGGACGGCGCCAAGCTCTCCAAGCGCCACGGCGCGGTGGGCATCGAGGCCTATCGCGACGAAATGGGCATCCTGCCCGAAGCACTCGACAATTACCTGCTCCGCCTGGGCTGGGGCCATGGCGATGCGGAGATCATCGCGCGGGACGAGGCGGTGAAGTGGTTCGACCTCGCCGCCGTCGGCAAGGCACCGTCGCGCTTCGACCTGAAGAAGCTGGAAAACCTCAACGGCCATTATATTCGCGAAGCCGACGACGCCCGTCTGGCCGAGCTGACCGCCAAGCGGATGGGGGTCGAGGACGTCGCGCTGCTGACCGCCGCCATGCCGTCGCTGAAGCCCCGCGCGGCGAATTTGAACGAATTGGCCGATGGCGCGCGCTTCCTTTTCGCGACCCGTCCGTTGAGCCTGGACGACGCCGCCACCGGCCTGCTCGACGATAAGGCACGGGGCATTCTCTTTTCCGTTCACACCGCGCTTGACGCGGTGCACAACTGGGATACGGAGCTTTTGGAAGACGCGGTACGCAAGGTGGCCGAAGCCGAGAGCGTGAAGCTCGGTCAGGTCGCCCAGCCGCTCCGCGCTGCCTTGACCGGACGCAAGACGTCCCCGGGAATTTTCGACGTGCTCGTTTTGCTGGGCCGCGAGGAAAGCCTGGGGCGGATCGCGGACCAGATGACCGCAGATAGGAAGGATCACTGAGTATGAGCGACACCGCGAAATTCGAAATCGGCGGCAAGGGCTTTGACTATCCGGTCATGTCGGGCTCGATCGGCCCGGACGTGGTCGACATCCGCAAGCTCTATGCCCAGACGGGTGCCTTCACCTATGATCCCGGCTTCACCTCGACCGCGTCGTGCCGGTCGGAGCTGACCTATATCGACGGCGACGAAGGCGTTCTGCTGCACCGCGGCTATCCGATCGGCGAGCTGGCCGAGAATAGCAGCTTCATGGAGGTCGCCTACCTCCTGCTGAACGGCGAACTGCCCAACCAGGGCGAGCTGTCGGAATTCACCACCACCATCACGCGCCACACCATGGTGCATGAGCAGCTGGCGGCGTTCTTCCGTGGCTTCCGCCGCGATGCGCACCCGATGGCGATCATGTGCGGCGTCGTCGGCGCGCTGTCGGCCTTCTATCACGATTCGACCGACATCCATGACCCGGTGCAGCGCACCATCGCGTCGCATCGCCTGATCGCCAAGATCCCGACGATCGCGGCGATGGCGTACAAGTACAGCGTGGGCCAGCCCTTCCTGTATCCGGACAATTCGCTGTCCTACACCGGCAACTTCCTGCGCATGACCTTCGGCGTTCCGGCCGAGCCGTATGAGGTGAACCCGGCCGTCGAAAAGGCGATGGACCGCATCTTCATCCTGCACGCCGATCACGAGCAGAATGCGTCGACCTCGACCGTTCGTCTGGCCGGTTCGTCGGGTGCGAACCCGTTCGCCTGCATCGCGGCGGGTATCGCCTGCCTCTGGGGTCCGGCGCATGGCGGCGCGAACGAAGCCGCGCTCAACATGCTGCGCGAGATCGGCACGCCCGAGCGTATCCCCGAGTTCATCGCACGCGCCAAGGACAAGAACGACCCGTTCCGCCTGATGGGCTTCGGTCACCGCGTCTACAAGAACTACGACCCGCGCGCGACCGTGATGCAGAAGACCGTGCGCGAAGTGTTCGACGCGCTGAAGGTCAACGATCCGCTGTTCGAGACGGCGCTTCGCCTTGAAGAGATCGCGCTGAACGACGAATATTTCGTCGAGAAGAAGCTGTTCCCGAACGTCGACTTCTATTCGGGCGTCATCCTGTCGGCGATCGGCTTCCCGACCGAGATGTTCACCGTGCTGTTCGCCCTCGCCCGCACCGTCGGCTGGGTCGCGCAGTGGAACGAGATGATCACCGATCCCGACCAGAAGATCGGCCGCCCGCGTCAGCTGTACACCGGCCCGACGCAGCGTTCGTATGTTCCGGTCGAGCAGCGCTAAGCCATGAACCGGGTCCGGCCGATCCTGATCGCCATCGGCGTCATGCTGGCGCTGACGGGGGGATTATGGATCGGTCAGGGCTTGGGTTACATCCATTGGCCCGAGCAGAGCTTCATGCTCGGCCAGGGCGAATGGGCGGATCGCGGCGCCTTTGTCGCGATCGCCGGACTGGCGCTGATCCTGGTCGCCCGACGGCTGCCCCGGCGGCGCTGAGCGGTTCGCCAGGACGGCAAGAGAAAGAGCTCCTTCGGGAGCCCTTTTTATTGATGGGGATGCACAGACGGAGCCCCTCCCCTTCAGGGGAGGGGTTTGGGGTGGGGCCTTTCCACTCGCGCGTCGCCCGCGAAAGCGCCCCCCCTCCCCCGAAGGGGAGAGAGAAGGTTTAAGTTTCAGCCCACCCGGAGGCGAAGGTGAAAGGTCGCGCCCTCACCCGGCACGCTTTCGACCCACAGGTCGCCGCCCATCGCACGCGCCAGACGGCGGGCGATATAGAGACCCAGGCCGTTGCCGCCGGGCTCGCTTGGGTCGACACGCTCGAACTTCTCGAAGATGCGGGTCTGGTCTTCGGGTGCGATGCCCTTGCCGTGATCGGTGACGCTGACCACGGCCCATTCCCCGTCACGCTCGGCCGTGACGACCACTTCTCCGCTACGCGGGGTGTACCGGATCGCGTTACCGATCAGGTTGATCAAAATCTGGAGACACCGGCCGAAGTCCCCGATGGCAGGCATCGCCTCGCCCGCGCCGGGACGACGGATTGTCACGCTTGCGGCATCCGCGCGCACGCCCAGCAGGCCAGAGGCGCGGCGGGCGACATCCGCCAGGTCGATCGGCATGGCCGCCAGCCGGAAATCGGGCTGTTCAATTGCCTGTAGCTCGACCAGATTGTCGACCAGCCCGATCAGATGCCGCCCGGCGTGTGCGATGTCATTGGCATATTCGGCATATTCGGCGGCGATCGGCCCGTCGCTGCGCGCCGCGATGCTGTCGGCATTGGCGACGATCCGTGCGAGCGGCGTGCGCAGGGCGCGGTCGAGCCCAGCCGTAAATGTCTCGGTCAGCGGCGACGCGCCGGGATGCAGCAAGGGGTCGTCCGCCCCCTCTCCCGGCTCGTCGATCAGATAGGTCGCGCCGATCAGCCCGGCGATGCCCCCCGTCGCGTCATGACGGATCGCCGCCGACAGCCGGACCGGTGCATCGGTCGGCCGCAACCGGGCCCCTCGCCCGTCGAGCGGCGCGCCCTCGTCCAGCAGCGCCGTGCCGGAGTCGAAAGCGAAGAGCGCCGCCAACGGCCGCCCCAGCATCGCCTGTGCATCGAAGCCATGGCGCATCCCCGCCCCCGGCGACACGAAGGTCAGACGAAGTGCTGCGTCGGTTTCCCAGCGAAAGTCCGCACCCATCGCGGCATGATCGGGCGGGGTCGCAGTCGGCTTCCACGCGTCCCGGTCACGCCAGCCGCTGACGCTCAGGCGGATTTGTCCGGTTTCGGGGCGGGCCTGTACCCACAGGTCGAGATCGCCCTCGTCATCGGCAACCATCACCTGCCGCGACACCGTAATGCCAAGCCGCCGCGCCAGTCGAGCGATCCTTGCGATGGGTGCCACCGCCAGACAGTCGCTGGCGCTTCCCCCCGCACGCATATGAAGCAGTTCGATGGGAGGATCGGCCGACAGAATGTGATCGCCTGCGTCCAGAATGGCACGCGCGACCATCGATTCGCCCGGGCTGTCCATTGCGCTCATCGGCGATCGGAGCCTTCCAGCCGCTCGATCGCCTCTCGAAACGGCGCGGGCAGGCTAAGCGATGCGATGGCCCGGCGCGCCTCTTCGGCAGGAATGGCCATGATCGCATCCAGCGCCTCGGCAAAACCATCGACATCGCGCCGCCCGTCCGCCTCGCACAGAGACAGCCCGATGCGCGCAATCACCGGCCGATCCTGGTCCAACGATCGCAGCGCCAGCCACAGCCGGTCGCCTTCGGGCTCCAGCACGATCTCGCGCACCATGTCATGCTCGATGCCGAGCGCATGGGTGAGCAGGGAAACGAACAAACCCAATTGCCGGTCGGACAAACTTTCGAGCAGCAGGTCGGGCAATTCGCCCGGTCGCGCGTCGATCGCCGCAGCCAGCCGCATCGCGGGCAGGCCCGGCCGGTCACCGTCATCGCGCGCCGCCAGGACCCGCTCGACGGCCTGCGCCAGCGCCCGGTCCCAGGTCGGATCGTCACCCTTGCGCAGGGCCGCCGCCACGGTCCAGACCAGCCGGTCGTGCAGCCGTGTCGGCAGGCCCACCGCCTCATCGCCTTCGCGCGAACGCCCCTCGGCCAGCAGCACCGCGCGCGCGGCGGCGGCCACGATCCGGTCGGGGGCCTCGGTCAGGCGGACCAGCAAGCTCGGCGCATCACCCGCCATGCTCTCGATGGGCAGTGCACGGGCGATCAGGCCCTGCCGGACCTGCGCGACCAGTTCGTCGACCAGCGCCGGGTCGGCCAGCGCATCCGCACGATAGAGCAGCCGCAAGACCTCTTGCTGCTGGGGCTGCCCACCGCCCTCCGGCATGTCCCGATCGGCCTGTTGCAGCAGATCGTGCGCGATCGTCTCGACCAGGTGGTGCAGCCGCGCCGTCACCTCGAACCGGACCTGATCGGTCAGGCGCGATTCGGCATCCAGCCGCAGGTCCAGCACCGCACCCCGCCGCCGTCCCGCCGCGCGCGCGCGCGCCGCCGTGACGCGGTCGGACAGCCGCGTGGCGTGCCATGAGGAGGCGTGATGTGGGTCCGGTTCGACCGCCATGGGGCATCGCTAACCCCTTTGATGTTAAAGCGACACTAAACTTGGGCGCGCAATGTCTCGATTGCGGACGTTAAAGTGACGATCGCATAAATACTCGCGAGCGCCAGGCCCCAGGGTACGATGCCGACCAGCGCGGCGGGGAAAAGGACCAGCAGATAGGCGGGCGGGCTGGCCCACCAGCGCCGCCGAAAGCGATACAGCCCCGCCCGCTCCGCCAAAATACCAAGAATGATCAGCATCAACGCCAGGACCGGCGCGATGTCCTCGCCCGACAGACGGAAATCCTGCCACCCGAGCGCCGCCACGGCGAGCCCGGACAGCGCCGCGATGGCCGCCGACCCGGCGCGTGCCGCGCCCTGTTCGTCGCGCAACCCCGCCAGCGTCTCGCCAAGGCCCAGCCCCAGCGTTCCGGCAATGGCGATCAGCAAGCCGAAAGCCGGCAGGCCGGACAGGATCAGAACCAGTCCGAGCAGCCCCAGCCCGGCCCCTGCCCCGCCCGCGACATGCGCAGGGACCGAACGCTCGACCAGGCGCGGCAGCGCGAGGCGTGCGATAGGCGCCAGAATGTAACGATCGAACCAGCTCCGCCGTCCCGAGACCAGCCGCGCGACGACCGCCCGTCCCCGCACATCCAGCGCCTCGGCATGGTGGACGATGCCATGACCCGCCTTTTCCGCATCGGCGGGCAGCAGGATATGCGTCGCCCGCGCCTGGGCCGCGAGCCGCAGCAGCGTCGATTGCAGGTCGTAATCGCGGGGCAGCGCCGCCACTTCGGCGACCCGGCGCGGATCGAGCCGCGCGACGCCCGCCCAGGCCATCTGCCCGCCGACCCGCTCCAGTCCGGCTTCGGCCTCCGCCTCGGGCAGCACGATCAGCGCGTCCTGTCCGGCATCGCGCAGGACCAGCGCGATCGTATCCTCGGTGGTGATCAGACCATCAGCCAGTACGAGCAGTCGCGACAGGGGGTGGAGCTTCTCCGACGCCTCGACCGCGCTGCGCACCGTGTCGACCACCACCCCGCGCTGGGCGATTCGGGCGATCGCGCCGAGCAGTTCCGGGGTCAGGCGCGCGACGACGATGATGATCTGCGCGGCCCCCGCCGCGATCAGCAGGCGCGCCTGATATTCGATCAGGGTAACACCCGCAAACGGCAGGGTGGCCGTCAGCCGACCGGGGCGGTCGTCGGCGTCGTCAATCGCAAAGAGAAGACCGGAAAGCATCGCGTGCTGTTAGGCGCTAGAGACGCGCCTTGCCAGCCCTGACCCGGTGACGCGTCAAAGGCGCGCGACCTGATCCCCAATCCGGTCGAGCAACTGCGGGTCCGGGCTTTCCAGTTCCGCCGCCTGCGCCGCCAGGGTCATCAGCGGCAAAGCGTTGACGCTGGCCGCCAGCCCCTTCAGCCGCAAGGCCGCCTCGCGCCATTCGCCGACGTCCTCGGCCATATGCATGGCCTCCATCGCACGGGTCACGCCCTCGACAAAGGCGCGGCGCAATTCCTGGATCACGGCCGGTTCATCACCCGCCACCGCCGCCAGGGCAGAATCGATCGTTCCGTGCTCGTAGGTCATTGCCCTCACTTAAACCCGAACGGGGGTTGCACGGAATAGCGCAATTCGCTTTCTGCCATCGGCAAACGTGATAAACCGGCCCATTGTGACACGGGGGCCCAGATGATCGTCGATATGCGCGCAGAGCGTCAGGACAGGTCGGACATGCCGAACGCAGAGGCGGATATGCACGACTATACCGTCCAGTCCCCGGCCGAAGAAGCCCCGTCCGCCCCGCCCGCCGCCGATCCCCCGTCCTTCGGCATCTGGCTGGACGAAGGCACCACGCGGGGCGAGCAGGAGGAGCCCTCGCCTGCGCGCTGGCCATTGATCGTCGCGATTCTGGTTTCGGTCCTGTGGGCGGCGGCCATTCTGTTCTGGGGCATCTCGGCCAGCCCGATGCTGTCACCCACGACGCTGGCCCCGCTGGGGACGCTCGCGCTGGCCGGACCGATGCTGATCGCGGTCCTGTGGCTGGTCGGCCAGCGCAGTAGTCGTGCCGAGCAGCGCCGCTTCGCGCTGACCGCGCGCGACATGCGCGAGGAAGCGGCGGCGCTGGAACGCGCGGTCGGCGCGATCGGACAGGCGCTGTCCGCCAACCGCTTCGAGTTGTCGGCCCAGGCGATCGCCCTGTCCGAAATGGCGCAGGCCGCCGAGACGCGCTTCAGGACGATCGCGCGTGACCTGACCGACGATATCCAGATGGTCGAGGCGCATGGCCGCACGCTTGCCGATATCGCCGTGACCAGCCAGTCGAGCATGACCCAGCTGCTCGAAGCCCTGCCCCGCGCTGCGGAGGAGATCGGCGAGGCATCCGACCGGATGGCGGAGGCGGCGCGCTCGGCGCAAATCCATGCGATGGAGCTGGACGCCCAGTTCGTCGCGCTCGGTCGGCGCGGGCAGGATGCGGACACCATTGCCAGCGGTGCGGCGCTTCGCCTGGCCACCCACATCGAACAGATGGAGGAAACCAGCCGCGTCGCCGGGGTGCATCTGGAAACCGTCACCGGCAACCTCGCCACCACGATCGACGCGCTGCTCGACCGGACGGCGCAGGCCATCGACCAGTCGCGCCTGGGCTTCGCGGCCCAGGGCGAGGAGATGCTGGCGATGATCGCGGCGAACCAGGCGGCGCTAGACGGGGCGGCGCGCGACAGTGCCGATGCGCTGGCCGAACGGCTGACGACGGTGGACGGCGCCGTCGCCCGCCTGACCGCCGAACTGGAGGCACAGCGGATCGCGGGCGAGACGATGATCGACACGCTCGACACCGAACTGGAGCGGGTCGAGACGCGCATCGCGGTGCTTCACACTCAAGGCACCGAAAAGTCGCAGATGCTCGCCGCTTCGATCAGCGCCTTGGGCGGATCGGCGGATGCGATGACCGGCGCGCTGGAGGCGGGCGAGACCATGGCCAACCGCGTCATCGGCACGACCGAGACGCTGCTGATCGCGCTCGATGCCGCCGCGCGCGAGATCGACGAGACGCTGCCCGAGGCGCTGGGGCGGCTCGACCAGCGGATGCATGCCAGCCATGAGGTCGTCGTCGAGACCAAGCCCGAACTGCTCGCGCTAGTCGCCGCGGCCGAGAGCACGCATGAGGCGATCGAAGCTATCGCCGACGTCATCGCCGAACAGCGCCAGACGCTGGAGACGCTGTCGGGCTCGCTGCTCGAAACCCTGTCGACCGGGCGGGCCAAGGCCGATGCGCTGGGCATGATGGTCGAGGAGACGATCGAACGCTCGCACCAGTTCGCCGACGAGGCCGCACCCAAGCTGGTCGATGCGTTGCTGCGCGTCCGCGAGACCGCTGCGACGGCCGCCGAAAAGGCGCGCGAGACGCTGGCCGACGTCATTCCCCAAGCCGCCAGCGCACTGGAAATCGCCAGTGCCGAGGCGATGCGGCGCGCGACCGGCGACACCGTCGAGCGGCAGGTTCATGCCATCGTCGATGCCACCCAGAACGCGGTCGAGGCCGCGACGCGTGCGACCGAGCGGCTGGCACGGCAGGCCGACATGATCGTCGAGAAGACGACCATCGTCGAATCGCGGATCGAAGAGGCCCGGACCGAGCGCGAGGAAGCCGATCGCGACAATTTCGCCCGCCGCGCCTCGCTGCTGGTCGAATCGCTCAATTCGGCGTCGATCGACATCGCCAAAATCTATGCCCCCGAAGTTACCGACAGCGCCTGGGCGGCCTATCTGAAGGGCGATCGCGGCGTCTTCACCCGGCGTGCGGTGCGGATTCTCGACTCGCATCAGGCGCGGGGCATCGCCGATCTGTATGACGAGGATCCCAAGTTCCGCGACCATGTGAACCGCTATATCCATGACTTTGAGGCGATGCTGCGCGGCGTGCTGGCGCAGCGTGACGGATCACCGTTGGGCGTCACGTTGCTGTCGTCGGATATGGGCAAGCTCTATGTCGCACTTGCCCAGGCCATCGAGCGGCTGCGTTAACGGAGGTCGAAAAATGGCGGTCGAGCCTTGCTCCAACCGCCATTCAGTTTGAGCGAGGTCGGGGGCTACGCCCCTCAACCGTTCAGCGCATAGACCCGCAACCGGTGGCCATCGGGATCCAGTGCCACGAAGCTCCGCCCGAACGGACGATCATTGGGCGGCGTCAGCATCGTCACTCCCTTGGCCAGCCAATCCGCATGACACGCATCCACGCCGTCATGGTCCCGCCGGAACCCCAGCTCGATGACACCCGACGTCCCCTCGGCTGGGGGATCGATCACGTCGCGACGCCACAGGCCCAGCGTCGTACCCGAGTCGAGGGCGAACAGGGTAAAGGCGTCACCTGCATCGACCGGGTCGCGCTGCAACACCCCGCGATAAAAGTCGGTGCTGACGCGCATATCGGCGATGTGCAGCAGGATGGTGGTCGTCGGGCAGGTCATGGCAAAGCTCCTTCGTTCGAGAGGAGGTCCGCCTATCCGACGCCCGCGTCAGTTTCCGTCAGCAGGAAGCGCTCCTGTGGAATGCCCGCCGCTTCGCGCCATTCGCGCAGCAGTACGGCGCGGCGACGCGGATACCGCTCCAGGAGGGGGCGCGCGGTGACGATGCGATCGATACGGAAGGTACGATAATCGCCGCGCAGCTCGCACCAGCCGAGCAGCACATCGGCCCGGTCGAACAGCGCGATCGCGAACGGCCAGATGGTCCGCTCCGACGCTTCACCCTGCGCGTCGCGGTAGACCAGCGACAAACGCCGCTCGGTTCGGATCGCTGCTCGCAAGGGTGCCGGATCGACCTCCCCCTCATAGACTTCCGACCTCGGGCCGATGAACAGCGCCGTATCGCGCATCGCCTCGGCCTGTTCGGGGGTCATCGCGCGCATGATCCGCGCCGCAGCACTGCGCGCGGCCTGCCCCATTGCCGGGTCCGCCCGTTCGGCGACCCAGCGAGCCCCGAGGACCAGCGCCTCGACCTCCTCGACGGGGAAACTCATCGGCGGCAGCATGAAGCCGGGCTTCAAGCGATAGCCTACCCCCGCCCCGCCCTCGACATCCGCGCCCATCGCCTGGAGCGTCGCGATATCGCGGTACAGCGTACGCAGCGAAATGCCGAGCTGCTCGGCCAGATGCCGCCCGGACACGACGCCGCCCTGGCGGTGGAGCAGATGGAGCAGGTCGAACAGGCGGGACGCACGCGCCATGTCAGACGCCCCGGCTCACCCCGCTCCAGTCGAGCATGTCGGCGGTGATCCAGCCATAGACATAATTCAGATAGAACAGGACGAACATCACCGTCGCCACGATCGTCGTGCGCAGGAAGAAGCGCCCGATCAGGAAGACATGCGGCGCGCTCTCGGCGGTGCCGGGAATATGCTCGCCCCCCGCCTCGTGCGTGGTCCTGACCCCGAAGGGCAGGACCAGGAACACGGCGAGGAACCAGAACAGGACGTAGATCGCGAGGGCCGACGTCCAGTGCATGGTCTTAGCCCTCGATCAGCAGGACATCGACGATCGGCTTCTTGCCGGTCCAGCGCGTCGCGACCTTGCGCACCGACAGGCGAATATCCTCGCGCAGCTTGTCGGTCGCCCGGCGCGGGCCGTCGACCGCCTTGGCCGCCGCCGCCACCGCCTCGGCGATGAAGGCGTCACGCTCGTCCTCGACGGGCACACCCTGTACGCGGATCTGCGGGCTGCCGACCAGCCGCCCCTTGGCGACCGCGACGCCGACCGAGATCTGGCCGTTGATCGCCAGCTTGCGCCGCTCGTTCATCGTCGAGCCGTCCGACGGCAGGATGACGTCGCCGTCCAGCACCAGTCGACCGACCGGCACATTGCCGATCTTGGTGGCGTTGCCGGGCAGCAGGCGGACCATGTCGCCGTCCGACTGGACGATGGTCTGCGGCACGCCCTGCGTCGTCGCAAAACGGGCATGCTCCATCATGTGCCGCATCTCGCCGTGGACCGGCATCAGCGTTCGGGGGCGCAGCCACTTGTACATCTGTGCCAGTTCGGGCTGGCCCGGATGGCCCGACACATGAACATGCGCCTGACGCTCGGTAACCATGCGGACGCCCTTGCCCGCCAGGATGTTCTGGATACGGCCGACTGCCGTCTCGTTGCCCGGAATCTGACGCGCCGAGAAGATGACAGTGTCGCCAGTGTCGAGCCGGATCGTATGGCTGCCCTCGGCGATACGCGACAGCGCCGCGCGCGGCTCGCCCTGCCCGCCGGTCGCGACGATCAGCACGCGGTCCTTGGGCAGGCGCATCGCCGTCTCGGGATCGACGACCTCGGGGAAGCCCTTGAAATAGCCACAGGCGCGGCCGACCTTCAGTATCCGGTCGAGCGAGCGGCCGGTGACGCACAGCTTGCGCCCCGTCTCCTTGGCGACCTCACCCAGCGTCACCAGACGCGCAGCGTTGGAGGCGAAAGTGGTGACGACCACGCGCCCCTTGGCCTTGGCCACCGTCTCGGCGATGCCGGGGCGGACGCTGGCTTCCGAGCCCGAAGCTTCGGTGTTGAAGGCGTTGGTGGAGTCGCACACCAGCACGTCGACGCCCATGTCGCCGATCGACGACAGCTGCGCCGGGCTGGCGGGCTTGCCGATGACGGGGGTCTGGTCGAGCTTCCAGTCGCCGGTGTGGAACACCCGGCCGACCGCCGTTTCGATCAGCAGCGCATTGGCTTCGGGGATCGAGTGCGACAGCGGCACGAAGGTGAAGTCGAACGGGCCGACCTCGAACGTCTTGCCCGTCTCCATGACGCGCAGCTTGACGCGGTTCGCGCTGCCCTCTTCCTCCAGCTTGCCACGCACAAGCCCGGCGGTGAAGGCGGTGGCATAGATCGGCACGCCCAGATCCTCGGCCAGATAAGGCAGCGCGCCAATATGGTCCTCATGACCATGGGTCAGCACGATGCCGACCAGATCGTCCAGCCGATCCTCGATGAAGCTCAGATCGGGCAGGATCACGTCGATGCCGGGATAGGCCGGATCGGCAAAGGTGATGCCGCAATCGACCATCACCCACTTACCTTCGGTGCCGTACAGGTTCACGTTCATGCCGATTTCGCCCGATCCACCGAGCGCGCAGAACAGCAATTCTTTCTTGGGAGTCATTCACTTCCTGACAATGGACGCCCACCCCGCTGAAAGCGGGTTCGGGGCGATGGGGGTGCGCCGGTCAGGGCGCGGTCATTTCTTCGCGGACCCCGGCGCCCAGCGGTATCTCGCGGGCTGCCTGGTCCGAAACTCGTCATGTGATATGGGCGCGTTCCCACAGGATCGCCAGCCCCTGAATGGTCAGGTCGGGCTCGATATGATCGAAAACATCGGTATGTGGCGACAAAAGCGCCGCCAGTCCGCCGGTTGCCAGCACCTTGACCGGCCGCCCGACCTCGGCCTTCAGCCGCGCCACCAGCCCCTCGATCATGGCGACATAGCCCCAGAAGATACCGATATGCATCTGGTCGACCGTGTTGCGGCCGATCACGCTGCGGCTTTCCGGTGCCTCGATGGCGATGCGCGGCAGCTTGGCCGCAGCGGTCACCAGCGCGTCGAGCGACAGGTTGATGCCGGGTGCGATGATCCCGCCCTTATACGCCCCCTGATAGTCGCTGATGTCGAAGGTCGTCGCCGTGCCGAAATCGATGGTGATCAGGTCGCCTGGATAAAGCTCATGTGCCGCGATCGTGTTGACCGCGCGGTCCGCGCCCAGCGAGGCGGGTTCGTCGACGTCGATCGCGATCCCCCATTCCACCGGCGGGCGGCCTGCGATCAGCGGCTCGACCTTGAAATATTTCTGGGCCAGTACCTGAAGATTGTGGAGCGCGCGCGGCACGACGGTGGCGATGATGACGCCGGTCACATCCTCGCGCGCATAGCCTTCGAGCGCCAGCAACTGGCTGAGCCATACCGCATATTCGTCGCCGGTGCGGCGCGGATCGGTCGCGATTCGCCAGCGCCCCTTAATCGTCCGCCCTTCGAGCAGCGCAAAGACCACGTTCGTGTTCCCGGCATCGATCGCAAGCAGCATGGGGGTCCTTCAGATCAGGAAGATATCGCCGGCATGGATGACATGGCCGGAGCCGTCCGCCAAGCCGAGCCTGAGCGCGCCGTCGCTCGCCAAGCCGTCAAAGCTTCCGGTCAGCGCCTGTCCGTCCGGTAGTTTGGCGGTCAGTGCGGTGCCGCGTGGATGCGCCCTGGCTTCCCAGCGCCCGATAATCGGCGACAGCCCCTGTTCACGCCAGATCGCGACCCAGCGGGTCATCGCATCGGCGAGCAGCGCCTGCATCGTCTGGGGCGAGACAGTGACGCCATGATCGCCAAGCGCGGTCGTGGCGCGGTCGGATAGGTCCGGGGCCGACGCCAGGTTGATCCCCATGCCGATGACGACCGCATCACCCGTACGCTCCAACAAGATGCCCGACAATTTGGCACCGTCGATCAACAGATCGTTCGGCCATTTCAGCGCAAGGCGTTCGCCGATATCGGGGAGACAGGGTCGAACCGCATCCTCGATCGCCACGGCGGCAACCAGCGCCAGCGTCGCCGCCATGGGATCACCGGGGCGCAGGCGGACCAGCGTCGATCCATAATAATTTCCGAAAGGCGAGGACCATTCCCGCCCCTGGCGTCCGCGCCCCGCCGTCTGGCGGTCGGCGCGGAGCCAAAGGCCGTCCCAATTGCCATCTTCGCCGCCCGCCTCGGCAAGCTGGCGAAGATCGGCATTGGTCGATCCCGTTTCCGGGACGTGCAGCAATCGGCTCAGAACAGCGCCCGAGCGGCTGCCAGCGACCAAGCGCCCAGCAGCGGGATCGCCAGATAGCCGACCGGCGAGACGAACAGCGCCGACAGTGCGATCAGGCCGTTCTCGACGGGCTGAACATCGCCATTGGCCCAGGCACCGACGGGCTCATCGAAGAACATCGTCTTGATGATGCGCAGGTAGTAATAGGCACCGATCACCGAGGCGACGACACCGATCACCGCCAGCGGGAACAGTCCCGCCGCGACCGCCGCATTGAACACCGCGAACTTGGCATAGAAGCCGAGCAGCGGCGGAATGCCCGCAACCGAGAACATGAAGAAGGCCATCGCCCAGGCCAGTGCCGGACGCGTGCGCGACAGGCCCGACAGGCTGGCGATCGACTCGAGCGGATTGCCGTCCTCGTCGCGCATGCGGATGACGATCAGGAACGCACCCAGCGTCATGATGACGTAGATGGTCAGATAGGTCAGCACCGCCGCGACGCCCTGTGCCGTACCTGCCGCCAGACCGATGAGGGCAAAGCCGACATTGTTGATCGACGAGTAAGCGAGCAGCCGCTTGATGTTGGTCTGCCCGATGGCCGCGACCGCGCCGAGGATGATCGACGCGAGCGCCGCGAAGGTCACGATCTGCTGCCACTGCTGCGCGGCCGAGCCCATCGCCTCGACGGCGACACGAACCGCCAGCGCCATCGCCGCGACCTTGGGGGCGGAGGCGAAGAAGGCCGTCACCGGGGTCGGCGCGCCTTCATAGACGTCCGGCGTCCACATGTGGAACGGCACCGCCGACATCTTGAACGCCAGCCCGGCGAACACGAACACGAGGCCGAACATCAGGCCCAGCGAACGCGTACCAGCAGCGGCATCGCGACCATAGGCCAGGGCGATCTGGGCAAAGTCGGTCGAACCCGAGAAGCCGTAGACCAGCGAGATACCGTAAAGCAGGATGCCCGAGGCGAGCGCGCCGAGGACGAAATACTTCAGACCCGCTTCGGCCGAACGACCGTCGCGACGCATGAAGCTCGCCAGCACATAGGCCGACAGGCTCTGCAGTTCGAGACCGACATAGAGGGTCAGCAGGTCGCCCGCCGACACCATCATGCCCATGCCGACCGAGGAGAGCAGCATGAGGATCGGATATTCGGGACGCAGATCCTCACCCGGCGAGCGGGCGAAGAAGCGCGGCGCCATGATGATCGCCACCGCAGTCGCCAGATAGATCAGGACCTTGGCGAAACCGGCAAAGGCGTCGGCGCGGTACAGACCGCCAAAGGCGAGACCGCCTGTGGTCGACGGACCGGCCAGCGCGACCATCGCGCCGGCCAGCACGAACACCGCCGCGATCGAGATGCCGCGCGTGGCGTTCGTCCCGCCCCAGGCGGCGACGAGCATCAGCGCGATCGCGCCGAGGGTCAGCACCAGCTCGGGCAGGACCATCAAAAGGTTCAACGAATAGCTCATCAGTGCGCCTCCCCGTGCGCAGCTTGGTGCTCAGGGGCATGGGTGGTGGCGAGCGCAGGGTTACCGGCGGTCGGACGGCTGTCCGAACCCGGATTGGCCCGGTCGATCCGCTGCAACAGGACCGTGACGTCCTTGCGCATCGGCGCCAGGAAGCTCTCGGGATAGACACCCATCCACAGCGTCACCGCCGCGATCGGCGCCAGCAGCCACAGCTCACGGCTCGTCAGGTCCGGCATCGCCGCCACTTCATCCGACTTGATCTCGCCGTAAGCGACCCGCCGGTAGAGGTAGAGCATATAGGCCGCACCCAGGATGATGCCGGTCGTGCAGAGCAGCGCGGTCCAAGTCGACACCTGATAGGTGCCCATCAGCGACAGGAACTCGGCGACGAAGCCGCTTGTGCCCGGCAGACCGATCGACGCCATGGTGAAGAACAGGAACAGCACGGCGTATTTGGGCATGTTGATCGACAGCCCGCCGTAGCGCGCGATCTCACGGGTATGCAGCCGGTCATAGATGACGCCGACGCACAGGAAGAGCGCGCCCGACACCAGACCGTGACTGAGCATCATGATCATCGCGCCCTCGATGCCCTGCTGGTTGAAGGCATAAAGGCCGATGGTCACGATCGCCATGTGCGCGACCGACGAATAGGCGATCAGCTTCTTCATGTCGGACTGCACGAGCGCGACAAGCGAGGCATAGATCACCGCCACCGCCGAGAGTGCGAAGATCAGCCAGGTCAGCTGCCCACTCGCCTCCGGGAACATCGGCAGCAGGAAGCGCAGGAAGCCATAGCCGCCCAGCTTCAGCAAAACGCCCGCCAGGATGACCGAACCCGCCGTCGGCGCCTGGACGTGCGCATCGGGAAGCCAGGTGTGGACCGGCCACATTGGCATCTTGACCGCGAACGAGGCGAAGAAAGCGATCCACAACCAGGTCTGGACCGAGGCCGGGAAGTCATAAGCCAGCAGCGCCGGGATCGAGGTCGTGCCCGCCGTGCGCGCCATATAGAGCATCGCGACGAACATGAGGAGCGAGCCGAGCAGCGTGTACAGGAAGAATTTGTACGACGCGTATATGCGGTTCGCCCCGCCCCAGATACCAATGATCAGATACATCGGGATCAGACCGGCTTCGAAGAAGACGTAGAAGAGGAACAGGTCCTGCGCCGCGAAAGTGCCGATCATCAGCACTTCGGTGAACAGGAACAGGCCCATATATTCCGGGACCCGCTTGTCGATCGCGCGCCAGCTGGCGCCGATGCAGATCGGCATCAGGAACACGCTGAGCATGATCAGCAGCAGCGCGAAGCCGTCGATGCCGAGCGACCAGCCGAACGGACCAAAGATGCCCGGGGCATGTTCGACGAACTGCCACTGGGCGCCGCCCACATCGAACTGCGTCCAGAGCACGATGCCCAGGGCGAAGTCGATCAGCGTGGCGGCAAGCGCCAGCATGCGCGCACCGTTTGCGGAGAGGAAAAGGCAGGCGATCGCGGCAATGGCCGGGACCGCCAGCATGACGGAGAGGATCGGGAAGCCCTGCATCACGCGATCAACCCAAAATGGCCCAGGTGACGGCCGCGGTCAGGCCGATCAACATGACGAAGGCATAGCTGTAGAGGTATCCCGTCTGGAAGCGCGCCGCACCCTTGCTGCCGAGCTGGACGAGCCAGGCGACACCATTGGGGCCGAAGCGGTCGATCGTCTTCTCGTCGCCACGGTGCCACAGCAACCGGCCGATCGCGAAGGCGGGGCGCACGAAGAGGAAATGGTAGATCTCGTCAAAATACCATTTGTTGAGGAGGAAGCGGTACAGGATGCGGAACTGGTCCGCGAACTTGGCCGGGAACTCCGGTGCACGGATATAGGTCAGATACGCGGTCAGCAGACCGAGCAGCATCACCACCGTCGCCGACAGCTTCACCCACACCGGCACGCCGTGCATCGAATGCATCAGATGCTCGTTGAAGGCGATCGCCCCCTTCCAATAGCTCTCGCCCGCTTCCGGCTCGATGAACCAGCCATGGAAGACGAAGCCCGCCGCGATCGCGCCGATCGACAGGACGATCAGCGGGATCAGCATGACCAACGGGCTCTCATGCGGGTGATAGCCCCCCGTGCCTTCCGGCACATCGGTGTGGCCCGCGTCATGCGTATGCGGCTCGTGACCGGCATCTTCCGAATGCGCGTCGTTATGATGCGCATCGTGAGCGTGCCCATGGGCATGGTCGTCATGGCCATGCGCGTCATGGATCGCGTGCTGGATATGCTCCGACCCGGTCCAGCGCGGCTTGCCCCAGAAGGTCAGGAACATCAGGCGCCACGAATAGAAGCTGGTCAGCAGCGCGGCGATCACGCCCGCCCAGAAGGCGAACCCCGAACCACCGGCATAGGCGACTTCGATGATCGCGTCCTTCGAGTGGAAGCCCGCGAAACCGAACGCCATCGGATTGCCGAACAGGGCCGGGATACCGACGCCGGTGATCGCCAGCGTACCCATCATCATCGCCCAGAAGGTGAGCGGGATGTGGCGACGCAGACCGCCGTAATAACGCATGTCCTGCTCATGGTGCATCGCATGGATGACCGAGCCCGCGCCCAGGAACAGCAGCGCTTTGAAGAAGGCGTGCGTGAACAGGTGGAACATCGCCGCGCCATAGGCGCCGACACCCGCGGCAAAGAACATGTAACCGAGCTGCGAGCAGGTCGAATAGGCGATGACGCGCTTGATGTCGGTCTGCACCGTGCCGACGGTCGCGGCGAAGAAGCAGGTGCAGGCCCCGATCACGGTGATGACACCCAGAGCGGTCGGCGAGGTTTCGAACATCGGCGACAGGCGGCACACCATGAACACGCCAGCAGTCACCATGGTCGCCGCATGGATCAGCGCCGACACCGGGGTCGGGCCTTCCATCGCGTCCGGCAGCCAGGTGTGGAGCCCGAGCTGCGCCGACTTGCCCATCGCGCCGACGAACAGCAGCAGGCAGAGCACGGTCATCGTGTCGAACCGATAGCCCAGGAAGCCGATGGTCGAGCCCGCCATGCCGGGGGCCGCCGCCAGGATCGCCGGGATCGAGACGGTCCCGAACACCAGGAAGGTGCCGAAGATGCCGAGCATGAAGCCGAGGTCGCCGACGCGGTTGACGACGAACGCCTTGATCGCGGCCGCATTGGCCGAGGGCTTACGGAACCAGAAGCCGATCAGCAGGTAGGAGGCGAGACCCACGCCTTCCCAGCCGAAGAACATCTGGACCAGATTGTCCGCCGTCACGAGCATCAGCATCGCGAAGGTGAAGAGGCAGAGATAGGCGAAGAAGCGCGGCTGATCCGGCTCCTCGCTCATATAGCCCCAGCTATAGAGGTGGACGAGCGCCGAGACGCTGGTGATGACCACCAGCATGATCGCGGTCAGCGAGTCGACGCGCAGCGCCCAGTCGACCGACATGGTGCCGCTGGTGATCCAGTGGAGCACCGGCGTGACGGTCGCGACATTGGCGCCCGACAGATAGCCGATGAAGATCGGCCATGAGAGGGCACAGGAGATGAACAGCGCGCCGGTCGTGACGACCTTGGCGGGCACGTTCCCGATGGCCTTGTTGCCGAACCCCGCAATGGCGGCGGCCAGCAACGGCAGGAAGACGATAGCGAGGATCAACCCGATTACCCCTTCATCCGGTTGACGTCGTCGACCGCGATGGTGCCGCGGCCACGGAAATAGATGACCAGGATCGCCAGACCGATCGCCGATTCACCGGCGGCCACGGTCAGCACGAACATGGCGAAGACCTGCCCCACGAGATCCTGAAGCGCGGCCGAGAAGGCGACGAGGTTCAGGTTCACGGCGAGCAGGATGAGCTCGATCGCCATGAGGATGACGATCAGGTTCTTCCGATTGAGGAAGATACCCAGCACCCCCATGGTGAACAGGATCGCTGCAACGACCAGATAATGGACGAGACCGATCGTCACAGTTCCACCCCCTGCCCGATGGGCTGATTGATGTTGCGGATCGCCTCATGCGGCTGACGCGCATTCTGCTTGGCGATGTTTTGCGGACGGACGCCGCCCCGCTTGCGATGCGTGAGCACGATCGCGCCAATCATCGCGACGAGCAGGACCAGGCCCGCACCCTCGAAGATGAACAGATAGCGCGTGTACAGCAGGTTGCCGATCGCCTGGATGTTGGACACTTCCGGCGCGATCGGGGCGGCACGGGCCGCCAGCTGCACGCCGCCGACGCTCCACGCCTGGAACGCGATGATGACCTCGGCCAGCAGGGCGACGGCGAGTGCCAGGCCCAGCGGCAGATAGCGCGCAAAGCCCGCCCGCATCGCCGCGACCTCGATATCGAGCATCATGACGACGAAGAGGAACAAGACCGCGACCGCGCCCACATAGACGATGACGAGCAGCATCGCGATGAACTCGGCCCCGCACAGCACCATGAGGCCCGCGGCGTTGAAAAACGCCAGGATCAGCCACATGACCGAGTGCACCGGATTGCGCGACGCGATCGTGAGCCCAGCGGACACGATCACCACGGTCGCGAAAATATAGAAGGCGATAGCCTGTATCACTGCCTGTCAGGCCCCTTTTCTGTCCGCCCCGAACCGTTGGTCGCGGGCTTTAACGGTACGGCGCATCGGCGGCAAGGTTCGCCGCGATCGCGCTTTCCCAGCGGTCACCGTTATCGAGCAACTTCGACTTGTCGTAGATCAGCTCTTCGCGGGTCTCGGTCGAAAATTCGAAGTTCGGACCCTCGACGATGGCATCGACCGGGCAAGCCTCCTGGCACAGCCCGCAATAGATGCACTTGGTCATGTCGATGTCGTAGCGCGTCGTGCGGCGGCTGCCGTCGTCGCGGGGTTCCGCCTCGATCGTGATCGCCTGGGCGGGGCAGATCGCCTCGCACAGCTTGCACGCGATGCACCGCTCCTCGCCATTGGGATAGCGACGCAGCGCGTGCTCGCCCCGGAAGCGCGGAGAGATGGGGTTCTTCTCGAATGGATAGTTGATCGTCGCCTTCGGCTTGAAGAAGTAGCGAAGGGTCAGCGCATGCCCCTTCACGAACTCCCACAGCGTAAAAGCCTTGACGTACTGAGCGACGCTCATGCCGGAACTCCCACGCGCGCATACATCAGCACGCCAGACACCAAGAATACCCAGAACAGCGACACCGGCAGGAACACCTTCCAGCCCAGCCGCATCAGCTGGTCGTACCGGTAACGCGGTACGGTCGCCTTCACCCAGGAAAACACGAAGAAGAAGAAGCACATCTTCAGCAGCAGCCAGACGATACCCGGCACGACATAGAGCGGCGCCCAGTCGAACGGGGGCAGATAGCCACCCCAGAACAGGATCGCGTTCAGCGCGCACATCAGGATGACGTTGGCGTACTCACCCAGCCAGAACAGCGCGAACGACATCGAGCTGTATTCGGTCTGGTAACCCGCGACGAGCTCCGACTCCGCTTCGGTCAGATCGAACGGCGCGCGCTGCGTCTCCGCCAGTGCCGAGATGAAGAACATCACCGCCATCGGGAAGAGCAGCGGATTGAGGAAGAAGCCGTTGACCGGAATCCCCAGCACGCTTTTCTGCGCCTCGACGATGTCGGTCAGGTTGAAGCTGCCCGACCACATCACGACCGAAATCAGGATGAAGCCGATCGCGACTTCATAAGACACCATCTGCGCGGCCGCACGAAGCGCCGAGTAGAAGGGATATTTCGAGTTCGACGCCCAGCCCGACAGGATCACGCCGTACACACCCAGCGACGAGGCCGCGAGAACGTACAGCAGGCCGACATTGATGTTGGCGACGACCACGCCCGGCTGGAACGGCACCACCGCCCAGACGATCAGTGCGACCGTAAAGGTGATGATGGGCGCCAGCAGGAACAGCCCGCGATTGGCGGCCGAGGGAACGATGGTTTCCTGAAGGAAGACCTTCAGACCGTCGGCGAAGGACTGGAGCAGACCGAAGGGGCCGACCACGTTCGGACCCCGGCGCAGCGCCATCGCCGCCCAGATCTTGCGGTCGACATAGATGACCATCGCCACGGCCAGCATCAGCGGTAGCGCGATCGCCAGAATCCCGACCAGCGTCGCGATCGTCCAGGCCCAGCCATAAGGAAGGCCGAGCGTCGTGTTGAAAAACGCGGTCACTCCGCTGCCTCCGCATAGGTCTCACCATGGACCAGTTCGGCCGAGCAGCGCTGCATCGTCGGGCTGGCGCGGCAGATCGCGTTGGTGAGGTAGAAGTCCTTGATCGGGTAACCCTCCAGCGTGCCGGACGCGGTCGCGTTCAGCGACGGCGCGGCCCAGTCGAAGGTGACGAGGCCGACCTGGCCCAGCGCCGGAACCTCTGCGGCCATGGCGGCGCGCAGCTCTTCCAGCGTGTCGAACGGCAGGGTCTGGCCCAGCACTTCGGACAGCGCACGGAAGATCGTCCAGTCGTCCCGCGCGTCGCCCGGTGCGAACACCGCACGGTCGCCGCGCTGCACCCGGCCTTCCAGATTGACCCAGGTGCCCGACTTTTCAGCAAAGGTCGCGCCCGGCAGGATGACATCGGCGTGATGCGCACCCTTGTCGCCATGATGGCCGACGAACACCTTGAAGCTGCTGCCGAACTTGGCGAAGTCCACCTCGTCGGCGCCCAGGAAGAAGGCCAGCTTCGGCGCGGCCGAAACCACATCCGCGATGCCGCCCTTCTGCGCATAACCGAGCATCAGGCCGCCCATGCGCGCGGCTGCCATGTGAACGACATTATAGCCGTTCCACGCCGAACCGTCCTCCAGCGTCCGCACCAGATTGAACTGGTCGACCAGCTTCAGGCTCGCGCCATGCGCGCCCTTCAGCGCCGCGCCACCGACGATGACCATCGGACGCGCGGCCTTGCCGAACAGGTCGGTGACGGCCTCGGGCAGGTTGCCCAGCGCCGACAGATCGGCACCCAGCCACTCGACCTTGTAGGTCAGATCGGTTTCGGGGCCGATTGCGAAGACCTTGGCACCCTTCTTGATCGCCTTACGGATACGGGTGTTCACCAGCGGCGCTTCCCAGCGCAGGTTGGTGCCGATCAGCAGGATCGCATCGGCCTTCTCCACGCCCGCGATGGTCGTGTTGAAGTTGACCGCGGCCAGGCTGGACGTGTCGTAATCCATGCCGGTCTGACGGCCTTCGAGCAGGCTCGAACCCATCTTGGCCAACAGCGCCTTGGCGGCGAACATCGTCTCGCAATCGACCAGATCGCCGGCGATGGCCGCCACGCTCGAACCGGCGTTCACGTCACGGATCGCGGCGAAGGCTTCGTCCCAAGTGGCGGGCACCAGCTTGCCGTCGCGGCGGATGAACGGACGGTCGAGACGACGACGGACTAGGCCGTCGATCGCGTGACGCGTCTTGTCGCTCGCCCACTCCTCGTTCACCTCGTCGTTGATGCGCGGCACGCAGCGCAGCACCTGACGACCACGGCTGTCGAGGCGGATATTGGTACCGACCGCGTCCATCACGTCGATGGCGAGCGTCTTCTTCAGCTCCCAAGGACGCGCCTCGAACGCATAGGGCTTGGACGTCAGCGCGCCTACCGGGCACAGGTCGACGACATTGCCCGACAGCTCGCTCGACACGGCCTGTTCGAGGTACGAGGTGATCTGCATGTTCTCGCCGCGATAGATCGCGCCGATTTCTTCTACGCCCGCGACCTCTTCGGCGAAGCGGACGCAGCGGGTGCACTGGATGCAGCGGGTCATGACCGTCTTGACGATCGGACCCATGTACTTCTCGGTGACGGCCCGCTTGTTTTCGTCATAGCGGCTATGGCCTTTGCCATAGGCCATGGACTGGTCCTGCAGGTCGCACTCGCCGCCCTGATCGCAGATCGGGCAGTCCAGCGGGTGGTTGATCAGCAGGAATTCCATCACGCCTTCGCGCGCGGCCTTCACCATCGGGGTGGTGGTGAAGATCTCCTGATTGTCCGCCGCCGGAAGCGCGCAGCTCGCCTGCGGCTTGGGGGGCCCAGGCTTCACCTCGACCAGGCACATGCGGCAATTGCCCGCGATGGACAGCCGCTCATGATAGCAGAAGCGCGGGATTTCCTTGCCCGCAAGCTCGCAGGCCTGCAGCACGGTGGCGCCCTGCGGCACCTCGATCTCGACGCCGTCGACTTTGACCTTAGGCATTATTCGGCAGCTTCCATCATCGGGGCGTTGCCGCCCGTCTCGCCTTTGCGTTCGCGAATGCGGCGTTCCATCTCCGGGCGGAAGTGGCGGATCAGGCCCTGGATCGGCCAGGCCGCCGCGTCGCCGAGCGCGCAGATGGTGTGGCCTTCGACCTGTTTCGTCACCTGGAACAGCGTGTCGATCTCGGCCACATCGGCATCGCCCGTGCGCATCCGCTCCATCACGCGCCACATCCAGCCGGTACCTTCACGGCACGGCGTGCACTGACCGCAGCTCTCATGCTTGTAGAAATAGGACAGACGGCTGATCGCGCGGACGATGTCGGTCGACTTGTCCATGACGATGACGGCCGCCGTGCCGAGACCCGACCCGACCGCCTTCAGGCCGTCGAAATCCATCGGCGCGTCCATGATCTCGGCGGCAGGCACCAATGGCACCGACGAACCGCCCGGGATCACCGCGAGCAGATTGTCCCAGCCGCCACGGATGCCACCGCAATGCTTCTCGATCAGCTCGCGGAAGCTGATCGACATGCTTTCCTCGACCACGCAGGGGCGATCGACATGGCCGGAAATCTGGAAGAGCTTGGTGCCCTTGTTGTTCTCGCGCCCGAAGGAGGAGAACCACTCGGCCCCGCGACGCAGGATCGTCGGTGCGACCGCGATCGATTCCACGTTGTTGACCGTCGTCGGGCAGCCATAGAGGCCCGCACCCGCCGGGAAAGGCGGCTTCAGACGCGGCTGCCCCTTCTTGCCCTCCAGGCTCTCGATCATCGCGGTTTCTTCGCCGCAAATGTACGCGCCGGCGCCGCGATGCACGAACACGTCGAAGTCGTAGCCCGAGCCACAGGCATTCTTGCCCAGGAAGCCCCGGTTATACGCCTCGGCGACCGCCGCGAACAGCGTCTCCGCCTCACGGATATATTCGCCGCGAATATAGATATAGGCCGCCCGCGCGCGCATCGCGAAGCCCGCGACCAGCGCGCCCTCGATCAGCTTGTGCGGATCGTGGCGGATGATCTCGCGGTCCTTGCACGAACCCGGCTCGGACTCGTCGGCGTTGATCACCAGGAAGCTCGGCCGGTCGGGACGCGGTTCCTTGGGCATGAAGCTCCACTTCATGCCGGTCGGGAAGCCCGCACCGCCGCGCCCGCGCAGACCCGACGCCTTGATGACGTCGATGATCTTGTCCTGGCCCAGCTCGAGCAGCGCCTTGGTATTGTCCCAATCGCCGCGCTTCATCGCCGCGTCGACGTTCCACGGCTGATAGCCGTAGAGATTGGTGAAAATGCGGTCCTTGTCAGCGAGCATTATGCGCCCCACTCCCCGCGATAGTCGTGATTGTCGCCGACCATGGCGGTCAGCGTGGTCGGACCGCCGATCGGCTCGACCGTGTGGCGACCCGGCTCCTGCGTGCCGGTCTTGGGGCTCTCGCCCCGCGCCAGCGCTTCCAGGATCGTGACCGTACGATCGTAATCCAGATCTTCGTAATTGTCGTCGTTGATCTGGACCATCGGAGCCGAGGCGCAATTGCCCATGCACTCGACCTCGGTCAGCGTGAACATGCCGTCGGGCGTGGTCTTGCCCTTGATCAGGCCCTTGTTCTTGCACGCCGCCAGCACGTCGTCCGACCCGCGCAGCATGCACGGCGTCGTGCCGCACACCTGGACGTGATAGCGGCCGACCGGCGCTAGGTTGAACATCGTGTAGAAGGTCGCGACCTCATAGATGCGCATGTATGCGACACCCAGCTGGCGCGCGACGAACTCGATCACCGGCACGGGCAGCCAGCCTTGCGTCTGAGTCTCCGCACCGACCTGGCGCTGGGCCAGATCGAGGAACGGGATCGAGCAGGACTGTTCGCGGCCCTTGGGATAGCGCGCGAGGATCTCGTTCGCCTTCTTCTGGTTCTCGTCGGTCCAGGCAAAATTGCCCCAGCGGGCGCGGACTTCGGCCTCGTCGGGGATGTTGGGAGCGTCAGCCATTAGCGGTCACATTCACCAAAAACGATGTCCATCGCGCCCAGGATCGCGGTCGTATCCGCCAGCATGTGCCCCTTGGACATGAATTCCATGGCCTGGAGATGGCTGAACGCGGTCGGGCGGATCTTGCAGCGATAGGGTTTGTTCGATCCGTCGGAGACGAGATACACGCCGAATTCGCCCTTGGGGCTTTCGGTCGCGACATACACCTCACCGGCGGGGACGTGATACCCTTCGGTATAGAGCTTGAAGTGGTGGATCAGCGCTTCCATCGAGCGCTTCATCTCACCGCGCTTGGGCGGCGTGACCTTGCGGTCGGTCGCCATCACCGGACCTTCAGGCATCTGCGCCAGGCACTGCTTCATGATGCGAGCCGACTGGCGCACTTCCTCGACGCGCACCATGAACCGGTCATAGCAATCGCCGCTCGTGCCCACCGGCACGTCGAAGTCCACCTTGTCATAGGCATCATAGGGCTGCGACTTGCGCAGGTCCCACGGAATGCCCGAGCCACGGATCATCGGGCCGGAGAAGCCCCATTTGATCGCGTCCTCGCGGTTCACCACCGCGATGTCGACATTGCGCTGCTTGAAGATGCGGTTGTTCGCCACCAGGCTGATCGCGTCCTCGAACAGGCGCGGCAGACGAGTGTCGAGCCAGTCGGCGATATCGGTCAGCAGCTTGAGCGGGACGTCCTGATGGACGCCGCCGACGCGGAAATAATTCGCGTGCATGCGCGCGCCCGAGGCCCGCTCATAGAAGTTCATGCAGTCTTCGCGAATTTCGAACAGCCACAGGTTCGGCGTCATCGCGCCGACGTCCATGACGTGGCTGCCGATGTTGAGCATGTGGTTCGAGATACGCGTCAGCTCGGCGAAGAAGGCCCGCAGATACTGGGCGCGCAGCGGCACTTCCAGGTCGAGCAGCTTCTCGACCGCCAGCACGAAGCTATGCTCCATGCACATCGGCGAGCAATAGTCGAGCCGGTCGAAATAGGGCAGCGCCTGCGAATAGGTCTTGTATTCGATCAGCTTCTCGGTGCCGCGATGCAGCAGGCCGACATGCGGATCGACCCGCTCGACGATCTCGCCGTCCAGCTCCATGACGAGGCGAAGCACCCCGTGCGCCGCCGGATGCTGCGGGCCGAAGTTGATCGTATAGTTCTGGATCGACACGTCGCCCGTGGTCGGGTCAACGGCGTCCGTCTTGTGGAGCAGTTCGTCGACGTAGTCGCTCACTGATTCTGTCCTCCGCCCTTGCCCGGCACGACATCCGGGTCCTGGGGCTTACCTTCGGCCTTGTTGCCCGGATGCGGTTCGCCCGCGCCCGTCTGCTTGGGGCTTTCGGTGGTCTTGGTCTCGGGCGCGTTGGCGGCGACGGTCTTGTCCGGCGCGGCATCGGCCTTCTTCACCGCGTCCGCACTGGCCGGGGTCTGCGCGCCCTTGCCCTGCGGCTGCGAGCCCTTTTCGTCGCCCGGAAGGACGTATTCGGCACCTTCCCACGGGCTCTGGAAGTCGAAGTTGCGGAAGTCCTGCGCCAGCTTCACCGGCTCATAGACGACGCGCTTTTCTTCTTCCGAATAGCGCAGCTCGGTATAGCCGGTCAGCGGGAAGTCCTTGCGCAGCGGGTGGCCGCGGAAGCCATAGTCCGTCAGGATGCGACGCAGGTCGCTATTGCCCGAGAACAGCACGCCGTACAGGTCATAGACCTCGCGCTCCAGCCAGCCCGCGACCGGCCACAGCCCCGTCACCGACGGAACCGGCTTGTCCTCGTCGGTCGAGACATGGACGTGCAGGCGGTGGTTGCGGGTCAGCGAGAGCAGGCAATACACCACCTCGAAACGCTCGTCGCGCTCGGGATAGTCGACGCCCGCAATCTCCATCAGCTGCTGATATTCCAGCCCCTTGGTGTCGCGCAGCGCGATCATCGCGGGGACCAGGTTCGCACGGTCGACAACCAGAGCGACCTCGCCGACATGCTCGCGCGCGTCGAGCAGCCAGGGGCCGAGCGCGGCGCGGGCCGCATCGATCACGCCGTCATTGGCGGCAAAACGGGGAGCAGGCGCCCTCACCGTTCGATGCTCCCGGCACGGCGGATCTTCCGCTGCAGCTGCATCACGCCGTACAGCAGCGCTTCGGCAGTCGGCGGGCAACCGGGGACATAGATGTCCACGGGCACGATCCGGTCACAGCCGCGCACCACCGAATAGCTGTAGTGATAGTAGCCGCCGCCATTGGCGCAGCTGCCCATCGAGATGACGTATTTCGGGTTCGACATCTGGTCGTACACACGACGCAGCGCCGGAGCCATCTTGTTGCACAGCGTGCCCGCAACGATCATCACGTCCGACTGGCGCGGCGACGCGCGCGGCGCCGCACCGAAGCGCTCCAGATCGTAACGCGGCATGTTGACGTGGATCATCTCCACCGCGCAGCATGCCAGACCGAAGGTCATCCACCAGAGCGAGCCGGTGCGCGCCCATTGGAACAGCTCCTTGGTCGAGGTGACGAGGAAGCCCTTGTCGGTCAGTTCGCCGTTGAGCCCGTCGAAAAAGCCCTGATCGGGCTGAATGACGGCCTGGCCATCATGGGCGAGTCCGCCATGGGCCTGCGGCTTGAACTCAACCGGACCGGAGTGAAGATTTACTCCCAATCCAACGCTCCCTTCTTCCACGCATAGACGAGACCCAGCGCGAGCTCGCCGATGAAGATCATCATCGAAAACCAGGCAGTCCAGCCGAGGCTGAAGACGCTGACCGCCCAGGGATACAGAAACGCCGCTTCCAGATCGAAGATGATGAACAGGATGGCGACGAGGTAGAAACGCACGTCGAACTGGCTGCGCGGGTCTTCGAACGCGGGGAAGCCGCACTCATATTCAGACAGCTTCTGCTCGTTGGGCTTATGGGCACCGGTCAGGCGCGCCACGAGCATCGGCAGAAACACGAAAGCCGTCGACAGAACCAGGGCAACGCCCAGGAACAGGAGGATCGGCAGATATTGCGACAGATCGACCAAGTTTTTCTCTCGCAGATGCGGAACTGGATGCGATGGCTTTAGGCCGATGGGTCGGCCGGAGCAAGCCAGCGAAGGCATGAGAATGAATCGCAAGTGAACGCCGTCACCCGCTGCCATCCTCGGATTTTTACATGGTAATTCAGTGACTTGAGCACAAGGGGCAGGCCCCATTGTGCTCAAATCCCACCAAATTCTTAACGCAGCGCGTTGGCCAGCAGCTTGTGCAGCTTGGAATGCAGCCCCTCATTGGCCGCCAGATACTCGCCGCGCTCGAGCGACTTGTCGCTGCCACGGAAGTCGCTGACGAAACCGCCCGCTTCTCGCACCAGCAGCATACCCGCCGCCGCGTCCCAGGGCTTCAGGCCCGACTCCCAGAAACCGTCGTAACGGCCCGCCGCGACCCAGGCGAGGTCGAGCGCGGCCGAGCCGAAGCGGCGGATGCCGGCGACCTGCGGGGCGATCGCACCGAAAATGCGGCTCCACTGGACAAAATCGCCATGACCCAGGAACGGGATGCCGGTGGCGATCAGCGCCTCCGACAGATCGCGACGCGAAGAGACGCGCAGGCGGCCGTCCTGCAACCACGCGCCCCGACCCTTTTCGGCCCAGAAGCTCTCATCGGTCAGCGGCTGATAGATCAGGCCGGTCGTGACCTCGCGCTTGCCGTTCGCCAGCGGCTCCTCGACCGCGATCGAGATGGCGAAGTGCGGGATGCCGTGCAGGAAGTTCGAGGTGCCGTCGAGCGGATCGATGATGAAGCGCGGCTTGGACGGATCGCCCTTGATCTCGCCGCCCTCCTCCATGAGGAAGTTCCAGTCGGGACGTGCCTTCTTCAGTTCCTCGAAGACAGTTTCCTCGGCGCGCTTGTCGGCCATCGACACAAAGTCGGCGGGCCCCTTGCGGCTGACCTGGAGGTGCTGGACCTCGTTGAAGTCGCGGCGGAGACGCGGGGCGGCCTTGCGCGCGGCGCGTTCCATGATGGTGAGAAGCCCGGAGTGCGAGGCCATGATCGTCCTTTCGATCGCGCCGCTGCTTGCCCAGGGCGCTCCAATTGAAAAGGCCCGCCGCGAACGACGGGCCGGGACGGCGGATGACGGGGTCGCGCTCAGGTCGCGCCGGTCATCCGCCGATCGTGATTAGTCCGCGCGGCGGACGTAGGTCTGTTCGTACACGTCGACGACGATGCGCGTGCCCGACGCGATGTGCGGCGGCACCATCACGCGGACGCCATTGTCGAGGATGGCGGGCTTGTACGAGGACGAGGCGGTCTGCCCCTTCACCACGGCGTCGGCCTCGACGATGGTGGCTTCGATCTGGTCGGGAAGCTGAACCGAGATCGGCTTTTCCTCGTGCAGTTCCATCACGACGTCCATGCCGTCCTGCAGGAACGCCGCGGCATCGCCCAGCAGGTCGCGCGGCAGCGTGATCTGCTCATAGCTTTCCTTGTCCATGAAGGTCAGGTCGTCACCCTCGGCGAACAGGAACTGGAAGTCCTTGGTATCCAGGCGGACGCGCTCGACCGTCTCGGCGGAGCGGAAACGGACGTTCGTCTTGCGGCCGTCGATGAGGTTCTTCATCTCGACCTGCATATACGCACCGCCCTTGCCGGGCTGGGTGTGCTGAATCTTCGCGGCGCGCCAGATGCCGCCTTCATACTCGATGATGTTGCCGGGACGAATGTCCACGCCGCTGATCTTCATGGGTCTTCAACCTGCTGGAAAGAGCGAAGGATACCGGTGCGACAAACGCGACCCGGCATCCTGTGTCGGCCGCTTTAACGCGAAGCGGTCTTTCCGGCAAGCAGCGGATAGGGGTCGACCGGCTCGCCCTGATACCAGCGATCCCCGGCGCGCATCCAGCTGACCGCGAAATGCAGATGGGTATTGCCCGCTCCCGCATTGCCGCTGTCGCCGACATAACCGACGAGCTGGCCCTGACGGACCTGCTGCCCTTCGGCCAGTCCCGGCGCATAACCCTTCAGATGCGCGTAATAGAGCATCCAGCGGCGATCGGGCGAGCGGATATAAACGGTATGGCCGCCGCGATCGCTGTCGAAGAGCTTTTCGACCGTGCCGGACAGGGCGGCGACGACCGGCGTTCCGCCCGGCGCCATCAGGTCGAGTCCCTGATGCTTGCGCTGGCCACCCTCGCGCGGATCGCCCCAGTCGTGACGCAGCGAGGAGACCGGATATTCGGCGATCGGCATGGCCAGCGATGCCGAGCTGCCCGCCGCCGCCTGTCTGGCCGGTGCCGCGACATCGGGCACGACGACTTCGCCGGGCCCGAAGGACAGCATCGACAGGAAACCGCCGACCGCAACCACGATCAGGCCCAGCATCACCCAACCGAAACGCGACAGCGGCCCCCTGCCCCCGCCACGCCTCATCGCGTCGGCACCGATGGCGCGCCGACGGCGGCCTGTCGTGACAGATTGCCATGCAGTCCGTCCGATGCCGGATGGGTGCCGACCGCCACCAGCGCCATGGCCACGCCGCCGATAAGGGCGATTGCCAGTCTCTTCACGCTCGCTCCTTAACCCGTGGATCGATCACAGGTTAAACGCGGCGCCCCGCGCTTGTTTCCTAAGCGGAACGGACAGGCCGGGGAAAGGGTCAGCCCAGCAGCTCGGCAAAGGCCTTGATCGCTGCCGTCTCGTCGCCGTTCCACACCGCGCCCGACACCGCCAGGAAGTCCGCCCCCGCCTTGACCAGCGGCGCGGCGTTGGCCGGCGTGATCCCACCGATCGCGACGCAGGGCAGCTCGAACAGGGCCGACCACCAGGACAGGACGACCGGCTCGGGCCGATGCTTGGTTTCCTTGGTGGTGGTCGGGTAGAAGGCGCCGAACGCGACATAGTCCGCGCCCGCCTCGCCCGCTTCCATCGCCAGATGGCGGCTGTCGTGGCAGGTCACGCCGATCTGCACCGTCGGGCCGAGCACATCGCGCGCCTCGCGGGCGTCGCCGTCTTCCTGCCCTAGATGCACACCGTCCGCACCCAGCCGCTTGGCCAGGCTGATGCTGTCATTGACGATGAAGGCGACCTCGCGGTCGGCGCAGATACGCTGAAGCGGCTCGGCCAGTTTGGCGGCGGTGTGCTGATCCATGTCCTTGACGCGGAACTGGAAGGCCGCGACCGGCCCGGCATCGAGCGCACGCGCGAGACGGTCGGCGAAACCGCCGGTCACGTCGAGCGGCGAGATCAGGTAAAGCTGGCAGGGCGGGCGCCGCACGTCGCGGGTAAAGGCTGCCGCGAAATTGGGATCGAGCGGGCCGAGGGGATCGTCATCAAGCGTCATGGCCCCTCCCCTAGCGCCTGACGCGGCCTCCGTCACCTATGGCAAGCAGATAAGGAATGGGCGTCCCGGTTCCCCAACCGGAACGCCCAACCCTAGCAAGAACTTATTCTTCGTTCTTGTAGATCGCGATCAGCTTGTCGAGCATCGCCAGCGCCTCGTCGCGCGGACGCTGGAAGGTGTTCCGGCCGATGATCGAGCCGTTGCCGCCACCGTCACGAATGTCGCGTGCGTCCTGATAGACGGCATCGGCCCCCTTGGCCGCACCACCCGAGAAGACGACGATACGGCGGCCCGCGAAGCTGGACTGCACCACATGGCGCACCCGGTCGGCCTGGTTCGACCAATCGGTGCCCTCATAGACCTTCTTGGCCTCGGCCTGTTCGATATGGTCGCTGGGCAGCTTCACCTTGATGATGTGGGCACCGAGCAGCGCGGCCATGTGCGCGGCATAGGCGCCGACGTCGAGCGCCAGCTCACCGTCCTTGGTCAGCTTGCCGCCGCGCGGATAGCTCCAGATGACGGTGGCGAGACCCGCCTCGCGCGCTTCGGCCGACAGGATCGCGATCTGGTCCATCGCGTCGAAAATGCCGTCCGAGCCCGGATAGATGGTAAAGCCGATCGCCGCACAGCCCAGCCGCACCGCGTCCTGCACGCTGCCCGTCACGGCCTGGGTGATCGAGGTGCCCCAGCTGTTCGAGCTGTTGATCTTCAGGATGGTCGGGATCTGGCCCGCAAAGGTGTCGGCCCCGGCCTCCAGCATACCCAGCGGCGCGGCATAGGCCGACAGCCCGGCGTCGATCGCCAGCTGGAAATGGTAATGCGGGTCATAGGCGGGCGGGTTGACCGCGAAGCTGCGCGCCGGGCCGTGCTCGAACCCCTGGTCGACGGGCAGGATGATGAGCTTGCCGGTGCCGCCCAGCTTGCCCTGCATCAGGATGCGGGCCAGGTTCGCCTTTACCGCAGCGGGCGTGCCTTCATATTTGTCGAGAATGGCCTTCACGGTCGGGGTCATCATGTCTCTCCAGATTGGTGTCGGGCTATAAAGGAATCAGAGCATCAGCCAGCGGCGCAGCGCCTGATCGACCTGCTCCATCCGGGTGGGGGAAGCATGGCCGATGACTTTGACGATATGGTTGCGGGGGATGGACAGGATCTTGTCCACCTGCACTTCGCACTCGACGGTCAGGCCGGTATGCTCGCGCGGGGAAAAGGCGACACGGAACAGCGCCTCGCCACCGACGACCGAGGTCATCGGGCAGACGGTGATGGTGTTGTGCGTCTCGTTATACAAATCCGACTGGACGACCAGGAACGGGCGGTGGTCTTCACCCTCGCCCGTCGTCGCGAGCACGATGGCGGCGTGCGAAATCGTCACGCCGCATCCTCCTTGGCCAGCCTGTTCCAGAAGGCGAAATCCTCGGGCGTGTCGCGCTTCGACGCGCGGGTCGACTGACGGCGCGCCTCGCGGCGATAGGCCTCGTCATGCAGGTCGACATAGCGGCGTACGGCCTCGCGGGCGATGTCGCTCTTGCTGCGCCCCTGGGTGCGCGCGACAGCCGCCAGCCGCTCTTCCAATTCGGTATCGAGGCGGACGCCGAGCATTGCCACTTCCTTCGTTTAACGCGTTTAACCTAGCAAGTCCGGCGCGGCGGATCAAGCGGCTGTCTGACCAATTTTGACGCCCATGAAAAAACCCCGCCGCCTGGAAGGCGACGGGGTGATTGTCACGCCGAATGGATCGGCCGTCAGGCGGTCAGCGCGGCGACGCCGGGCAGGTCCTGCCCTTCCATCCATTCCAGGAACGCGCCGCCCGCCGTCGAGACGAAGGTGAACTGCGTGCCCACGCCCGCCTGGTTAAGCGCAGCGACGGTATCGCCGCCGCCCGCGACGGAGACGAGGCTGCCGTCCTGGGTCAGCGCCGCCGCCGTCTTGGCGAGCGCGACGGTCGCCATGTCGAAGGGCGGCGTCTCGAACGCGCCGAGCGGACCGTTCCAAACCAAAGTGCGGCAGTTCTTCAGCACATCGCCCAGCGCCTCGACGGCATTGGGGCCGAGGTCGAGGATCATCTCGTCACCGGCGACTTCGTGGACGTTGACGGTGCGCGTCTCGGGGTTCGGCTTGAATTCCTTGGCGACCACGACGTCGTACGGCAGGTGGACCGTGCAGCCCGCCTTGTCGGCGGCGTCGAGGATTTCCTCGGCGGTGCCGGTCAGGTCATGCTCGCACAGCGACTTGCCCACATCGACCCCACGCGCGGCGAGGAAGGTGTTGGCCATGCCGCCGCCGATGATGAGGTGATCGACCTTGCCGACCAGATGCTTGAGCACGGCGAGCTTGGTCGAGACCTTGGCGCCGCCGACCACGGCCGCGACCGGATGCTCGGGATTGCCGAGCGCCTTTTCCAGCGCGTCGAGTTCGGCCTCCATCGCGCGACCCGCAAAGGCCGGAAGCTGGCGCGCCAGCCCCTCGGTCGAAACGTGCGCGCGGTGCGCGGCCGAGAAGGCGTCGTTGACGTACAGGTCGCCCAGCTTGGCGATCTGCGCCGCCAGTTCCGGATCGTTCTTTTCCTCTCCCGCATGGAAGCGGGTGTTTTCCAGGATCGCGATATCGCCGGGGTTCAGCGTCGCAACGGCGGCCTCCGCCGCCTCGCCTGCCACGTCGTCGATGAAACGCACCGGACGGCCCAGCACATCGCTATACGGCTGGGTCAGCATCGCCAGCGAGAATTCGGGGTTACGCTGCCCCTTGGGGCGGCCGAAATGGGCAAGGATCAGGACGATCGCGCCCTTGTCGGCCAGTTCGGTCACGGTCGCGATCGTGGCGCGCAGGCGGGTGTCGTCGGTGACGCGGCCATCGGCCATCGGCACGTTCAAATCCTCGCGGACCAGCACGCGCTTGCCCTGGACATCGCCCATATCGTCGAGCGTCTTGAAGGCCTTGGTCATGATTCCTCGATCCTGATGTTATCGCCGATACGGATCGTGCCGCCCTCGATCACGCGCGTGCATACGCCGCCGCGCCAGTCGGGGGTCAGGGCCGCCTGCAATCCGTCGGCGATCGCGTCCATGCGGTGGCATGGATCGCATTCCATGGTGATTTGGAGAAGGACAGTCCCGATACGCAGCCGGGTGCCCGGAATTTGGGGAAGGTCGAAATCCTCGACCAGCAGGTTCGCACGGCGCTCCTGCCAGGGGATGTCACGGTCGATCTCGGCCAGCGCCGCGTCCCAGTCGGCCCGCTCGATCAGCGTGACCTGTCGACGCCCGCGACCGCCGGGCTTCACCCGCCCGCGCACATCGCCTTCCACGCCGCCTTCCAGGGTCACGGTGGCGGTGTCGATCACCTCCATCGGCCCCTTCGGCAGGGCATGGCGGGCGATGCCGGCCAGACGCCCGGTCATCGCCCGCCCGTCGCTCATCAGAGGAACTTCGCCATCGCGGTCGCGGTGTCAACCATGCGGTTCGAGAAGCCCCATTCATTGTCGTACCAGGACACGACGCGCACCAGCTTGCCGTCGATCACCGCCGTCTCCAGGCTGTCGACGGTCGAGGACTGCGGCGAGTGCATCAGGTCGATCGAGACGAGCGGCTCGTCGGTGTACACCAGCACGCCCTTCAGCGCCTCGCTCTCCGACGCGGCCTTCAGGATCGCGTTGACCTCTTCCTTGGTCGTGTCGCGCGCGGGCGTGAAGGTCAGGTCGACCAGGCTGACGTCCGGCGTCGGCACACGGATGGCCGAGCCGTCCAGCTTGCCCTTCAGCTCGGGCAGAACCTCGCCCACCGCGCGGGCAGCGCCGGTGGTGGTCGGGATCATCGACATGGCGGCGGCGCGGGCGCGGCGCAGGTCGGGGTGGATCTGGTCGAGGATCTTCTGGTCGTTGGTATAGGCGTGGACCGTGGTCATCAGGCCGCGCTCGATGCCGATCGCGTCGTTCAGCACCTTGGCGACCGGCGCCAGGCAGTTGGTGGTGCACGAGGCGTTCGACACGATAGTGTGGTCGGCGGTCAGCTTGTCATGGTTGACGCCGTAGACGACGGTCAGGTCGACATTCTTGCCCGGTGCCGAGATCAGCACCTTCTTGGCGCCCGCCGCGATATGCTTTTCGCACGACGCCTTGTCGGTGAAGAAGCCGGTGCACTCCAGAACCAGGTCGACGCCCAGTTCCTTGTGCGGCAGGTTCGCCGGATCGCGCTCGGCGGTGACGCGGATGCGCTTGCCGTCGATCACGATGTCGTTGCCCTCGGCCGACACTTCGCCCGGATAGCGGCCATGGATGCTGTCGCGGCTGAACAGCCAGGCGTTGGACTTGGCGTCGGCGAGATCGTTGATCGCGACGAGTTCCAGCGCGTCGCCGCCACGCTCGAGGATCGCGCGCGCCACCAGGCGACCGATGCGGCCGAAACCGTTGATTGCAACCTTGACCGTCATGCCAGCAAGCTCCTGTCTTTTACGGGCCGTGCCATGGACGGCACCGCCCCCGGTTGGATGGAGATCGTTTCGACGATTCCACCGTTCGCGCCACGCCTTTCGGAGCCGCGCGAGTGTCTGTCAACCGCCGGAGCGCCCCCTATCGTCCAATTCCGGGTTGCCGCATGAAACCAGCCTGCTAAGCCGCTTTCATGCCCGAACCTATTGCCGACGACGTCCTTTCCTCCGTCGAGCGGATCGACCGCGCCATCGCCCGCATCGAAGGGGCGATCCGAAACCGCGCCGCCAAGGAAGACGCGCTTGCCCGCCGTCACGCCGCGCTGAAGGCGCGCATGGCCGAGGCGGTGACCGCGCTCGACGATGTCATCACCCGGGGGAGCGTCGCCTGATGGCCGAAGTGACGATCCAGGTCGGCGACCGCCCCCACACCGTCTATTGCCAGGACGGCGGCGAAGCGCGGGTCCGCATGCTGGGCCAGATGCTCGACCAGCGCTGGTCGGCGGCGCTGCGGGCCTCGGGCGGCCATAATGGCGAACGGGCGCTGCTGTTCGTCTCGCTGATGCTGGCCGACGCGCTGGAAGAGGCCGAACGGCGTCCGCCCGCCGGTGCGGCGGTCAGCGAGGCCGCGCTCGCCCGCATCGCCGAACGGTTGGAAGGACTGGCCGATGCACTTGATGAGGAAAGCCGCCCTTGAGTAAAGCAGAGCCCTCGCCTACATGGGTCGGCGGCGGGCTCTGCCCGGTACGAGCCACGATAATCCCTGAGGCTATTCTTCATCCAAGGGGGCTGTCCCTGCCCGGACCCTGGTCCGACGTACATGGTCCCCACCTGACGTATTGGGCGTCAGTGGATATTACGGCAAACGGCCATGGCGGTCCCGCCACCCGCCCTTCCCCCGATCATCGTCGCGCATCATGATGGACAAGCGCGCCCTACGCGCCCGGATGCGGGCGGTGCGCGACGCGCACGGCCCCGGCCTTCTGCCGGTGGCGCGGCCCTTTCTGGACCGCCTGCTCCCCCATCAAATTATCGCAGCCTATCACCCCCTGGGGGCGGAAGCGGACCCGGCGCTGTGGGTCGAGGCGGCGCTGCATGCCGGAGCGGCGATCGCCCTGCCCCATGTCACCGACCGCGCCAGCCCGATCCGCTTCCTGACATGGGCGGACGGCGAGGATCTGAATGTCGGCGCCTTCGGACTGCATCAGCCTGCCCCCGACGCCCCCGAATGCCGCCCGGACATCATTCTGACGCCCCTTGTCGGCTTCGACCGGCGCGGAAATCGGCTGGGACAGGGCGCAGGGCATTATGACCGCGCTTTTGCGGCCAACCCTGATGCCTGGCGCGTCGGCATCGCCTGGAGCGTCCAGGAGGTCGAGGAACTGGTTCCCGACAGCTGGGACGTGCCGCTCCACGCCATTGCCACCGAATCGGAATGGATCATCCCATGACCCCCAGTTGGCGCAAACCCGCCGGTATGCTGCTGATCGTCGCGATCATCATCGTCTGGGCCATGCTGATCGCCAGCCTGTCCGGCGTGGTCGGGCAATGGCATTGGGTGCTGCAGCTGATTTTCTATGTCGTGGCGGGGATCGTGTGGATCACGCCGATGAAGCCCCTGCTGCGCTGGATGGAGGGCGGACGGCGATAGGACTTCCCCTGGGCTTCGACTGTGCTCGGGCTGAACGGGGTTCAGCCATATCCCGGTTCAGGCTTCCGCACACTCCCACCCCCCGTTCGCACTGAGCGAAGTCGAAGTGCACGCCCCATGCTCGCCAATAAGGCTGGCAGCCCCGCAGAAGCCGGTCACGCATGTTGAAGCGTGGCCTTCGACTTCGCTCAGGCTGAACGGATGCGGGGATTTTTGGAGCGGGGCATTTTCGGCACGCGATCGGCAGCCGGATCAAAGCCAAGGCACGCCCGAACCGACAATGTCTGTGCTAAACAAAAGCGCCATCCCGAAGGATGGCGCGAGTGACGGGGCTCGAACCCGCGACCTCCGGCGTGACAGGCCGGCGCTCTAACCAACTGAGCTACACCCGCTTGAAAGCCATGTGATGCCAACCGAAACCGGCATCGGCCCCCTGTGGGGATTTCGATATTTCCAGCCATTCTCCGAAGAGGATGGCGCGAGTGACGGGGCTCGAACCCGCGACCTCCGGCGTGACAGGCCGGCGCTCTAACCAACTGAGCTACACCCGCTGAAAGCGTCGAGGCGCGCCAACTAGGCGAGCGTTCCGGACCTGTCAACGCATCATTTCATTTTTCTTGCGGAACGTCCTCGGGGTCGGTGTCGCGGTCGAGATGGGTGAGGGTTCCATGCTCGAACAGGAAGCCTGCGATGTCGGGCTTTCCGGCGGCCTTCAGGACGGTTTGCAGGATGATGAGCAGCGGTACGGCCAGCAGCGCACCCGTGGTGCCCCAGACCCATCCCCAGAAGCTCAGGGAGACCAGGATCAGCACTGGGCTGATGGTCAGGCGATGCCCGACGATCAGCGGGGTGATCAAGTTCGCCTCGATCAGGTGCATTCCGTACATGATCGCGGGCGGGGCCAGCGCGACCCAGATGTCGCCGAACGTCATCAGGCCACCGACCGCCAGCAGCATCGCGCCGATCACCGGCCCGAAATAGGGGATATAGTTGAGCAGCGCGACGATACCGCCCCACATCAGAGGATAGGGCATGCCGAACAGCGACAGCGCGCCCGCCACCGCGCCGCCCAGCGCGAGGTTGATGATCGTGATGGTGCCCAGATAGGCCGAGACGTCGTCCACGACCTCCTGGATCACCCGTGCGGTCGCCATCGCGCCGTCGAAACTGGTCCGCCCGCGAATCGTCTCACGCCGCATCCGGGTCCAGCCCGACAGCACGAAGAAGACGACGAGGACGCCGAACAGGAACTGGACGATCAGCCCCGGCGCCGAGGTCGCCGCCAGTTCCAGGATCGAGCTGGGGGGCGATACGGCCGCGGTCTGCGGCTGGCGGATCGGGGTGGAGGCGACCTGCCGCAGCGCCTTGTTCACATAGCGCTCGAGGCTGGAATAGAGATCGAGCAGCGGCGCCAGATTGTCCTGGATGCGCCCGATCCGGCTGGGCAGCAGACGGAAGAAGTCGGTCGCGGGCACGATGATTGCCGCCAAGGCGATATTGGCGACGATCAGGAACAGGAGGACGCACATCAGCGCGGCCAGCGCCGAGGGCACGCGTCGCCGCTCCAGCCATTCCAGGATAGGGACAAGCGCGATCGCGATGACCAGCGCCGTCGTCAGTGGCAGGAAGAATTCCGCCCCCTCGCGAAGCGCGAAGGGCAAAGCGAGGATGAACCCCGCCCCCGCCGTCAAGGTAAGCCCGGCCAGCAGCCGGTCGCGGCGCATCGCGATCCGCACCGCATCGCGCGGGCCCATGCCCAATGGCGTTCCCAGGATCGAATCACCGGCAGGAAAGGCCTTGTCGGCCAGCTGGTCTTGCGCGTCACTCATGACAGCCACGTTAGCGGCTTTCCGGATGCAGGAAAGCCGCTAACGCCGCGTTGGCATGACGTTTATGTCATGTCGGGAAAGACGCCGCCTTACCAGGCGCGGGGGATACCGCCGGTCCGCTCGGCCACCGCATTTTCGATCGACTGAAGCTGGGTACGGCTGAGCACTCCGGCCTCCATCAGGTGACGCATCAGCTCCTCGGTAAGCGCCGCCAGAAAGTGCAGCTCGGCACGCTCCGACGTGCCGTCTTCGTTCAAACCGTCCATCGCCTTCTCCCAGCCAGATCGTCGAGGCTATGTGTAGCGAGCACCCCTACGGCATAAAAGCCTTTTCCGGTAAGGCTACAGGACAGGCAATTGTTGACGTTTACGTCAACGTACAGCATCACTCCCGGCATGGATCGCAACCCCCGCCCCCGTTTCTCTCCCGAACAATTGGCCCAGGGCCTGGTCGCGCTGCTGGACGTCGAGGAAATCGACACCGACCTGTATCGCGGCGCACGACGGCCCGGTGGCGAGGGCCGCGTCTTCGGCGGACAGGTGATCGCCCAGGCGTTGCAGGCGGCGCAGCGATCGACCGAGGCCCCCAAGGTGGCGCACTCGCTCCACGCCTATTTCATGCGGCCGGGCGATGAGCGCTTCCCGATCACCTATCGGGTGGAGCGCGATTTCGAGGGGCGCAGCTTCGCGACGCGCCGCGTGATCGCGATGCAGAAGGGCAAGCCGATCCTGAACCTCGCCTGTTCGTTCCAGACGCCCGAGGACGGGATGCACCATCAGGATGCGATGCCCGACGTCCCCGCCCCCGATACCCTGCCCTCCGAACGCGAATTGCTGGACAGTCTGGGCGAACAGGTGCCCGCCCCCATCCGCGCCTTTCTGGAACGGCCGCGTCCCATCGAATTGCGCACGGTCGATCCCCGCCAGTTGCTCGCCCCCGAACCGCGCGAGCCCGCCCAGGCGATCTGGTTCCGGCTGGTCGCGCCCATCGGCGACGATCCCGCGCTGCATCGGGCGATCCTGGCCTATGCCAGCGACTTTGCGCTGCTCGGCACCTCGACGCTACCGCACGGGATCAACTGGCTGATCCATGACATGCAGACCGCCAGCCTCGACCATGCGCTCTGGCTGCACGAGCCGTTCCGGGCCGACGAATGGCTGCTCTACACGACCGACAGCCCCTGGGCGGGCCACGCCCGCGGTTTCAATCGGGGCCGCATCTTCGCCGCCGACGGGCGTCTGGTCGCCAGCGTCGCACAGGAGGGACTGATCCGGTTGCGCAGCGCCCCCCGTCCAGAGACCTGATCGGGCATACCGCTTTTTGGAGAGCCTCCGCCAATTTCGCCGACTTCCACCGGGAAGGCGATGAAATGACAGTGACGGTTAAGACTTTCGCTTCTAAACACCGGTGATCGCTCGCACTGCGACCGAGATACACGGAGGGGATGGAAGGCATGGCGGCGACGTCCGTCGGTGAAGCGCGCAATACCGACCGCTATCTGCAAAAGCGGGACGCCATCCTGGCGGCGGCGGCACAGGTGATCAACGAACAATCGGCCAAGGGCATGACCTTTGCCGATGTCGCACGGCGGGTCGGGCTGAACACCACCAGCGTCACCTATTATTTCCGTCGCAAGGAAGACCTGGCGGCGGCCGCGTTCGAGCATACGCTGGATCGGCTGCTGGAGATGCTGGCCGAGGCCGCCGAGGAGCCGACGCCGCAAACCCGCGTCGCGCGCTATCTGTCGATCAACATGGCGCGGCTGGCGCGGATCGAACGCGGTGAGGAAACGCCCTTCGCCGTGCTGTCCGACCTGCGCGCCATGGAGGAACCGCTACGCGGCCAGTTGATGGCCGGATGGCAGAAGGTCTTCCGTGCCACCCGCAGCCTGTGGGGTCCCGCCCCCAGCCGCGCGCATACCGACCTCTACGGCGCGCGTGCGCATGTGTTGCTGGAGAATACCTTCTGGTTGCCCATGTGGCTCGACCGTTACGAGCCCGACCAATATGGCCGGGTCGAGGAACGGCTGCTCGACGTGCTGTCCCATGGCATCGCCGCCCCGGGGTCGACCTGGAACCCCACCATGCTCGACATGGATGCGCCAGGTGCGCGGGACGGTGAGCCGGGGCGCGAGGCGTTCCTGCTGGCGGCGACGCGGCTCATCAACCAGCTCGGCTATCGCGGCGCCAGCGTGCAGCGCATCGCCTCCGAACTGAACGTCACCAAGGGCAGTTTCTACCACCATCTCGATGCCAAGGACGATCTGGTCGCCGCCTGTTATCGCCGCAGCTTCGACACGATCACCGCCGCGCAGCAGCTGGCCGACGCAGCCGGGGGCAGCCACTGGCACCGGCTGTCGAGCGCGATCGCGACCCTGCTCGACATCCAGTTCGCCGAGCGCGGACCGCTGCTCCGCACCAGCGCGCTGTCCAGCCTGTCGGGCGAGGTGCGCGCGCAGATGGTCGACCGCTCCAACCGGATCGCGCGGCGCTATGCGGGCACCATCATGGACGGCGTCGGCGAAGGATCGATCCGCGCGGTGGACGCTCTGATCGCCGCGCAGGCGCTGATGGCGATCCAGAACGCCGCCTTCGACATGCGCAAATGGGCCGGAACGATGGAGCGTCCCCACGCCATCGCGCTCTACGCCTCGACCATCCTCTACGGCATGTTCGACGATCGTTTCCTGGGCTGACGCGCACAATTTGCGACAAAAGCGGAGCGAACCCGACATGATCGGGGGACAGCCGGGATGCAAAAGGAGCATCGTTCGGCAGGGACTTTCCCCTCGCCGCCGAGAGGATGCCCAATCCATGCGAAAGACCCTGTTCGGCCTTTCCCCCGCCCTGCTGCTGGGCGCGACGCTGCTCACCGCGACCGCCGCCCAGGCGCAAAGCGATGCCCCGCCGCCGCCCGGCGGAGGCATGCGCGGCGGCCTGATGGGCGTGCAGCCCGACGCCGGCGGCAACATCACCCGCACCGCTGCGCTGGCCGCCGCCGACCAGCGCTTCGCCGCGATGGACGCCAATCACGACGGTACCGTCACGCCCGAAGAGATGCGCGCCTATCGCGACCAGCGCCGCGCCGAACACGCCGCGCGCCGCCCCGGTGGCGACCGCCCCGGCCGCCCCGGCCGCCCCGCGCCCCAGCCGATCACCGCCGACGCCTTCCGCGCCCGCGCCGCCGCGATGTTCGACCGTCTCGACACCAATCATGACGGCAAGGTCGATGCCGCCGAACGCGCCGCCGCACCGCGCTGGGGCGGGCGCCATGGCGGCGGGATGCCCCCCTCCGGCCCGCAGCCGTCCCAGACCGACGCCGACTGAGCCGCAAAGCGGAAGGGACGGGCCATTCTCCCCCAAATTTCCTTCATGCTCCGTCCCTTTTGCGGCCCGCGCCCGCCATGCTAGACCCCGAACCCATGTCCGAAACGCCGCATTTGCTGCTCGTCGATGACGAGCGTTCGATCCGCGAGCCGCTGGCCGTCTATCTGACCAAACAGGGTTTTCGCGTCACCCAGGCGGGCGATGCCGCCTCGGCGCGAACGCGGTTGGCCGCCTATGCGATCGACCTCGTCATCCTGGACATCATGATGCCCGGCGAGGACGGCCTGAGCCTGTGCCGCCATATCGCCGCGACCAGCGAGGTGCCCGTCATCCTGCTGACCGCCCGCGCCGAGGAAACCGACCGGATCGTCGGGCTGGAGATGGGCGCGGACGATTATGTCGTGAAGCCCTTTTCGCCGCGCGAACTGGCGACCCGCGCCAAGGTCGTGCTGCGCCGGACCCAGGCGGGCGGCGCGCGCCATCATGCCCCCGACAGCGGCTCCTATGCCTTTGCGGGCTGGGTGCTGAAATCGGGCGAGCGCTCGCTGGTCGACCGCGAAGGCGTGTCGGTGATGCTCTCGACCGGCGAGTACAATTTGCTTCTCGCGCTCGTCAGCCGCCCGCGCCAGGTGCTGACCCGCGACCAGCTGCTCGACCTGACCCAGGGGCGCGAGGCCGCGGCCTTCGATCGGGCGATCGACAATCAGGTCAGCCGCCTGCGCCGCAAGATCGAGGCGGACCCCAAGTCGCCCGAGATCATCAAGACCGTCTGGGGCGGCGGCTACACGCTCGCCGCCGAAGTCACCCGCCTGTGAAGCCTGGAGCCGTGACGCTGCGTTTCTGGCCGCGTCGGCTGGCGGCGCAGATGGCCGTCCTGCTCGCCATCGCGCTGTTCGTGGCGCAGGCGATCAACTTCACCCTGCTCCTGCACGAACGCCGCAGCCTGATCCTGGAACAGACATCGGGCCCCGCCATCGCCCGGCTGAACGACGCGATCGAGCGGGCCGCGAGCGGCAAGCCGCTTCCCCCCGATCGCGGGCGGGTCCGGGCCTCGGCGGCCAACCCGATCCGGGCGAACCTGCCGCGCGTGCCCGAAGTGGAGGCCCTCATTCGCGAAGGGCTGGTCGAGCTCGGGCATCCGGTTGCGCGGGTCGTGACCGGCGTCCGTCCGTTCCAGCCCGAGGATTTCGACTGGCCGCGCCGTCGTTTCGACCGCCGCCGCCATCCGGCGATGGAGCTGCTGATCGCGGTCGAGCGGACGGGCGGCGGCTGGCTGGTCACGCGGTCCTTCTGGCCCAGCGACGAGATGACCTTGGTCTGGCGCCTGATCGCCCAGACGCTGATCCTGTACGGCATCATCCTGTTGCCGGTGCTGTGGATCGGGCGTCGGATTTCACGCCCCTTGCGCGACCTGACCCGTGCGGCCGAGCGGTTCGACCCGCGTGCGCCGGCGGAGACCATTCCCGAACAGGGGCCGCTCGACGTGTCCGGCCTGATCGCTGCCTTCAATGCGCTGCGCCTGCGGATCGCGGCAATGCTGGAGGAAAAGGACCGGATGCTCGGCGCGATCGGGCATGATCTGCGCACGCCGCTCGCTGCGCTGCGCGTACGCATCGAGTCCGTCGAGGACGAGCAGGACCGGCTGCGCATGGCCGACACCGTCGCCGAGATGAACAAGACGCTGGAGGATATCCTTTCACTCGCCCGCATGGGGCGGCCCAGCGAGGCGGAAACCGATGTCGACCTGAACGCGCTGGTCGATGCGGTGGTCGCCGACTTCCACGATCTGGGGCAGGATGTCAGTTTCGAGGAAGGCGGGCGGCTAAGGCTGAAGCTGCGACCGTCGCTGATGCGGCGCGCAGTGCGCAACCTGATCGAGAATGCGATCAAATATGGCCATGCCGCCGATGTCCGCATCGACGCGAAGGCCGGGCATGTCGCGATCACCGTCGCCGACCAGGGACCCGGCATTGCCGAGGATCAGTTGGAGACGGTGTTCGATCCCTTCACCCGGCTGGAAACCTCGCGCAATCGCGAGACCGGCGGCGTCGGCCTGGGTCTGGCGCTCGCCCGCTCGATCGTGCGCGAGGCGGGCGGCGATATCCGTCTCGCCAATCGCCCCGAAGGCGGATTGGCGGCGACGATCACATTGCCCCGCTAATCCTCCCCGGCACGGGGAGGTGGCAGGCCGAAGGCCTGACGGAGGGGCGCTTCCGCAACGGATGTCCTTGGTGGCACGCCCCCTCCACCACCGCTGCGCGGCGGTCCCCCTCCCCGTACCGGGGAGGATCAAGCGTCCCGCGCCACCCGCAGCATCGCCATCGCGGCCAGCGTCATCACCCCGGCGGCCACCGCCATCGCCCAGACGAGGTTCCCAGGGAAGAAATGCCCGACCACCGCACCCATGATCGATGACACGATCAACTGCGGCAACACGATAAAGATGTTGAACAAGCCCATGTAAATACCAAGCTTTTCGGCAGGCAGCGCGGCCGACAGGATGGCATAGGGCATGGTCAGGATCGACGCCCAGGCGATGCCGACCAGCACCATCGACGCCATCAGCCACCACGCATCGCGGATCACGAGGAACGAGGCGAACCCGGCGGCACCACAGAGTAGCCCCAGGATATGCGTATTCCGCCGTCCGATCGCCTTGGCGAGTGATGGCAGCGCAAAGGCCCAGAGCGTCGCCACCCCGCTATAGACGGCAAACAGCACACCGACCCAGTTCGCCCCCTCGTTGAACGCGGCACTGTTCGCATCGCTGCTATGGAAGACCCGCTCGGCGACGATCGGCGTCGTGTAGATCCACATGATGAACAGCGCCGACCAGGTGAAGAATTGGACGAGCGCCAACCGCTTCATGGTCTCCGGCATCGCGGCCAGATCGGCGAGGATTTGGCTGAGCGCATTGCCGCTGCGCCCGCCCCGCACCAGTGCGGCGCTGGCGATCTTGGCAAGGCCGAAAGCGATCAACCCGCCGCCCAGCAGATAGACCGGCTTGTCCAGGCCCAGCCAGCCGACGCCCGCCACGACCAGTGCACCGGCAACGATCCAGAGCGGCGCGGCGCCGATCCGGTCGCTCGGGGCCGCATCGCTTCGCACGGCCTGTCCGTCGTCACTCTCGGCAAAGGCGGCGAGTTGCTGCGGCGAATATTCGCGCGTGGTCAGGACCGTCCACAGCACCGCGACGAACAGCGCCGCCGCGCCGATGTAAAAGCCATAGCGCACCGACGGCGGCACCTCGCCCGGCCCTGCCACGTTCGCGACATGGAACACATCGGTCAGCAGCATCGGTGCCAGCGACCCCAGCACCGCCCCGGCCCCGATGAACCCCGTCTGGAACGCATAGCCCGCCGTCCGCTGGCGGCTGGGGAGCATATCGCCGACAAAGGCGCGGAACGGCTCCATCGAAATGTTGAGCGAAGCGTCGAGCAGCCACAACAGCATCGCCGCAGCCAGCAGCCCGCCTGCATTGGGCATACCCACCAGCGCCAGCGTCGCCAACACGGCACCGGCCAGGAAATAGGGCCGCCGCCGCCCGAACCGACCCCAGGTCCGGTCGCTATAATGACCGATCACCGGTTGGACCAGCAGCCCGGTCAGGGGTGCTGCGATCCACAGAAACGCCAGGTCTTTCTCGGCGGTACCCAGCGACTGGAAGATGCGGCTGACATTGGCGTTTTGCAGGGCAAAGCCGATCTGGATGCCGAAAAAGCCGAACGAAGTGTTCCACAACCCCCAAAAGCCCTGACGCGGCTTCTCCATAACCTCTCCCAAAATCTTGTTATTGTTATGATTTATGGTCGGATGCTGGACCCGCGCACGACCAGCGTGGCGGGCAGCAGAGTGGGCGGCGGCGACGTCCCCCCGATCTCGGCGAGCAGCGCACGGACCAGCAACCGACCCGCCGCCGCCGCGTCCTGCACCACGGTGGTCAGCGGCGGGTGCGCGAAGCTCGCCGCCGGAATATCGTCGAACCCGACCAGCGAGACATCGGCGGGCACGCGCAGCCCCGCCTCGGCCAGCACGCGCATGGCAGCCAGCGCGATCAGGTCGCTCGCCGCCATGATGCCGTCGAATGGCTTGCCTCGCGCCAGCAGCTCGCGCGCGGCGCGTTCGCCTTCCTCCTCGCTGGAAATGGCACCGACCTGGAACGCGGCGTCGCAGGCCAGCCCTGCTTCGGACAGGGCGTCGCAATAACCCCGATAGCGATCGTGGAATTCGGGATAATGGTCGGTTGCATCGCCCAGGAAGGCGATCCGCTTTCGCCCCTGCGCGATCAGGTGCCGTGTCGCCGCCAACGCGCCCGCATGATTGTCGCAGCCGATGGTCAGCCCCGGCTGCCCCGGCGCGACCGAGCCCCAGCGCACGAAATGGGTGCCGCGCGCGACCAAAGTCTCCAGCTGTTCACGATAGGCGGCATAGTCGCCATAACCCAACAGGATCAGCCCATCGGCGCGGTGGCTGTCCTCATAATCGGCCTGCCAGTTGCTCGTCGGGTTCTGGAACGAGACGAGCAGATCGTACCCGACCTCGGCACAGCTCTCCATGATCGAGCCCAACATGCCGAGAAAAAAGGGATTGATCAGCGTGCGTCCCGGCGAGGGATCGCGGAACAGGAGGAGCGCCAGCGTCCGTGTCTGCCCGCTGCGCAGGTTCGATGCGGCGCGGTCGACCGTATAGTTCAGGGTCTTGGCGATCGCCTCGATCCGGGCACGCGTGGCCGCGCTGACCGAAGGGCTTCCCCGGAGCGCACGACTGACCGTCGGCTGCGATACGCCCGCCATCTGCGCGATGTCGAACGACGTGGGCTTACGCGGACCGGTCAAATCAGTGCTTCCTCCTCTCCCCTTCGCTTACCGGCTTTCATGACGCGGGTTAAGCCGAAGTGCTGTCGTAATAATGCAACAGGCCGGACCGGCCGCATTGAATACGTATGCGGCATTATTCCTTTTCATCGCGCGGCATTTCACAGGAGGGGCAACAACCATACCCGTCCTTTGAATGATGACGGGGTTTCCTGGAGGGGATTTCATGACGGTTCGCCCTGTGGCGCCGGCCAATGCCGCGCGCTCGTTCCTGAAGCTCGGGGTCAGCACGCTGGCCATGATCGTGGCTGCACCGGTCTTCGCGCAAAGCGTCGCGGTCGTGCCCGCGCCCGCCACCAATGCCCAGACCGACACCGCCGCCGAGCAGGCGCAGGCGGATTCCGAACCGGGCGATATCGTCGTCACCGGCTTCCGCGCCGCGCTAGAAAACGCCGTCGCCGAGAAGAAAAACCGCGATCTGGTCGTCGAGTCCGTCTCAGCCGAAGATATCGGCAAGCTGCCCGACGCCTCGATCGCCGAGTCCATCGCCCGCCTGCCCGGCGTCACGTCGCAGCGGGTCAACGGGCGCTCCAACGCCATCTCGATCCGCGGCTTCGCCCCCGACTTCTCGACCACGCTGCTGAACGGCCGCGAGCAGACGTCGACCGGCGACAACCGTGCCGTCGAATATGACCAATATCCGGCCGAAGTCGTCAACCAGGTCCTGATCTACAAGACCGCCAATGCCGGGCTGATCGGCCAGGGCCTGTCGGGCACCGTCGATCTGAAGACCATCCGTCCGCTCGATTACGGCAAGCGTGTGATCTCGGTCGGCGCGCGTGGCACCTATGCCGATATCGGTAAGCTGAATGCGGGGTCGAAAGACTTCGGCTACCGCGCCAGCGCGACCTATGTCGACCAGTTCGCCGACGACACGATCGGCGTCGCTCTGTCGGCCAGCTACCTGAACGAACCGTACCAGATTCAGGAAGGCAATGCCTGGGGCTATGCGCAGACGACGGTCGGCGGCCAGCCGGTCGACGTCATCGGCGGTTCGAAATCCTATGTCACCTCGACCACGCTGAAGCGGCTGGGCCTGTCGGGCACGGTGCAGTGGCGGATGAGCGACAGTTTCACCAGCACGCTGGACGGCTTCTATTCCGACTTCGACGACGACCAGATCAAGCGCGGTATCGAACTGCCACTGCAATGGGGTTCGGGCACGTCGCTGACCAATGCGGTGGTCAATAACGGCCTCGTCACCTCGGGCACGTTCAACCGGGTCGAGGGCGTCGTCCGCAACGACTCGTTCCAGCGCAAGGCCAAGCTCTATTCGTTCGGTTACAACGGCAAGTATAAGGGCGATGACGGCTGGAGCGCGTTCATCGACCTCAGCTATTCCAAGACCGATCGCGACGAGATCACGCTCGAGACCTATAGCGGCACCGGCTATGGCCAAGGCGTCGGCGCGACCGACACGATCGGTTTCACCACGGGCCGCAACGGTACCGTCTTCCAGCCGACGCTGAACTATTCCGACCCCAACCTGATCCAGCTGACCGATCCGCTGGGCTGGGGCGGCTCGACGCGGCAGACGGGCTATTTCAACGACCGCCAGATCCGCGACGAGATCAAGCAGTACCGGGTCGAGATCGAACGCCAGGTCGAGACGCCGATCGTCAGCGCGCTTCGCTTCGGCCTGAACTATACCGATCACGCCAAGTCGCTGGCGCCCAACGAGTCGTTCGTCACCCTGCCAAACGGTGCGACCATCGCACCGTTGCCCCAGCAATATCGACAGACGCCGACCGACCTGACCTATCTGGGTCTGGGGCCGATGCTCAGCTATGATCCGCGCGCGCTGCTTGCGGGTGGCGTGATCGTGCTGACGCCGAACACCAGCCCCGACGTGCCCGCCAAGGCGTACACCACCACCGAGCATCTGATGACCGCCTATCTGCAGGCGGACCTGAAGGCGCAGCTGGGCACGGCCGAGCTGACCGGCAATATCGGCGTGCAGGCGGTCGGCACCGAGCAGAAGTCGCGCGGGCTGATCTATAACGGCACCGGCTATACCAACATCGCGCAAGGCGACGATTATTGGGACATCCTGCCCAGCGCCAACCTTTCGCTGCGCCTGCCGACCGACTGGGTGTTCCGCGTCGCCGCCGCGCGCCAGATGATGCGGCCACGCTTCGACGATATGCGCGTCGCCCTGTCCTATGGCTTCGATGCGCAGCAGGGCCTGATCTCGGGCAATGGCGGCAATCCGTATCTGCGCCCGATCCGCTCGAACTCGTTCGACGTGACTGTGGAGAAATATTTCGGCACGCGCGGCTATCTGGCGGCACAAGGCTTCTACAAGGATCTCAAGAGCTTCGTATACAATCTTGAGCAGCCTTACGACTATACCGGCCTGCCCCTGCCCGCCTCGCTGCCCGCTGGCATCCCGACGCAAGGGCGCATCACCCGCCCGATCAACGGCACCGGCGGCAAGATCTACGGCGTCGAGCTGGCGGGCACGCTGCCGCTGGGTCAGCTGGTCGGCTTCCTCGATGGCTTCGGCCTGACGGGCGGCGGCTCCTACACCAAGACCGAGATCACCCCGACGCCCGGTGGCGAGCCCGAAGATATTCCCGGCTATTCCCGCTGGGTGGCGAACGGCACCGCCTTTTTCGAGAAGTGGGGCCTGAATATCCGTGGCTCGGTCCGTTACCGCTCGACCTTCGTGGGTGAGCTGTCGGGCTTCGGCGCCAACCGTGTCCGCCGCCGCGCGATCGACGAGACCATCGTCGACGGCCAGATCGGCTATGACTTCCAGGAGGGCACGTTCAAGGGCCTGTCGATCTTCGTGCAGGGCCAGAACCTGACCGACACCCCGTTCGTCACCACCAATGCCGGTCGCCGTGACGAGGTGATCGACTATCAGAGCTATGGCCGCCGGTTCCTGGCCGGGTTTACCTATCGCTTCTGATGACCCTATTTCCCGCGCCGATCCAACGATCGGCGCGGGTTTCGTGAGACGCCGCATGGACGCCGCCCCTTCCGCAGACCATATCGCTCAACGGGTCGTGATCGTCGGCGGCGGCACGGCCGGTTGGATGGCGGCAGCGGCCCTTGCCCGGTTCGCACCAGCGTCCACCCGCATCACCCTGATCGAATCCGACGCGATCGGAACGGTAGGTGTCGGTGAGGCTACCATTCCCGGTATCCGCCTGTTCAACCAGATGCTGGGGCTGGACGAGGCCGAGTTCCTCCGCGCGACCAACGGCAGCTTCAAGTTGGGTATCCGGTTCGAGGGCTGGTCGGGCGAAGGCAGCGGCTATCTCCACGCCTTTGGCAGCATCGGGCGTGGCCTGGGCCTGGTTCCCTTCCATCATTACTGGCTGCGCGGCGGCGGGGCGGCGAACCCGGCCTCGCTCTGGGGCCATATGCCGAGCGCGCAAGCCGCCATGGCGGGCCGCTTCGCTCCCGATCCCGGCCGTCCCGACCTGCCAAGCGGGCTGGCCTGGGCCTATCATTTCGACGCCAGCCTCTATGCCACGCTGCTTCGCCGTCATGCGGAGGCAGCGGGCGTGGTACGGGTGGAGGGGCGCATCGCCTCGGTCGCGCGCGAGCCGGGCGGGCGGGTCGACCATGTCGTGCTCGACGGCGGTCAGGCCCATGCGGGCGACCTATTCATCGACTGCACGGGTTTCCGTGCGCTGCTGATCGGCGAGACGCTGGCCGAGCCGTTCGACGACTGGTCCGAGTTTCTCCCCTGCGACCGCGCGCTGGCGGTGGCGGGCGAGCGGACCAGCCCCCTGCCCCCCTATACCCGTGCGATCGCACATGGCGCAGGCTGGCGCTGGCGCATTCCGCTTCAGCACCGCACCGGCAATGGCCTGGTCTATGACAGCCGCCATCTGTCAGAGGACGAAGCCGCCCATCGCCTGCTGACCGCGCTGAACGGCGAGGCGATGGGCGAACCCCGCCGCTTGCGCTTCACCACCGGACGGCGGCGGCGTGCCTGGGTCGGGAACTGCGTCGCGCTCGGGCTGGCGGCCGGGTTTCTGGAGCCGCTGGAGTCGACCAGCATCCATCTGATCCAGTCGGGTATCGCGCGGCTGCTCGACTATTGGCCGGGGACGATCCCGCCAGCGGTCGAGATCGATGCCTATAACCGCGAGACGGCGGCCGAGTGGCTGGCGATCCGCGATTTCCTGATCCTGCATTACCATGCCAATACCCGCCCCGAGCCCTTCTGGACCGAGCGCCGGGCGGTGCCCCTGCCCGAGAGCCTTGCCGCCCGCATCGCGCTGTTCCGCGCGAACGGTCGGTTTCGCCGGGAGGGCGAGGAACTCTTCGCCGAACCCGCCTGGGTGCAGGTTATGATCGGCCAGGGCATCATCCCGGCCGCACATCATGCGCTCGCCGATACGCTGTCGGCGGACGAGCTCGACGATTTTCTCAGCCTCACCCGGCGTCACGCCGCGCAGGTGGCCGCCCGGCTGCCGACGCACGACGCCTTCCTCGCCGCGCATTGCGCCGCCCCTGCCCCAAAGGTTTTTGCATGAAGACGCTGCTGCTCGCGCTCCTCGCGACCGCCACGCCGCTCGCCGCACAGGATTACCGCCAACGCCTGCCGCAGGACGAGGTAATCTATTTCGTCCTGCCCGACCGGTTTGAGAATGGCGACACCACCAATGATCGCGGCGGGTTGAAGGGCGGGCCGCTGACCACCGGTTTCGATCCGACGCACAAGGGCTTCTACCATGGGGGCGACCTGAAGGGGCTGACCAAACGGCTCGACTATATCCAGGGGCTGGGCGCGACCGCGATCTGGCTGGGGCCGATCTTCAAGAACAAGGCCGTGCAGGGCGCCAAGGGCCAGGAAAGCGCGGGCTATCACGGCTATTGGATCACCGACTTCACCACGGTCGATCCGCATCTGGGCAGCGAGGCGGACCTGCGCGCCTTCATCGCAGCCGCGCATGGCCGGGGGATGAAGGTCTATATGGACATCATCGTCAACCATACGGCGGACGTGATCCAGTATCGCGAATGCGCCGAGGGCTCGCCCTGCCCGTATCGCGACCGTGCGACCTACCCCTATCAGCGGCACGGCGGCGTGAGGGGCGCGGCGATCAATCCAGGCTTTCTGGGTGACGACGTGCAGACGACGGCGAACTTCGCGAAGCTGACCGACCCGAACTACGCTTATACGCCCTACGTGCCCGCAGCCGAGAAGAACGCCAAGACCCCCGCCTGGCTCAACGACCCCATCTATTATCACAATCGCGGCAATACGAGCTTCGAGGATGAAAGCTCAACCACCGGCGACTTTTCGGGACTGGACGATCTTTACACCGAAAATCCGCGCGTCATTGCGGGCATGATCGACATTTACGGCAGCTGGATCGACCGGTTCGGCATCGACGGCTTTCGCATCGACACCGCCAAGCATGTGAACCCGGAGTTCTGGCGCAGTTTCGTCCCCGCCATGCTGGACCGCGCCAAGGCCAAGGGCATTCCGAACTTCCATATCTTCGGCGAGGTGACGGCGGGAATGGAGCCGGGTGCGCTGGCCCGGTGGACCAAGATTGCCGATTATCCGGCGGTTCTCGACTTCGCCTTCATGAACGCGGTGATCCAGACGGTCGCCGAGAACAAGCCGACCCGCGTCCTCTCCAACCTGTTCGAGGGCGATGTGTTGTACGCCAAGGGCGAGGCGACGGCGGACATATTGCCGACCTTTCTGGGCAATCACGACCATGGCCGCTTCGCGCGCGACGTGCGGGTCGCGAACCCCGATGCTTCGGACGAAGAAATCCTGAAGCGGGTCGAACTCGGCCACGCCATGCTGCTGACGCTGCGCGGGGTGCCGACCATCTATTCGGGCGACGAACAGGGTTTCGCGGGCGACGGCAACGACCAGGACGCGCGTGAGGACATGTTCGCCAGCAAGGTCGCCAGTTACAACGACAACAGGCTGGTCGGCACGTCCAAGACGACCGCGACCGACAGCTTCCTGCCCAGCCATCCGCTCTACCGCGAGATCGCGACCCTCGCCCGGCTGCGCACCGCCAATCCCGCGCTCACGCGAGGGCGGCAGGTGATCCGCGCGCGCGGCGATGCGCCGGGCCTGTTCGCGGTGTCGCGCTTCGATCCCGCCACGGGGCGCGAATATGTGATCGCCTTCAACACCTCGGCCAAGCCTCTTGCTCAGGCCGTGCAGGTTGAAACGGCATCGCAACGTTTCGCCACCATGGCCGGCACCTGTGCCCCGACCGCCGCCGCGCCGGGGAGCCTGATGTTGGAATTGCCCGCTTTCGGCTATGCCGTCTGCGCGGCGGAGAGCCGTTGATGACCGAGACTGCCCATAAGCCCGCGCGCCCCTGGTGGAAGGGCGCGGTGATCTATCAAATCTACCCGCGCAGCTTCGCCGACAGCAATGGCGACGGCATCGGCGACCTGCCCGGCATTACCGCGCGGCTGGACCATGTCGCCAGCCTGGGCGTGGATGCGATCTGGCTGTCGCCCTTCTTCACCTCGCCGATGAAGGATTTCGGCTATGATGTGGCGGACTACCGCGATGTCGATCCGATCTTCGGAACGCTCGCTGACTTCGACGCGCTGGTCGCGCGGGCGCACGAACTGGGGCTGAAGGTCGTCATCGATCAGGTGTACAGCCACACCTCCGACGAGCATCCTTGGTTCACCGAAAGCCGGTCCAGCCGCACCAATGCCCGCGCCGACTGGTATGTCTGGGCCGATGCCAAGCCCGACGGCTCGCCGCCGTCCAATTGGCAGTCGGTGTTTGGCGGCCCCGCCTGGACCTGGGACGCCCGGCGTGGGCAATATTATCTCCACAATTTCCTGAAGGAGCAGCCGCAACTTCACGTCCACCACCCCGAGGTGCAGACCGAATTGCTGGCGACGGCGCGCTTCTGGCTGGACCGGGGGGTGGACGGCTTCCGGCTCGACGCGATCAACTTCATGATGCACGAGCCGACGATGCGCGATAACCCGCCCGCGCCCGACACCGGCAAGACACGCACCCGCCCGTTCGACTTCCAGTTGAAGCTCTATAACCAGAGCCACGCCGACATCGTGCCGTTCCTCGAGCGTATCCGCGCCACGCTGGATGAGTATGGCGACCGCTTCACCGTGGCCGAGGTCGGCGGCGACGAGGCCGATCGCGAGATGAAGCTGTTCACCGCCGGGGACCACCGGCTGAATACGGCTTACGGCTTCGACTTCCTCTATGCGGATCGGCTGACCCCGCGCATTGTCGCGGAGGCGGTGGCGAAATGGCCCGCCGAGCCAGGCATGGGCTGGCCGAGCTGGGCGTTCGAGAATCATGACGCGCCGCGCGCCGTGTCGCGCTGGACGACGCCCGAACACCGTGATGCCTTTGCGCGAATGAAGATGCTGTTGCTGCTGTCGCTTCGCGGCAATGCCTTCGTCTATCAGGGTGAGGAGCTGGGGCTGACCCAGGTCGATGTCCCCTTCGAGCGGCTGGTCGATCCGGAAGCGATCGCCAATTGGCCGCTGACCCTGTCGCGCGACGGCGTGCGCACGCCGATGCCGTGGAGCAGCAATGCCATTAACGGAGGCTTCTCGGACTCCGAACCCTGGCTGCCGGTCGGGCCGGATCATGCCGCGCTCGCGGTCAACCGTCAGGACGGTGACCCGGACTCTTTGCTGAACCTCACCCGCCGCCTCGTCCGGCTTCGGGCCGAAACGCCTGCACTGGCGGTCGGCGACCTGACGCTGCTCCATGCCGACGATCAGCTGCTCGCCTTCGAGCGGCGCGAGGGCGACCAGCGCCTGCTCTGCCTGTTCAATCTGGGCGATACGCCCGTGACCCTGCCCCCTGCCCTGCCGCATGGGCAGCGGGTGCTGGTCCAGATCAATAACGCCGCCGACGAACGCCTGGGCGCGTTCGGGGCGGCGATCCGGGAGATGACTGCATGAAGACGACCATTGCCATCGGCCTCGGCCTGATCGCCAGTGCGGCACAGGCCCAGAACGGCCCCGCCGATCCGGCGGTCAACGAGACGTTCAAATTCGCCAAGCCCGCGGGCCAGCCCGATGCAGTCGAAACCTCGCCCGACGGCAAGATCACGGTGCAGGTCTCGACGGACAATGACGGTCGCGCGGTCTATATGATCGCGCGGAACGGCAAGGCGATCGTCGCGCCGTCGCGGCTGGGCATGATGTTCACCGACGCGCCCAAGATCGAACGCGGCCTGAAGATCGAGGCGGTTACTCACGCCAAGTCCGACACCAGCTGGACCCAGCCCTGGGGCGAGTGGCGCACCATCCGCGACAATCACCGCGAGATGCGCGTCCGCCTGATGGAATCGAGCGCGCTCCACCGCCGCTATGACGTGGTGTTCCGGGTGCAGGACGACGGCGTCGGCTTCCGCTACGAATTTCCCGAGCAGCAGGCCTTGGCCAAAGCGAACATCGCCGAGGAGCTGACCGAGTTCAACATCGCGCAGAACGGGACGGCGTGGTGGAAGCCCGCCTTCCTGTGGAACCGCGAGGAATATCTCTACAACCGCACGCCGATCACAGCGGTCGGCACGGCGGCGACGCCGATCACCATGAAGCTGGACGACGGCACCCATATCGCCATCCATGAGGCGGCGTTGGTCGACTATGCCAGCATGGGGCTGATGAAGACCGAGGGGAACAGCTTCAAGGCGGTCCTCACCCCCGGCTCGGGCGCACCCAAGGTGGTGAAAACGGGTGCCTGGACGACGCCGTGGCGGACCCTCCTGATCGCACCGGATGCGGGCGGGCTCTACATGAGCCATCTGATGCTCAACCTGAACGAGCCCAACACGCTGGGTGACGTGTCCTGGGTCAAGCCCGGCAAGTTCGTCGGCGTCTGGTGGAAGATGATCAAGGGCGAATGGAGCTGGGCACGCGGGCCCCGCCACGGCGCGACCACGGCGAATGTGAAAACCTATATCGACTTCGCATCGAAATACGGCATCCCCGGCGTGCTGGTCGAGGGGTGGAATATCGGCTGGGACGGCGACTGGGCGGGCAATGGCTCGGCGATGCAGTTCGCGACCCCGGTGGAGGATTTCGATGCCGATGCGCTGGCGACATACGCCAAGTCCAAGGGCGTCTCGCTGATCGGCCACCACGAGACCGGCGGCGCGGTCAGCCATTATGAGAGCCAGTTCGATCCGGCGTTCAAATTTGCTGCCGATCATGGCGAGCATGTGGTCAAGACCGGCTATGTCGCCGATGCCGGGCAGATCGAGCGGGTGAACGCAGACGGCTCGGTGAGCCGCGAATGGCATGAAAGCCAGTGGATGGTGAACCACCATCTCCGCGTGTTGCAGGCCGCCGCCAGGTACAAGGTGTCGATCGACTCCCACGAGCCGGTCAAGGACACCGGCCTGCGCCGTACCTATCCCAACTGGCTGGCGCGCGAGGGCTCGCGGGGGATGGAGTATAACGCCTGGCCCGGCAAGAACCCGCCTGAGCATGAGGTCAACCTGGCCTTCACCCGGATGCTGGAAGGTCCGATGGACTTCACGCCGGGCGTGCTCAGCCTGACCGGCAGCGACAACAGCCCGATCCAGTCGACCATCGCCAAGCAGCTGGCGCTCTATGTGGTGCTCTACTCGCCGGTACAGATGGCGGCCGACACGCCTGAGAATTATGCGAAATACCCGCAAGCGTTCCGCTTCATCGCGGATGTGCCGGTGGACTGGGAGGATAGCCGCGTGCTGAACGGCGAAGTCGGCGATTACGTCACCTTTGCGCGGCGTGATCGCAAGAGCCGCGACTGGTATGTCGGGTCGATCACCGACGAGAATGCGCGGGAGTTGACCGTCACGCTCGACTTCCTCGATCCGGGCAAGCGTTACGAGGCGCAGGTTTACAAGGATGGCCCCGGCGCGACCTATGCCACCGACGCGCGCCATTCGATCGCGTTCGAGACCAGGCGGGTGAAGAAGGGCGACACGTTGACCCTCTCCCTCGCGCCGGGCGGCGGCCAAGCGATCCGGTTGAAGGCGCTCTGATCCAAATCCTCCCCAAGCTTGCTTGGGGAGGGGGACCATCGCGTCAGCGATGGTGGAGGGGCGGACGGACCGGCCATGCCCCTCCACCACGGCCTTCGGCCGCGGTCCCCCTCCCCATCTGACGATGGGGAGGATTGGAAGTTATTTTGTCGGGAAGCCGCGTTGCTTCAGCAGCGCGTTCACATCCGGGTCGCGGCCCCGGAACGCACGATACGCCTCGGCGCGATCGGTCTCGTTCCCCGTCGACAACAGGATCCGCGCGAAGCGGTCCGCCGTCGTCTTGTCCCATGGGCTGCCCGCTTCCTCGAACGCCGCGAAGGTGTCGGCGTCCATCGTCTCCGACCAGAGATAGCTGTAATAGCCCGCCGAATAGCTGTCCGAGGAGAACAGGTGATTAAATTGCGGCAGGCGGTGCCGCATCACCAGTTCCTTCGGCATGCCGATCTCCTTGAGCGTCGCCGCCTCGAATGCCGCGGGATCGACGATCCCATCGGGGATGGTGTGCAGCTTCATGTCGACGATCGCCGAAGACAGATATTCGGTCGTCGCGAAGCCCTGGTTGAAGGTCTCCGACGCCTTGATCTTGTCGAGCAGCGCCTGCGGCATGGGCTGGCCGGTCTTGTAGTGGCGGGCGTATTTATCCAGCACGTCGCGGGTCAGCAGCCAATGCTCGTTCACCTGGCTGGGATATTCCACGAAGTCGCGCGGCGTGCCCGCCAGTCCCGGATAGGTGACGTTCTGGAGCATCGCGTGGATCGCATGGCCGAATTCGTGGAACAGCGTCTCGGCATCGTCCAGGCTGATCAGCACCGGCTCGCCCTTCGCGCCCTTGGCGAAGTTGTTGTTGTTCGATGACAGGACATTCTGCACCGGCGGCAGATTGCGCTGGCCGCGATAGGTGTTCGCCCAGGCACCCGAGCGCTTACCCGTCCGGGCGAAATCGTCGCGGTAGAACAGGCCCACTTCCTTGCCGTCGCGGGTCACATGCCAGACGCGCATGTTCGGCTCGAACACCGGGACCGTGCCGGTGATCTCCTTGAACTCAAGCCCGTAGAGCCGGTTCGCGGCATAGAGCGAACCCTGGATGATGTTGTTCAGCTCGAAATAGGGCTTCAGCTCGGCCTGATCGAGGTCGTAGCGGCTCTTGCGGACTTTCTCCTGATAGAAGCGATAGTCCCAGGGCTCGATGGTGATCTTCGCCCCGTCCTTATCCGCAATGGCCTGCATGTCGCGGACCTCCTCGGCGACGCGGGCCTTGGCGGCGGGCCAGACGCGCATCATCAGGTCCATGGCGGCGGCCGGGGTCTTGGCCATCGTATCCTGCATCCGCCAGTCGGCATGGGTCTTGAAGCCCAGCAGATGTGCGCGGTTGGCGCGGAGTTTCACGATGCGGGCGATGGTCGCCTTGGTGTCGTTGATATCGCCATTGTCGCCGCGCTTGGTGAAGGCGCGCCACACCTGCTCGCGAAGCGCGCGATCGGTGGCGAAGGTCAGCACCGGATCGACCGCCGACCGGGTATTGACGATCGCCCAACCCTGCTGCCCCCGCTCGGCCGCGGCCGCCTTGGCCACCGCCTTCACGCTGTCGGGCAAGCCTGCCAGCCGCGCCTCGTCGGTGACGATGATCGCGGTGCCTTCGTCGGCGAGCAGCCGCTGCGAAAACTCGCTGAAGTTGATCGCCAGATTCTGGTTGAAGGCGGACAGTTCCGCCTTCTGGGCCGGGGTCAGCTTGGCGCCCTGCCGTACGAAGCTATCATAGGTGCGCGTGACCAGCCGCTTCTGCTGCGCGTCCAGGCCGCTGGTGTCCCGCGCCTTGTAGATCGCCTCGATCCGCGCGAACAGCTTAGGGTTGAAGGTGATTTCGTCCGACGCCTTGGACAGCTTGGGCGACCATTCGCGGTCCAGCGCCTGATAGGCCGGCGTGTTCATATTGCCCGTCATCACCCCGAACAGCGTCATCACGCGGTTCAGCGTCTGTCCGGCATTCTGCATCGGCACGAAGGTGTTGACGAAGCTCGGCTTGGCCGGGTTGTTGGCGATCCGATCATAGTCACGCTTGCGCTCGGCGAGCGCGGCCTCGAACGCCGCCGGGAACAGCTCGGGCTTCACCTTGTCCCAGGGCGGTACTCCGCCATAGGGGCCGGTCCATGGCGCGATCAGGGGGTTGGTGGCGGGTGCCTGTACGGCCTGGGGCGGAGACGCCATGGCGGACGTGCTCAACAAAGCCGCCAGGGCGGCGGCGAGGGACAGATGACGCAATGTGAACTCCCGGTCATGAAAGGCGCATCATCACCATAAGCCCGTGTTTCGGTGGGTAAAGTCTTGTGACCTATCCCACGCCGCCCTGCGCCTCTGCCAGTCGGGCCGCCGCCATCAGCCCTTCGCCGGTGGCACGCGCCGCAGCGGGCGTCATCGCCACCGCCACGCCATTGGGCCCGTCGAGCATGACGACCCCGCATTCGGCGGTCGCCACGCCTGCATCGTCATGAACGCCGTGATAGGGGCTGCCTGGATCGCCGAGCGGGGTCATGCGCCCGGCTTGTCCAGAGTCGGGCCGCCGCCATAGAGATAGCCGGGGTCGAAATCCGCAAGCGCGGCCAGCATGTCGAGGTCGAGAATATGCGCCTCCCCACTGCGAAAGGTCATCAGCCCCCGCTCGCGCAGCGAGCGAAGTACGCGGTTGAGATGCACCGGGGTGATCCCCGCCGCCTCCGCCAGATCGATTTGGGTCACCGGGAAACGGAACACGCCGTCGCGAACCAGGTCGACCATGGCCAGCCGCGCGTGAAGCTCGCAGAACAGATGCGCGACGCGACCATCGGCCTCCAGCCGCCCCAGCCGGAACACCCATTCCCGGTGCATCGCCGCGTCGAGCAGCGTCGAGAACCATAGCAACCGCGTCAGCCGGGGATAACTGGCGACGATCCGTTCCAGCCGATCATGTCCCGCCAGTGCGACCCGCACGGGGGTCAGCGTCGCGATGTCATGGTCCAGATGGCGCATCGCAAAGCCGTGCAGATCGACGAAATCGCCGGGGACATGAAAGGCGACGATCTGGCGGTTGCCCTGTCGGTCGTCCATGTACCGGCACATCACGCCTTCCAGCAGCAGGCTGCTGTAGCGAACCCGTTCATCCTGGCGGATGACGATGGTGCGGGCGGGGATGGCTCGAACCTCCTCGACGCTGTCCTCCAGCTTCGAGACGTCCTCCGCCGTCATGGTGTCGCGCCCCCGCCCCTTCAGGAACAATTCCGTCAGCAGCGGCCCGTCATCGGCGCGCCTTTGCTCCCGTCGCGTATCGATTGCAGAAACCGACATGACCTGTCCCTCGCCCAGCGTTCGGAAGGGAAATCCCCCGCATGGGCAAAGTGTTCCGCAAGCGACACGATCACGGCGTCAGTCGCCGATCGGCTTCCCCGCCGCCTGCACCGGATCGCCACCATGCGGCAAGTCCTGCGGCGCCTTGCGGTTGCTGCGGACCGAAGCCCAGAAGGCCAGACCGATCAGCGTCGCGCCGATCAGGCCCGTGATTGTCTCGGGAATGTGGAACCGCACCGACAGCAGCATGATCGTCGCCAGCGCGACGATGGCATAGAAGGCGCCGTGCTCCAGATAGCGATATTGCGCGAGCGTGCCGTGATCGACCAGCATGATCGTCATCGAGCGGACGAACATCGCCCCGATGCCCAGGCCCAGCGCGATGATGAACAGATTGTTCGACAGCGCGAACGCACCGATCACCCCGTCGAACGAGAAGCTGGCATCCAGCACCTCGAGATACAGGAACGCCGCGAAGCCCGACCGCGCCGCCGCGCCCGTCGCCGCATCGCCGTCGCTGCCCAGCAACACGCCGATGGCATGGACCGCGATATAGGTCAGCAGGCCGAAAATGCCCGAGGTGATGAAGGTCATCGCGTCGTCTGCCGGGATGAACCGCGAAATGGCGTAGAGCGCCAGCAGGACGATGCCGGTCGCCAGCCCCGAAATGTCCCGCAGCGCGGCCAATGGGCGTTCGATCACGGGCAGCCAATGCTCCTCCTTCTCGTCGTCGAGGAAGAAGTTCAGGCCGACCATGGCCAGGAAGCTGCCGCCGAAACCGGAAATACCGACATGGGCGGAGGTGATGATCTGCTCATAACGCACCGGATCGCCCGCCGCGAGTTTCACCGCCTCGATCGGCCCCAGATGCGCCGCGATCGCGACGATGGCGAGCGGGAAGACGATGCGCATCCCGAACACGGCGATGATGATGCCCCAGGTCAGGAAGCGGTGGCGCCATTTGTCGTCCATGTCGCGCAGCACGGTGGCGTTGACGACGGCGTTGTCGAAGGACAGCGACACCTCCAGCACGCCGAGCACCAGCACGATCCACAAGATGCCGAGCGTACCGGGGACCGTTCCCGTGCTCTGAAAGCCCAGCCAGGCGGCGATGGCCAGGCAGAGCAATGTGAACAGAAGCGATCCCTTATAATATTTCAACAGCAACTGACGGTCCCCTGTACCTGTCCGATCGATCGCATGGCGTGGCGCTCCGACGATCGGGACTAAAGTCCGGCTCGTCGGATTTGTTCAATCGGGCACCGACCCTATCGCCGCGAAGAGGCGCCGGGACAAGTCGGGATCAGGCCGCCGTCAGGCGCGGGCTTCAGATACGGGCGTCGTTTCCGATCAGCTGTTCGGAAATGCGCGTCGCCGTCGCACGCAGCACCGCCAGCGCCTGGTCGACATCCACCGTCGCGTCGGTAATGCGGATGAAGGGCACGGTCAGCACGGCGACGGCACGCCCGCCGCGCATGATCGGCACGGCGAGTTCGACCATGCCGGGCAGTTCGGCGCTATCCGTCTGCACAAAGCCCTGAGAGCGAATTGCATCCGTCGTCGCGATCAGGGCCGCACGACGCTCATTCGACAGGGGCGGGTCGAACAGGCCGTCCCATTCGGCCCGTGTCTCATCCGGCTGGAAGGCATAGAGCAGCTGCCCCGACGGGGTCTCATGGATCGGGCGGCGATAGCCGACACGCACCGAGAAGCCGACCGAGGTATTGGCCTCCATTCGCGCGATGACCGAGGATGCCGCGCCGGAGGGAATGGCGAGGTAGCAGGACTGGCCGATACGGTCGGACAGCATCCGCATTTCGGGCAGGGCCTGTTCCATCAGACTGCGCACCGGCGGACGCTTCAGCGCCAGATGGAACAGGCGAGAGGTCATGACATAACCGTCCGGCCCCTGCGAAACATAGCCGCGATGTTCCAGCACCTGGATCATCCGGAACAGCTCGCCCGTCGACCGGCCGAGACGGGTGACGATCGCGCTCATCGTCAAGGGCAGGTCCTCGGCGGCCAGCAGCTCCAAGATATCGAGCCCTTTTTCCAGCGCCGGGGCGCGGTAGAGCCGCTTATCGTCCAAGACTTCTGGCGCTTCGCTGACCAAAAATTCCCTCCGTCCCGGTCACCGTCCAAACGCGACCGTCATCCATTCTCATTAGCCGATACGCGCGCCTATATAGCCTGCGCTTGAGGCGGCAATATGATTAACGTCAGGATGACAGTAATTTAATCAATCAGAATGTGGACGATGTCGGGCGCCACCGTCGCGATCGTCCTGGCCTGGCCCGGTGCGGTTCCGGCCTGACGGGCGGGATCGACAAGGACGACGCGCCAACGTCCGGCATGGTGGCTGGCCGAGACGATATTGTCCGCGCCGCCCATGGCCCGCACGAGCGTATCCGGCAGACTGGTCTGCGCCTTGGCGGCGACCTCGTGGACCGGTGCGGCCGTGACCGGAGCCGCCGCGCGGGCGGTGGCGGCGATCGGCCCGGACTCGACGGCGGCGCGCATTTCCATCGCCACGGCGTCGGCAATCGGACCCAGCACGACCTGAACGCCGCTGGCCGAGGGACGCAGGATACCGCGTGCACCGAGCCGCTTGAGCACAGGCTCGTCGACCTGGGCGGGATCGACCACGATCAGGCGCAGGCGGGTGGTGCAGGCCGCGATCTCGCTGAGGTTCGTGCTGCCGCCCATCGCTGCGACGAAGGATGCCCCGCGCCCGCCAGCGATCTCGGTCGCCTCGCCCTCGGCCGCCGCCTCGACCTCACGGCCCGGCGTCTGCAGGTTCCAGCGGCGGATCGCGAAGCGGAACACCGCATAATAGATCAGCGCATAGGCCGCGCCGATCGGCAACAGCATCAGCGGCTTGGTCGCCTTGCCGAAATTGATGACGTAATCGAACAGACCGGCCGAGAAGGTATAGCCCAGCCGTACGCCCAGCGCGTTCATCAACGCTTCCGACAGACCGGTCAGGACCGCGTGGAAGGCATAGAGGACCGGCGCCAGGAACATGAAGCTGAACTCGATCGGCTCGGTCACGCCGGTCAGGAACGACATCAGCGCCAGGCTGAACAGCATGCCCCCGACCGCCTTTTTCCGCTCCGGCAGCGCTTCATGATACATGGCCAGACACGCGGCCGGCAGGCCGAACATCATGACAGGGAAGAAGCCGCTCATGAATGCGCCCGCGGTCGGATCGCCCGCGAAGAAGCGGGTCAGGTCGCCGGTCTTGCCCTGATAATCGCCGACCACGAAATAGGCGACGGTGTTCAGGATGTGATGCAGGCCGGTGACGACCAGCAGGCGATTGAGCACGCCAAAGGCGAACAGCCCCAGCCCGCCCGCCTGGACGATGCCTTGGCTCATGGCGTCGATGCCCGCATTGACCGGCCCGAACGCCACGCCCAGCAGGGCGGCGAGACCCAGGCCCGCAATGCCCGAAATGATCGGCACGAAGCGACGGCCACCGAAAAAGGCCAGATATTCCGGCATCTTGATGGTGGCGAAGCGGTTGTAGAAATTGCCGCCGATCAAACCGGCGACGATGCCGACCGGCACGTCGAACCGATGGACCGACTTGGTCCGCCACGCCGCCTCGACGGTCGCGGCGATATCCTTGGCCAGTCCGGCTCCCGTCCCGGCGGGCGGCACGATCAGGGTTTCGGCACCCTTGATGGTGACGAGGTAGCAGGTGATGCCCGCCAGTGCCGCCGCGCCATTGCCGTCACGGGCAAAGGCGGTGGCGACACCGACCGCGAACAACAGGCCCAGATTGTCGAAGATCGCATTGCCCGCATTCGCCATGAAGGCGATGTTCAGCATGTCAGGCTGACCCAAGCGCAGCAACAGGCCCGCGACCGGCAGCACCGCGATGGGCAGCATGAGCGCCCGCCCGAGCGATTGGATGGTGGCCATGGGCGAGCTCATGCGCCGATCTCCTGAAGCATAGTCGTGATGTGCGCGCGGACCGCCGCCGCCGAGGGGAGCGCCAGCGCGGCAATCGCGGCGGCGCGGCATTTCACCATGTCGAGCTTGCCGACCAGTGCCTTGATCGCCGCCACCCGCGCCGGGGGCACCGACAATTCGGTGACGCCCAGGCCCAGCAGGATCGGCACCGCCAAGCGATCGGCGGCCAGCGAACCGCAGACGCCGACCGGCGTGTCGTGCCGCGCCGCGCCGTCGCAGGTCGTGCCGATCAGACGCAGCACCGCCGGATGAAGCCCGTCGACCCCCGCCGCCACGGCCGCATTGCCGCGATCCATGGCCAGCGTATATTGGGTCAGATCGTTCGTACCGATCGAGAAGAAGTCCGCCTTACGCGCGAGAATATCGGCGGAAATCGCGGCGGCGGGCGTCTCGATCATGACGCCGACCTCGGCTTTGCGACCGTGGCGCTCGACGACGGCGCGAACCGCCTCCAGTTCGGACAGGCTGGCGATCATCGGGGCCATGATCCGACACGGCTGGCGCACCGCCAGGATCGCAGCCACCTGATCCTCCAGCAGCTGCGGATCGGCGAGCGACACGCGGATGCCGCGCAGGCCCAGCGCCGGATTCTCCTCGACGGGCAGGTCCATATAGGGCGCGGGCTTGTCGCCGCCGACATCGAGCAGCCGGACGATCATCGGCCGGTCGCCCAGTGCATCGGCGATCGCCTGATAATCGCGGGCCTGTTCGTCGCGAGTCGGCGCGGTGGCGCGTTCCAGGAACAGGAATTCGGTGCGCAACAGGCCGCAGCCCTCCGCGCCCTCGGCCACCGCCGCCTGGGCATCGGCGACCGAGCCCAGATTGGCGAACATCTCGATCCGGGTGCCGTCCGCCATGCGGCAGGGCCCCTGCGCGGCGCGCGCGGCTTCCATCTCGGCCTTGCGGCGGGTGATGGTGTCGCGCACCTGACCCTGTGCCTCCGCATCGGGCTCGGGGTCGATCAGGCCGCGATCGGCGTCGAGCACGATGACCCGGCCATCCTCCAGCGCGGCCAGCGGCTCACCAAAGGCGACCGCCATGGGCAGGCCCATGCCCGCCGCCAGGATCGCCGCATGCGAGGTCGGCCCGCCCTTGACCAGCGCGATGCCCGCCACGACGGCGGCGTCGAGCGCTGCGACCTGGCTGGGCAGCAAATCCTCGGCGACCAGGATCGCGCCTTGCGGGACGCTCGGCCCTTCGATGGGCAGGCCCGCCAGGGCTGCGAGCACATGGCGTTCCAGATCGCGCAGATCGTCGGCGCGCTCGGCAATACGGCGGTCGCCACTCGATAACAGGACCGCGACCTGCTCGGAGATCGCTTCCTGCCACGCCACGCCCGCGCTCATCCCCCGGCCGATCATGGCCAAAGCGGCGTCGGTCAGTGTCGGATCGGCCAGCATCGCGCCATGCGCGGCCATCACCCCGCCGCGTGCGCCACCGGCGGCGGCCGCCCGGGCCAGGCCTTCGCGCACCGTGTCGAGCGACTCGTTCAGGCGGGTGCGCTCTTCCTCCTCGGTACCCGCCCGCGTCTCAACCGGAATGGCGGCACGGGTCAGCCGGTGGATCGGCCCGACCGCAAGGCCCGGCGCGGCGGGCACACCGCCCAGCCCCGGCCCCTCGCCGCGTACCGGCTCGGGCACATCGACTGGCGTTTCCTCGGGCGTGGCGTCGTTCAGGAAAGCGATCACCTCGGCCAGGGCAGCGGCGGCCTGTGCCCCGCTCGCCTCGATCCGCACGGTCGTGCCATGGCCCAGACCCAGCCCCAGCAGACCGACGGCGCTCAGTGCCGAGGCATGGCGGTCGCCGTGATACAGGGTGACGCGCGCGTCGTGCTTGCGGACCGCCTCGACCAGTCGCGCGGCGGGACGGGCGTGCAGTCCATGCGACAGCGCGACGACCGTTTCCTCGACCAGCATGTCGCCGCCCATGTCGGCATCGACCGTCTCGACGCCCAGCGGCACGACGCGCAGCAGCGGATCACCGACCGCCACCAGCCCCTTGGCGATGGGCTCGACGGCATAGCGGGTGGCATCGGCCACGATGATCGGCGTGACGACAGCGGGGGCATTCTGGACCAGATAGTCGAGGTCGAAGCGGATCAGCGGCTGGCCCGCCAGCACCTTCGCGCCCGCCTGTACCTGCGGCGTCAGCCCCTTGCCGCCCAGCGACACGGTGTCGATACCGATATGGCAGATCAGCTCATAGCCGTCGGTGCTGCGCAGCGTGACCGCATGGCCCGCCTCATGCACCGTCAGCACGGTCGCGTCGCAGGGCGCGCACAGCGCGTCGTTGACCGGATCGATCGCGACACCGTCGCCCAGCATCTTCTCGGCAAAGACCGGGTCCGGCACTTCGGCGAGCGGCGTCACCCAGCCTGCCAGCGGCGCAAAAACGGTCAGGTCACTCATCGCACGTCACTTTCGCCAAACTGCTTTCCTTCCCCGTGAGCGTCCCCGCACGCCGTCAGCGCGGGCGGATCGTCACCCGGCCCAGCAGGCCGCCATCGATATTGCCCATCCCCGCGACGATCAGCGCGACGGTCCGCTTGCCTGCACCGGACGGCAGGGTCGCCGTCATGGGGCCGGGCTTGGGATCGCGCTTCTCCGCGACCAGCTGCCCATCGACCCACAGGCTCGCCATGCCGCCGACGGAGGCCAGCCGCAGTTCGCCGCCGCGCGCCGCAACCGCCCGCCGGGGCGTGACGACCGCGCGATAGACGCGCCAGCCCGCCCCCTCCGCCGGGGTCGGCGTACCCGCCTGGACAAAGGCCCAGCCATTATTGTCGCTGGCGGCGGGTGCGAGGTCGGGCGACGGCCTGGTCGGCAGCAGCGGCGAGCGCCGCCATTCGCGCACGTCCATATCGCCGTTCATCACCGCGATCTGCGCACGCGGCGTCACGCCCAGCCGGTCGAGCTTTAGCGTGGCAGGCTTCAGCCCGTCCGCCGTCGCGCGAATAGTGATCCGCCCGCGCCCGGTATCGGGCCGTACGATCATCTGGGCGAGGCCGTTGAACAGCGAGCGCTGATTGCCCTTTTCAGGCTCATGGCTGTTGGGATCGCCGTTGCCGACCCCGATGATCGCACCGCCTTCGATGGTGAAGCGGGTCATCAGATTGGCGGTCGGGACGTGGCGGCCCTTGGCATCCACGGCATCAATGGTGATCGCCTGCGCGTCCTCGGTATCGCCCGCCATCACGGTGCGCGCCGGGGTCAGCCGAAGGGCGACCGGCACACCAACCGTCTCATGCGCGGCGCGCGCAACTTCATGGCCGCCGCGATAGGCGATCGCCTCGATCCGACCCGGCGCATAAGGGATAGTCCACTCATTGCCCATCAGCCGGTCGACCGCCGCCTCCCCGACCGTCTTCCCGTTCAGGCGAAGGACGATGCGCTCGGCATTGGACAGGACCATGACCTTGGTCGGCTTGCCCTCGCGCCCCGGCCAGCTCCAGTGCGGTGCGATCGCGACCACCGGCTGGTCGTCGACCCAGGCGGCGCGGTGGATGTCGAAGGCGGTCTTGGGAAAGCCGCACAGATCCATGGTGCCGAAGAAACTGGCAATGCTCGGCCATTCATAGGGCGTCGGCTCGCCATGATAGTCGAAGCCGGTCCAGACGAAGCCACCCGCCACGAAGGCGCGCTCGGCGAGCTTCTTCCACGCGCCCCGATGCGTGTCGCCCCAGCTCGCCGCCTCGACGTCATAGCTCGACGCGATGTGGCGGGCCGGATCACTCTCGAACGCGCCGCGCGTCATGAAGGCGCTGGTATCCTCCGAGCTGGTCATCGGCTTGGCCGGGTTCAGCTGGTGATAGCGGTCGTAATCGCCCTGATAATAATTGAACCCGGTCACATCGACGACCTGCGCGACGTTGACCGGATTGAAGAACGCGCCGTTCATCGCCGCCGTCACGGGGCGGCTGTCGTCCAGCGCGCGGACCCAGTGCGCCATGCGCTTGACCATCTCGACGCCCGCAGGCGTGCCCTGCATCGGTTCCTCGTTAAAGACCGACCACATGATGACGCTGGGGTGGTTGCGGTCGCGCCGGACCAACCATTCCAGCTGCGCGCGATATTCGGGCGCGGGATTGAACTGCCGGTTCTCGTTCATCACGAGGAAGCCCAGCCGGTCGCACCAGTCGAGCAGTTCCGGCGTCGGCGCATTGTGGCTGGACCGGATGGCGTTGCAGCCCATCGCCTTCAGCCGCTCCAGCCGCCAGCCGAGCAGCGCGTCGGGGATGGCGGTACCGACGCCCGCATGATCCTGATGCAGGCAGACGCCCTTCAGCTTAACGGGGCGGTCATTGAGGAAAAAGCCGTTGGCCGCGTCGAAGCGCAGCGTACGGAATCCGATCGGCACCCGCCGCTCGTCCGCCACCTGTCCATCGCGCACAAGCCGTACGTCGAGCGTGTAGAGGGTCGGCCGCTCGACCGACCAGAGCATGGGGTCGGCGACCGGCAGGTCGAACGCGGCCTTGCCCTCGTCCAGCGCGGGCACCGTTGCCTGTGCCTGTCCTTGCGCGACCACCCTGCCCTGCGGATCGAGCAGGCGTGCCTCGACCATGACCGGGCTGTCGGTGTCGATGATGCTGGTCAGTGTCGCCGTGACGGGGACATGCCAGCCGGACTCGCCCTTGCGCGGATCGCCATGAACGCCGTCGGTCGCGATCGAGACCGGCGCATAGTGGCCCAGCCAGACATGGCGATAGAGTCCGGCGCCCTCATACCACCAGCCCTCCATCGCCTCCGCATCGACGCGGACGGCAACGACATTGGCCTCGTCCCCGAACCGCGCGAACGGGGTCAGGTCGATGCGGACCGCGTTATAGCCCGAGAAATTGTGCGAAACGACACTGCCATTGACCCAGATCGTGGCGTTCGTCGCGATGCCACCAAATTCCAGCTCGATCCGCCGTCCGCGCAAAGCCGGGTCGAGGCGGAAGCTGCGTCGATACCAGCCGATGCCGCGCGGGCGATAGCCTTGCGCGACATTGGCGGTCTTCACGAAGGGCTGGAACGAGGCCCAGTCATGCGGCAGGTCGACCGACTGCCAGTCGCTGTCATCATAATCGACCGCCGCCGCGCCGCGCGCATTGCCCGCCTTGACCGACAGATAGGTCGCGTTGTGCGTGTCGAGCGGCGCAGGCTCGACATCGCCTTCATGGAACAGCCAGCCACGATCCATCAGGACTCGGGCCGCATCCTGCACCGGCAGCGCGGGCGGAAGCTGGTCCACGGGCTCGGGCATGGGCAGCGCGCCCGCGCCGTCCGCCGGGCGGCGACTGGCGGCGAAGGCCGGGATGGGCGCCATGCCGCCCGCCAGCCCCACCACCGCGCTGCCCAGCAGAAGGTCGCGGCGCGCGACCGTCATGCCGCGACCGGCTCCGCCGAGGCGATACGCGTCTCGACCGGCTTGAGCGCGGCGTCGAGCACCACCCAGTCGGCGCGCAGGTCCTGGGCCAGTGCCCCGCGCTCATGCGACAGACCGAGGAACGCCGCCGGATGCGTCGCGGCCATCGCCGCCGCCTGATCAACGGTGATGCGCAGCTGCTCGACCGCATTGGCGACCGCCGACCCCATATCGAGGTCCGAGCCCGCCAGCGTGCCGTCGGTATAGGTGCACTTGCCGCCCGACACGTCGATATGACGGCCGTGGAGCACGAAGTCCTTCACCACCGCGCCGACCGACGACATAGCGTCCGTGACGAGCATCAGCTTGTCGAACGGCCGCGCCTTCATCGCCAGCCGGAGCATCGGCGCCGAGACGTGGAAGCCGTCGATGATCAGCCCCGCATAAGGCCGCGGATCGTCGAGCGTCGCGCCCGCCAGACCCGGCACACGCTGCTGCATAGCAGGCATCGCGTTGTACAGATGCGTGACGCCGACGACGCCCGCACCGAACGCCTCGACCGCCTGCTCATAGCTCGCCTCGCTATGGCCCGCGCTCACCAGTACGCCCGCTTCCGCCAGACGACGGATGGTGGCGACCGGCACCCGCTCGGGCGCGATGGTCAGCATGACCTTGCCCTTGCGGGGGCGGGTCAGGACGGCGATCATCTCTTCGTCCAGATCGCGGAAGCGCGTCGGATCGTGGATGCCCTTGCGCGCCGGGTTCAGCACCGGGCCCTCGACATGGATGCCGACGATGCCGGGCACCTTCGCCTCGATCGCCTCGTCGATCGCGTCGAGCGCGCGGGCGATCTTGTCCGGCGTCTCGCTGACCAGGGTCGGCAGCATCGCGGTGGTGCCATAAACGGCATGCGCCGCCGCCATGGTCGCGATGCCGTCCACGTCGAGACGGTCGTTGAACAGCACGCCGCCGCCGCCATTCACCTGCGTGTCGATATAGCCGGGCACGACCCAGCCGCCGTTCAGGTCGATCGTGTCAGTGGAGCCGTCCACGGCGCCGATCGAGGCGATGCGGTCGCCGTCCAAAACGATCTCCGCACCCGGCAGGACGCCGCCCTGGGTCGCGACATGGCCGTTGACGAAACGGAAACGGGTCATAGCGTGCGGGTCACTTTCTGCAGATGCGGCGGCGAGTCGGGGTCCATGCCACGGGCGAGCGCCAGCGCCTCGACCATGCGGTAGAAGCTGGCGAGCATCGCAATCGGCTCCAGCGCGGGATGGCCTGCGACCATCGGCAGCGCACCACCCTGCCCCGCGACGAACGGCTTGGCGTCGCGGCCCTCGAACTGGTCGGCGACCGCCTTCACATCCTCGCCCGCCACGTCGGAGGTGGCAAAGCCCAGCACCGAATAGCCAGGCTCGACGATACGCATCGGGCCGTGGCGCACTTCGGCGGCGCTGAACGGCTCGGCCTGGATCGAGCAGGTTTCCTTGAGCTTCAGCGCGGCTTCCTGCGCGACGCCGTAACCGTAACCGCGACCCAGCACGAACATCTGGCTGACCTCGCGCAATCCCTCGACCGCCGAGGACCAGTCGAGGCCCAGCGCCTGTTCGACCTGACCGGGCAGATCGCCCAAGGCGGCCTCCAGCGTCTCGTCGCCAGCCCAGGCGGCGGCGAGCTGCGCCAGACCCGCCAGCGCGGTCAGGCAGGACTTGGTGGCGGCGACGGCCTTTTCGGGACCGGCCGACAGCGGCAGGAAGGTGTCCGCGCCGGTCGCCAACGGCGACTCCTCATCGTTCACGAGCGCGACGATATGCGCGCCGCCCGCACGATATGCCTCGACCGTCGCCAGCAGGTCCGGGCTACGCCCCGACTGCGAGATGGCGATGACCAGCGCACCCTGCACCTTCATCGTCGTCTCGAAGATCGATGCGACCGAAGGCGCAGCCGACGAAACCGGCACGCCGGTCTTGGTCTCCAGGATATATTTGCCATAGGTCGCGGCGTGGTCCGACGACCCACGGGCGATGGTGATGATCACCGGCGGCGGGGCGGCACGCAGCCGCTCGGCCAGCGCCCGGACGGTGGGCGCATTGCGCGCCAGCAGCCGGGCGATCGCTTCCGGCGCCTCCCCCGCTTCCGCTCCCATCAGGGTGCTGGTCCCCGCACTACCGGCGGTCATCACATCAGACATCGGTTAACTCCGCGACGAAATCATAGGCATCGCCGCGATAGAAGGACTGGGTATATTCCACCGCCCGTCCATCGCGTAGAAATCCGCGCCGTTCGATCAACAGGCCCGCATGGCCCGGATCGACATCCAGCATCTTGGCATGATCGGGCCCGAACGGCACCGCACGCAGCCGCTGCAACGCGCGCACCGGCCGGTTGCCGGTCCGCTCCAGCGCCGCATAGAGCGAGCGGTCGACCGCCTCGATCGAGGGCAACGCAAAGCCCGCAATGGTCGATACCTCGATCGCCATCGGCACCTCGTCGGCGAAGCGCACACGCTGGAAACGATAGACCGGCGCCCCCGGCGACAGGCCCAGCGACAGCGCCTCTTCCGGCGTCACCGTGCCCGGCGCGCGGCTGACCCACTGGCTGCTCGGCGTGCGGCCGCGCGCGATCATGTCTTCGGAGAAGGAGGACAGCTTGGAGAAGCTCTTCTCCACGCGCCCCGCGACGAAGGTCCCCGCGCCGCGCCTCCGCGTCAGCAGCCCTTCCTCGACCAGTCCGCCGATCGCCTTGCGCACCGTGATCCGCGACACGTCATATTCGATCGCCAGATCGCGCTCGGCGGGGATCGCATCATCCTCGGCCAGGACATTGTTGGTGATCGCATCGCGCAGCAACTGCTGGAGCTGGAGGTATAACGGCGCGGGGTTCCCCTTTCGGAAGGAGCCGACCTGCGCCGAGAATGTCATGGCCGCGCCATCCCCCTTTGCCCGGGCGTCGCTCATGCCACGCCCCGCTTCGCCAACAGGCTTATCGCAGCCGAACCAAGCGAGCAATAGGTATTATATTTGGCATACATTGGCTTTTATCCTTCCCCTATCTTTTGTCGGATCGCGGCGATGCGATCGGCGCTTGTCCGGCGCCTGGGCCCGACCGCAAACCCCATGCCGAGCACCCGCGAATCCCCCCAATCCTCACGCACGCTGGCCGAGGCGTGAACCGCATCGACCCCGGTCCGGGCGATCAGCACCCCGACATTGTCCGCCGAGACACCCGATCCCGCGATGATCGACAGGCGCCCATTCGCCACTTCGACCATCTTCGCGATGACGTCGGCGCCCTGCTCGGCCGTCGCCGCCCCGCCCGAAGTCAGGATATGGTCATAGCCCAGCTCCGCCGCCTGTCCGACCGCCTCGACGGGGTCCGCCACCAGATCGATCGCCCGGTGCAGCACGATAGCCACCCCCGCCGCCGCCTCGCGCCAGCGCGCCAGCACGTCCAGGTCGAGCCGCTGGTCGTCCACCATCGCCCCGACCACGACCCCCGCCACGCCCATCGCCACCATGTGACGGATTTCTTTCGTGGCGAGTCCCATATCGGCACGGTCATAACGGAAGTCGCCGTCGCGTGGCCGCACCATCGCGTGCACCGGCACACCGGACTCCACCGCATGCGCCACCAGCGCCGCCGAGGGCGTCAGACCGCCCAGACCCAGCGCACCGCAAAGCTCGATCCGGTCCGCCCCCGCAGCCACGACCGCCGCCACGCCGTCCGCGTCATCGACGCAGATTTCCAGTAGCGGCGCTCCAGCGCGGACTGGTGACATGACCATCTTGAACTTCCCCCGGCCCATTTGCGCCGCGCACCGGGACCACCGCCGCGCGGGTTTTTCACAGATGAGTCATTTAAGCAGTACGCCGGACAATGCGCCAGCCCAATGGTCTCATGACAAGAACGTCATATTTTTTTCCGTTTACGGACCAATGTCAGTTTGGTTACAGGTTGGTAGTTCCAGCATATCGTATAACAAGCTGGCCGGGGAGGACGCCACCAGCCATCCCCAGACAACAATAAGAGCGCGCGCGGTGGAGCGGCGAGTATTTTTTGGGGGATTTCAACATGTTGAGCTTCCGCGGCATGATCCTGACGGCGACCGCACTCGCCGGCATCCAGGGCACCGCTTTTGCGCAGACCGCGACGCCGTCTGCCGATGCACCGACCCAGACCGCATCGGGCAGCGACTCCAGTGATATTGTGGTCACCGGCATCCGCTCCAGCCTGCGCAACGCGATCAACGTCAAGCGCGAGGCCAACGCCGTCGTCGACGTCATCACCGCCGAGGACGTGGGCAAGTTCCCCGACCGCAACGTGGCGGAATCGCTGTCGCACATCCCGGGCGTCAGCATCGACCGCCGCTTCGGCGAGGGCGAAAAGGTCGCCATTCTCGGTACCGACCCGGCGCTGAACCGCATGCTGCTCGACGGCCATGCACTGGCCTCGGCCGACTGGGGCGGCAACGACAACGACCCGTCCAGCCGTACCTTCAACTATTCGCTGCTGGCCCCCGAACTGGTCGACCGGCTCGAGGTCTACAAGTCGCCGGAACCGCGCATCGAAGAAGGCAGCCTGGGCGGCACGGTCATCGTGCGCACCCGCCGTCCCCTGGACCTGGCACCCAATTCGATCTTCGCCTCGGGCGGCTATACGTACAACGACCGTTCCGAGAAGGGGAATGTCCGCGGTTCGGGTCTGTACAGCTGGCACAACGAAGCCGACAATTTCGGCTTCCTGGTCGCCGCGACCTATGACAAGCAGGCGCTGACCCGCGCGGGTGTCGAATTCTTCGGCTATGAGCGGGGCGACGAACGTTTCTTCCAGACACAGAAGAATGCAAAGAACGAAACGCTGCGCGGCGCCGATGGCCGTCCGCTGCTGATCAACGACGCCAGCGGACAGCCGCTGCTGCAGAACACCAGCGCCACCGTGACCGGCGGCACCCGGCAAGACCTGGCCAATGCCTATCTGCCCTTCGGCATCAATTATGCCTATTTCCAGCAGAGCCGCGAGCGCGCCAGCGTGTCGGGCACCGTGCAGTATCGCCCTGCCCCCAACCTGACGCTGGCCCTGAACGGGCTGCATATCGACGGCAACTACAACAATTACAGCCAATCCATGTACACCATCCCCGGTGCGTGGACCGGCAGCGTGCTGCAGACCGCCAATGTCGCCAACGGCGTCGTCAACTCGGCCAGCTTCGCGGCCGCGCCGAACCAGTCGGCGCAGCTCGATACGCTGGTCCGCAAGACCAAGCTGAAGACCGACAACCTGAACTTCTTTGCCGATTGGGAAGGCGATGACGGCACGAAGATCAACTTCGCGGGCGGCTGGTCGAAGGCGACCGGCGGGCGCAATCCCGAATATCTGTTCAACGTGCAGACCAAGCTGCCGTTCAACTATGCCTTCACGCCGACCTCGGCGACGGTGAACTTCACGGGCGACCTGACCAACCCGGCGAACTACTTCACCAACCCGAACAACAATCCCGCCCAGATCGAGGGCCGCCCGGTCGTCGTCAACGGCCAGCAGCTGAACGGCGCGCAGATCGGCGGCCTGGACTATAGCGTCACCACCGACCGCGACATCTTCGGCGGCTATGACGCGACCATCCCGGTCGAGTTCGGTCCGTTTAAGCAGATCCTGATCGGCAGCCGCGTGACCGACCACGTCAACCGCATCGACGGTCGTGGCATCAACACCTACAAGACCAGCTCGCAGACCGCCAACCAGCTGGGCGTCACCACGCTCGTCACGCCGGGCGGCGTCTTCGACGGCAGCGGCGGCATGGGCAATGCGACCCAGTATCTGAACCTGCCCGAGCAGGCGGTGATCGACATCCTCGCCAATTCGATCAACAGCCCACTGGTCACCAAGGTCGGCGCGTCGACCAAGGTTCGTGAGACGGTCATCGCGTCCTATGTCCAGGCCAATTTCGATGAAGGCGGCCTGCGCGGCAACATCGGCGGTCGTCTGGTCTACACCCGCGACCAGTCCAACTATGCCGTGACGCTGGCCAACACGGTCACCCCGGTGCCGGTGCCGACCACCACCACGACCGATTATCTGAAGTTCCTGCCCAGCGTGAACATCGCCTATTCGATCACGCCGGAATTCCTGGTCCGTGGCTCGGTCGCGCGGGTGATCTCGCGTCCGCGCTATCAGGATCTGGCGGCGGCGACCTCGCTCAACGACATCACGCTCGATGGCGGCGGCGGCAACCCGAACCTGAAGCCGTATGAGTCGACCAACTACGAACTGACGGCGGAATGGTATCCGCGCGCCGGCTCGCTGATCGCGGTCGAACTCTTCCGTCGCGACATCTCGAACTACATCATCAACACGCGTACCAACGCCGTGTTCTTCAACTCGCTGCAAAATCGCCTGACGACGTACAACGTCAACCAGCCGATCAATGGCGGCGCGGCGAAGGTGAACGGTGCGCTGGTGTCGGGCCAGACCGAAATCTGGGGCGGCTTCGGCATCCAGGCGAACTATTCGTACCAAGACAGCTCGACCTCGTCGGTCGACTCGTCGGGTGCGGCGCTGAACCTGCCGTATCTGTCGCGCCACACGGTCAACGTGATCCCCTATTTCGAAAGCGGGATCTTCCAGGCGCGCCTGAGCTACAACTACCGCTCGAGCTATTTCCGCACGATCGGCCGTCTGAACTCGCGCGAAATGGTCGCGCCGTACAGCCAGCTCGATTTCTCGGCGGGTGTGAACCTGACCAAGGAGATCACGCTGTCCGTCAACGCTCAGAACCTGCTCGACGAGACCTATTACCAGTATAACGCGACGCGCGACCGTCCGACCGCCTTCTACAAGAACGGCCGGACCTATGCCGCCTCGGTCGCGGTGCGGTTCTAAGCCACTCCTGCATCCCCTCCCGCAGGCGGGAGGGGACCGAGGGGAGGGAAAGGAGTCTCACAGAGACCAACACCCGTGGCCTGCCCTCCCCCATCCCAGTTTCAGGTAAACGATGCCCCGCATCGTTTAGGTCATGCCGGGGGCATGACCGACCTGAAACTCGCTTGCGGGAGGGGCGTGAAAAAAACAGCCCGCCGGTCCCTGAGGATCGGCGGGTTTTTCTTGTCCTGACTTCCCCGAGTCACGAAACTGCTGCGCGCCTGTCACCGATCTGCGACGCGGGCGTAACAGATGACGCCTATGACATCCGGAACGCCAAGCGTGGGGTTCCGACGATGCCGATGACCAGCATTCCGATCGATGGCTCGCTGCACGAAGACGCCGCCATCCTCGACTTCATCCCCCGCGCGCCGGTGACGCCGGAGCCCGAAGGCCATGAGCGCCGCCGTTACCGCACCATCTGGATCTCGGACGTGCATCTCGGCACGCGCGGCTGCAATGCCGAGATGCTGATCGACTTTCTGGATCATGTCGACAGCGAGACCATGTATCTGGTCGGCGACATGATCGACGGCTGGCGGCTGAAGAAGAAATTCTACTGGCCCGCCGCGCACAACGACGTGGTCTGGCGCCTGCTCAAGCGTGCCAAGCGCGGTACCCGCGTCGTCTATATCCCCGGCAATCACGACGAGATCTTCCGCCAGTTCACCGGCATGGATTTCGGCGGCATCGCCATCTGTCGCAAGGCGATCCACGAGACGGCGGACGGCCGCCGCCTGCTGGTCCTGCACGGTGACGAGTTCGACGCGATCACGCTGGCGCATCGCTGGCTCGCCCATGTCGGCGACTTCGCCTACACCGCGCTGATGGAGGTGAACCGCTGGGTGAACATCGTCCGGCGGTGGATGAAGCGTCCCTATTGGTCGCTGTCCAAGCACGCCAAGGCCAAGGTGAAGAACGCCGTCGCCTTCATCTCGCATTTCGAGGAAGTCGTTGCCCATGCGGCGGGCGCACGCGGCGTCGACGGGGTGGTGTGCGGCCATATCCACACCGCCGAAATCCGCGACATCAACGGCGTCACCTATTATAATGACGGCGACTGGGTGGAGGGCTGCACCGCGCTGGTCGAGCATTTCGACGGCACGATGGAAATCCTGCACTGGGGCGACGAGATGGAGGCCCGACGGAGCAAGCCGACCGTCGCCGCCATCGCCGCCTGATCGGGAAGGACAAGGCCGGATGCGGATCGCGATCGTCACCGACGCCTGGGCACCTCAGGTCAACGGCGTGGTCCGCACTCTGCAATCGGTGACGGGCGAGCTGCGCGCGATCGGCCATGAGGTCCGCGTGGTTTCCCCCGACCTCTTTGCCTCGATCCCCTGCCCCACTTACCCCGAAATCCGTCTGGCGCTGCCCGCCCCCGGTGCGGTCGGGCGGGCGTTGAGCGGGTTTGACCCCGACGCCGTGCACATCGCGACGGAAGGGCCGCTGGGGCTGCTCGCGCGGCGCTGGTGCCTGTCGCGCGGCCTGCCCTTCACTACCGCCTATCATACGCAATTCCCCGAATATGTGGCGGCACGGGTCAAGGCGGTCAGCCCGGAATTCGTCTGGCGCTATGTCCGCTGGTTCCACGCGCCGTCGACCGCGATCCTGGCCTCGACGCCCAGTGTGGCCGCGACGCTGGCCGAGCATGGCCTGCCGCAGAACCGGCATTGGGGACGCGGCGTCGACACCGCGCTCTTTCGGGCCGACGGGCCGCGTGACGAAATGGTCGCGGGGCTGCCCGGCCCAGTGCAGCTCTATGCGGGCCGGGTCGCCGTCGAGAAGAACATCGCGGCGTTTCTTGAGACACGGACGCCGGGCACTAAGGTCGTGGTCGGCGATGGCCCGGCCCGCGCGGCACTGGCCGAGCAATATCCCGATGTCCGCTTCCTCGGCGCCAAGTTCGGCGAAGATCTGGCCGCCATCTACCGTACGGCGGACGTCTTCGTCTTCCCCAGCCGGACCGATACGTTCGGGCTGGTGATGATCGAGGCGCTGGCCTGCGGAACGCCCGTCGCCGCCCTGCCGGTGCAGGGGCCGCTCGACGTTCTCAGCCCCGAGACCGGGGTGATGGATGAGGCGCTGGACCGGGCCATCGCGGGAGCCCTGACGCTCGATCACGCGACCTGCGCGGCTTATGGGCAGGGCTTTTCCTGGCGGGCCAGTGCCGAGCAGTTCCTGGGGGCCCTCGCCCCCATAGACCGCGAGTTGAAAGCGGCCGCCTGAACTATTCCTCCCCTGGAAGGGGATGTGGCAGGGCGCAGCCCTGACGGAGGGGTGTCACGCTATCGAGAGGGGGACACCCCTCCGACGCGCTTCGCGCGCCACCTCCCCTTGCAGGGGAGGAAATAAGACAGCATGGATCAACCCATAAAACCCGTTTAACGGGTTGAACGTCCCTTGCCGCGCATGTCATGGTTAACCCTCGCGCGATTCGTGTCGGCCTTGCCCCTCGCCTTTCGCTGATCTGCCGGTCGTGCCGCCTTGTCGCCATGGCCACTCCAACCGCTGCACCCGAAAGGTCCCCGATTGGACATCGTCACGCTTAGCCTGTTCCTGCTCCTCGCCGTGGTGTTGAGCGGGGTCGTTTCCCGCCTGTTGCCCTCGGCGCTTCCACGGCCACTCGTCCAGATCGCGCTCGGTGCGGTCATCGGCGGGATTGCGCAGATCCGCGTCGAACTCGACCCCGAAATCTTCTTCCTGCTCTTCGTGCCGCCGCTCCTTTTCCTTGACGGCTGGCGCATTCCGAAGGACGAGCTGTTCCGCGACGCGGGCGCGATTTTGGGGCTGGCGCTGGGGCTGGTGTTCCTGACGGTGCTGGGCATGGGGTTGTTCATTCACTGGATGATCCCCGCCATGCCCTATGCGGTCGCCTTTGCGCTGGCCGCCGTGGTGTCGCCGACCGACCCGATCGCGGTGTCGGCCATCGCGCAGAAGGTGCCGATCCCCAAGCGGATGATGCACATATTGGAGGGGGAGTCGCTGCTGAACGACGCCTCGGGCCTGGTCTGCCTGCGCTTCGCGGTCGCCGCCGCGCTGACCGGGGCCTTTTCGCTCACCCATGCAGGGCTGACCTTCGCATGGATGGCGGTGTCGGGCGTAGGGCTGGGCGTCGCCATCGCCTGGGGCACGATCACTGCCAAGAGCCTTTTCGCGCGGCGTTTCGGCGACGACAGCGGGTCGAACATCCTGGTCAGCCTGCTGATCCCCTTCGCCGCCTATCTGGTCGCCGAACATGTCGAAAGCTCGGGCGTGCTGGCGGCGGCGGCGGCGGGCATCGCCATGTCCTTCACCAACGTCTCGTCGGGCGTGAAGGCCGCCACCCGCATCCGGCGGCAGGCGGTGTGGGACATGCTGCAATTCACACTGAACGGCATCATCTTCGTGCTGCTGGGCGAGCAATTGCCGCAGGTGTTTGCTGGCGCGCGCGACACGGTGATGCTGACCGGACATGACAGTCTGTGGTGGCTGGGCCTGTACGTGCTGGCGATCGTCGCGGGGCTGGCGGCGCTTCGTTTCGCCTGGACCTGGGTCGCGCTACGCCTGACCCTGTTTCGCGAGCGGCATCTGCCCAACCGCACCAGCCCGCCGCGCCGGGTCATCACCGCCATGTCGGTGGCGGGCGCACGCGGTGCGATCACCCTGGCGGGTGCCCTGACCCTGCCGCTGACGCTGGGCGACGGCACGCCCTTTCCCGCGCGCGATCTGGTGATCTTCCTGGCATGCGGCGTCATCTTGTCCTCGCTGGTCATCGCCAGCCTGACCCTGCCGCTGCTGCTGCGTGGCCTCGCCCTGCCCGTCCAGGACGGCATGAGCGAACTGGACCATACCCGCGTCGCCGCCGCCAAGGCCGCCATCGCCGAGCTGGAGCGGCTTCAGCATGAAATGGCCGAGGGCCGCGACGATGCCGACCAATATGTCGAGATCGCCTCGCGCCTGAGGGACGGCTATCGCAGCCGGATCGACACGCTGGAGGGCGATGTCGATCCCGATGCCAAGCGGCTGGAGGATGTCGAGAGGCGGATGCGGCTGGCCGCGATCCGGGCCGAGCGACGGGTCGTGTTCGACTTGCTCAACGCGCGCGCCATCGGGTCGGAGACCGCGCAGCGACTGGGGCGCGAGCTCGACCTGGTCGATACCCGCCTGTCGGCGCAAAGCTGACCGCCGCGATGATCTTTGGCCTTGCGTCGAGCGGCGAATTATCGTGTCTCGTCAATGGGGTTTGCATCGATAAGGGGATAAGATGCAGGGGGACAAGATGCTGGGAGACGAGGCGAAGGCCTGTCTGAATTGCGGCACGGCGCTGGTCGGCCATTATTGTCACGCTTGCGGCCAGTCGTCGCACATCCACCGGACGCTGGGCGCGTGGTGGCATGATTTCAGCCATGGCGTCCTGCATATCGAGGGACAGGTGTGGCGGACGATGGCGATGCTCGTCATCAAACCCGGCGAACTGACCCGCCGCTATATCGCGGGCGAGCGACGGCGTTTCCTGTCCCCGCTGGCGCTGTATCTGTTCAGCGTCTTCCTGCTCTATATCGCCTATTCGGCCCTTGGGGGCTTTGCGACATTCCATGCACCCGGCACGCAGGAGGCCGCGACTGAGCTGCGCGCCGAAGTCGCCAAGGTCGACCAGCGGATTGCGGTGATCGACCGCGATCGCGCCGCGGCCGTCGCCGCCAAACGTGATACCGCCCTGCTCGACAAGGAACGGGCGGAGCTGGTCGACCAAAAGCAAGGCATGGACTTCACCGCCAGTGCCATGACGCTGGGTGCTGGAGACGAAGCCCATTCCAGTTCCGGTGAACATCAGGAGCAGGTCATCACCGGCTGGAAATCGCTGGATGCCAAGATCGTCCATGCCATTCGCGATCCCGAATTCCTCCTCTTCAAGATGGAGGCGAACGGCTATAAATTTTCCTGGGCGTTGATCCTGTTGTCGATGCCGTTCATGCGGCTGTTCTTCCTGTGGAAGCGCGGGCTGGCGATGTTCGACCATGCGGTGTTCGTCACCTATTCGCTCAGCTTCGTCAGCCTGCTGATGGTCGTGATGATCCTGTGGACGAAGCTGGCGCATCTGCCCGGCCTGGCGCTGCTGATGCTCGCCTTTCCCGTGCATCTGTTCCTTCAGATTCGCGGGGCCTATCGCCTGGGCCGGGTGTCGGGCCTGCTGATGACGCTGGTCGTCTCGGTTATGGCAGTGGCCGTTTTGCTGATCTGGATCATCGGGCTGCTCGCGCTGGGCATGGCGCATTGAGCCGCCAATCCATTGCAGGTGCAATGGGATAGAAAATCGTACCAGAAAATGGGTGGACGCCCCCCGTTGACCTCGCCATGATACCAAAACATACCATGAGAATACCGGCGCACGACAAGCCGGTGATGACGGGGGTGACGGATGGCGAGAAAGAGCCTGGCGCGATCGGGGACCTGCCCCGCCGTCGTCGCGCGTCCGCGCCGTGCGCCCCTTTCTGGTCCAAGCCATAGTCCTGCATCCTGTACGCGGTCGGCCCGACCCGGCGCAGCGGTGCCGCTTTCGGGGAAATCGCTGTGAAACATCGTCTCGGTCTGATCCTGGCCGCGCTCGCCCTGCCCCTGCCGATGGCGGCTCCTGCGCTGGCCGCGCCCAAGACGGTGGCGACGCTCGACCGGTGGCAGGTGCGGATCGACCCGAAGGACGCCGCCGCCGCCGGCGCGCACCCACAGGCGGCGAACTGGCTGGCCGCGACCGTGCCCGGCAGCGTGCAGCAAGATCTGATCGCCGCGAACATCGTGCCTGATCCCTATAAGGGCACGAACGAGGCCCCGATCCAGTGGGCGGGCCTGACCGGGTGGCAGTATCGCACCAATCTGGACGTGACGCCCGCCATGCTGGCCCGCGATCACCTGGACCTGGTGTTCGACGGGCTCGACACCTTCGCAACCGTCACGGTCAACGGCCAGCGCCTGCTGTCCGCCGACAACGCGCATCGCCGCTGGCGGGCCGATGCCAAGCCGCTGCTGAAGGCGGGCGCGAACGAGATCGTCGTCACCTTCGCCTCGCCGATCAAGACGCTCCAGCCGATGGTGCTGGCCGAGAAGCATCCGCTGCCCGGCGAATATGACTCGCCCTATGGCGACGAGCCCAAGGGCGTTCAGACCTCCCCCTATATCCGCAAGCCGAAATACCAATATGGCTGGGACTGGGCACCGCGCATCGTCAATGTCGGCATCTGGCGCCCCGCCCGTCTGGAAGCATGGGATGCCGCGCGCATCGACAATCTGCGCATCGAGCAGGAGGCGCTGACCGATGCCGAGGCGCGCATCCTAGCCCGTGCCTCAGTCGTCGCCGACCGCGCGCAGACGGCGCGGATGGACGTGACCGTCACCGGCCCCGATGGCAAGCGCATCAAGGTCCGCCGCGATGTCGCGCTCCAGCCGGGTGAGAATGAGGTGGTCGTCCCCGTCGCGATCACCAAACCGCAGCGCTGGCAGCCGGTCGGCTTCGGCGCGCACCCGCTCTATACCGTCAATGCCGCGCTGGCCGGGGCGGATGCGGTCGAGAAGCGCACCGGCCTGCGCACCGTCGAGCTGGTCCGGAAGGACGGCAGCTTCGGTCTGAAGATCAACGGCAATGTGATCTTCGCCAAGGGCACCAACGTCATTCCCTTCGACGCCTTTCCGTCGCGCGTCGCCGCTGCCACCGAGCGCCAGATGCTGGAAAAGGCGGTTGCGGCGAACATGAACATCGTCCGCATCTGGGGCGGCGGCTATTATCCCGAGCACAGCTTCTACGACGCCGCCGACGAACTAGGCCTGATGGTCTGGCAGGACTTCATGTTCGGCGGCGCGGTCACGCCCCCCGACGCCAAGTTCCGCGAGAATGTCCGTATCGAGGCCGAGGAGCAGGTCGCACGCCTGCAATCGCACCCCTCGCTGGTCATCTGGGCGGGCAATAACGAAGTGCTGTCCGGCTGGGAAAACTGGTCGGATCGCAAGGCGTTCAAGAAGGCGGTCGGCCCGGACGAGCAGGAGCGGATCGGCACCGGCATGGCGGTGCTGTTCGATCGCGTGCTGCGCGGAGCGGTGGTCAAGAATTCGCCCGGCATCCCCTATTGGCCGGGATCGCCCTCGACCGATTATGAGGGGCCGACCGACACCGACAAGGACGGCGACCGCCATTTCTGGGATGTCTGGTCGGGCTCCAAGCCGATCGAGCGCTATACCGATAGCTGCCCGCGCTTCATGTCGGAATATGGCTTCCAGGCCTTCCCCGACCTGTCGACCATCGCGACCTTCGCCGCGCCCGAGGACTTCCGCATCGACAGCCCGGTGATGAAGGCGCACCAGAAGTTCCTGGCGGGCGAAGGCAATGAGCGCGTTACCTTCTACCTGAAGCAGAATCTGCGCGATCCGCGTGACTTCGCCGATCTGGTCTATCTGTCCCAGGCGATGCAGGCCCGCGCCATCGGGTTAGCCGCGCGTCACCACCGCGCCTGCCGCCCGGTGACTTTGGGGTCGCTCTATTGGCAGCTCAACGACAGCTGGCCCGCGATCAGCTGGTCGAGCATCGACTGGACCGGGCATGACAAGATGCTCCAGCACGAGGTCCGCCGCTTCTTCGCACCCCAGACCATCGTTGCGGAGACCAAGCCCGGTGCGACGCGGATCGCCTTGGTGTCCGACGCCACGACGCCAAAGCCGCTCGGCTGGCGCGTCACCGGCTATGGCATGGACGGCCGCAAGCTGGGCTCGCAAAGCGGCAGCGTGACCATGGCCGCCGCTTCCGCCAGCGATGTCGCAACGATCCCCGACGCGACGCTGTTCGCGGGTGCCGCGCCGGAAAGCAGCTACGGCGTCGCCGAATTGTTCGACGGCGACAAGGTCGTCGCCCGCCAGATCATCGAGCGAAAGGTGCCGCGCGACATGCTCTACCCCGCGCCGGGCATCATCGCGCGCTGGGCGGGCAAGCAACTGACGCTGACCGCGCGCAACCTCGCGCGGCAGGTGCAGGTCAATTTCGGCACCACCGCCGCCGAACCGTCCGACGACGGTTTCGACCTGTTGCCTGGCGAGAGCATCACGCTCACCATTCAAAGCGACGCGGACGCCGCCACCCTGGCGCGCGAGCTCAAAATCTACACCCTCGGTCCGAAGGACGCCCAGTGATCCCGTTCCTCCTCCTCGCCGCCGCCGGTCAGGCCGCCACCCCCGCCCTTCCCCCGGAGGCGCAGAAGCTGACCGTCGCGCAAAAGGCGGCGCAGCTGGTCAACGAAGCCCCCGCCGAGCCCGCGCTGAACCTTCCCGCCTATGACTGGTGGAGCGAGGGACTGCACGGCATCGCGCGCAACGGGCCGTCGACCGTGTTCCCGCAGGCGATGGGCATGGCCGCGACCTGGGACCCCGCGCTGATCCAGAAGGTCGGCGATGTCGTCGCGGTCGAGGCGCGCGCCAAGTTCAATTCGCAGCCGCTGAACGCCGATCGCGGGCTGTACCAGGGGCTGACCATCTGGTCGCCCAACATCAACATCTTCCGCGATCCGCGCTGGGGCCGGGGCCAGGAAACCTATGGCGAGGACCCCTTCCTCACCAGCCGCATCGGCATCGCCTTCGTGCGCGGCCTGCAAGGCCCGGACCTGAAGCATCCCAAGGTCATCGCGACAGTCAAGCACATGGCGGTCCATTCCGGTCCGGAGGGCGGGCGCGACAGCTTCGACGTGATGGTGTCCCCGCGCGATCTGGAGGCGACCTACCTCCCCGCCTTCCGCGCAACCGTGACCGAGGGCAAGGCGCTGTCGCTGATGTGCGCCTATAACGCGATCCACGGCACGCCGGTCTGTGCCAACCCGATGCTGCTGACCCAGCGACTGCGCACCGACTGGGGCTTTAACGGCCTCGTCGTGTCGGACTGCGATGCGGTCGGCAATATCTGGATGTTCCACCATGCTCAGCCCGACGCGCCTGCCGCTGCGGCGGCGGCTTTGCGGGCGGGTACCGACCTGAACTGCGGCAAGGCCTATCTCTCGCTGCCGCAGGCGGTGGAGCGCGGCCTGATTACCGAAGGTGAGATCGACACTGCGCTGGCCCGCGCGCTGGCGGTGCGGCGGATGCTGACCGTGGATTCGCCCTGGAACCGGATCAAGGCGAGCGAAGTCGGCACCCCCGCCCACCGCGCGCTGGCGCTGGAGACAGCGCGCAAGGGCATCATCCTGCTCGACAATCCGAACGACATGCTGCCGCTCAAGGGCAAGACGCTCGCGGTGTTCGGCGCGGATGCCGATGATCTGGGCGTGCTGGAGGGCAATTATCACGGCACCGCCATCAACCCCGTCACCCCGCTCGACGGCATTCGCGCCAGGTTCGGCCGCAACGTCCGCTATGCGCAAGGGTCGGTGCTGGCCGAAGGCGCGTTCGTCGGCGTGCCCGACACCGCGCTGTCGGCGAACGGCAAGCCCGGCCTGACGGTCGAGACGGTGGGCGCGAACGGCCAATGGTCGGTCGCGGGCCAGGATCGCCGCATCGACTTCAACTACACCAAGACCGCGCCCTTCCAGCGCCGCTGGACCGGCACGCTGACCCCGCCGGGGCCGGGCCAGTACCGCTTGCGCCTCGACGGCCCCGCCTGCTGGCACGCCTGCCCCGCGCATGACGCGGTGAAGCTTTATGTCGACGACCAATTGGTCGTGGACGATGTGATCGGCGGCAAGAAGCTGGAAACCACGATCGACGGTTCCGCGCCGCGTCGTATCCGGGTCGAGATCGACCATAAGGGCGGCGACGAGGGCCTGCGCCTGCAATGGCTGCCGCCTGCCGAGGCGCTGACCGCCGAGGCACTGAAGGTCGCCGGGACCGCCGACGTGCTGATCGCGGTCGTCGGTCTGTCACCCGACCTGGAGGGCGAGGCGCTGGGCGTCTCGGTCCCCGGTTTCGCAGGCGGCGACCGGACCGAGGTCGTGCTGCCCGAGCCGCAGCGCAAGCTGCTCGCCGCGCTCCAGGCGACCGGCAAGCCGGTGGTCGCGGTCGTCATGTCGGGCTCGGCGGTGTCGCTGGGCGACTTCAAGCCCGCCGCGACGCTGGCGGCCTTTTATCCGGGCACCGAGGGCGGCACCGCGCTGGCCGAGATTCTCAGCGGTGACGTGAACCCCTCGGGCCGCCTGCCCGTCACCATCTATCAGTCGACCGCCGACCTGCCTGCCTTTGCCGATTACGGCATGAAGGAGCGCACCTATCGCTACTTCACCGGCAAGCCCGCCTGGGGCTTCGGCCATGGCCTGAGCTATACCAAGTTCGACTATGGCCAGCCGACCGTCAACGCCAGCGTCGCGGTGGGCCAGCCGGTCGATGTTGCGGTGCAACTGCGCAATATCGGCCAGCGCGCCGGTGAGGAAGTGACCCAGGCCTATCTGGTCCCGCCCGCCACCGACGAGAAGCTGGTGCTGACCGACCCCGTGCTGCAACGCCAGCTCGTCGGCTTCACCCGCGTTGCACTCAAGCCTGGTCAGGCGGGCACGGCGCGCTTCACCATCGATCCGCGCCTGATGAGCCAGGTCTGGCGCGACGGCACCCGCCGCATCCTGCCGGGCACCTACAAGCTCTATATCGGCGGCGGCCAGCCAGGTGACGGCGCTGGCCAGTGGACGCAGTTCACCGTGACCGGCACCGCGCAGGACCTGCCCAAATGACCCCGAACCGTCGTGAACTGATCGCCGGGGGCGCGGCGCTCGCCGCCGCCCCGGCCTTCGCCGCTGCGCCCGCCTTCCCCAGCAAGCGCCCGGCGGTCGCCGACCGCCGTTTCGTGTCCAAGGCGGTCGAGGCGGAGATCACCCGCATATCGAAGCTGATCGCCGATCCCGAACTCCGCTGGATGTTCGGCAACTGCTATCCCAACACGCTCGACACCACGGTGCTGTCGCTGGGCGAGGTGGGCGGCAAGCCCGACGCCTTCGTCATCACCGGCGACATCCCCTGCCTGTGGCTGCGGGACTCGGCGGCGCAGTTGCGACCCTATCTGCATCTCGTGAAGCGCGATCCGGCGCTGGGGCGGTTGTTCCGCGGGCTGATCGGGCGGCAGGCGCGTTCGATCCTGATCGACCCTTACGCCAATGCCTTCATGCAGGACCCGAACGCCAAGACGAACCTCAGCTGGGCGTTGAAGGACGATACCGACATGAAGCCCGGCGTCGCCGAGCGGAAATGGGAGATCGACTCGCTCTGCTATGCGATCCGGCTGGCGCATGATTATTGGCGCGAGACGGGCGACACGACGCCGTTCGACGCCGAGTGGAAAGCCTCGGCGCGCCTGATCGTGAAGACCTTCCGCGAACAGCAGCGGAAGGAAGGCTCCGGCCCCTATCGCTTCCGTCGCTCCGCGCCCGAGCCGACCGAGACGCTGTATCGCGGCTATGGCCTGCCGACGCGTCCCAACGGCATGATCCACTCGGGCTTCCGTCCCTCGGACGATGCCTGCCTCTACGGCCAGTTCGTCCCCGCCAACCTGTTTGCGATGACGACGCTGCGCGAACTGGCGGCGCTCTCGAACGCGGTCGGCGAGCCCGCGCTGGCACAGGACGCCACCACGCTGGCTGCCGAGGTCGAGGCTGCGCTCAGGCAGTTCGGTACGATGACACTGCCGAGCGGCGAGCGCGTCTGGGCCTATGAGGTCGATGGCTTTGGCAATGCCGTCTTCATGGACGACGCCAATGTGCCCTCGCTGTCTGGCCTGGCCTATCTCCGGTGCGTCAATGCAGCCGACCCGCTGTGGCAGCGCACCGTCGCAGCGTGCTGGAGCAAGGCCAATCCCTGGTATTTCGAGGGCAAGGCGCTGACCGGTATCGGCGGTCCGCATACCGGGCCCGGCCAGGTCTGGCCGATGTCGATCATCACCCGCGCGCTGACTTCGAGCGACCCTGCGCTGCTGCGGTCGAGCCTCGCGATGATCCGTGGGTCGCATGGCGGTACGGGCTTCATTCACGAAGGGGTCGATATCGACGATCCCGCCAAGTTCACACGCGACTGGTTTGCCTGGGCCAATGGCCTGTTCGGCGAGCTGATCGTCCATGTCGCGGCCACCCGGCCGGAAGTATTGCGGGAGACGTTCGCATGATTTTGACCCGCCGCTCGCTCCTCGCCGGGACCGCGATCGCCAGCCTGCCGATCGGTGGCGTCAGCGCCGCCGTGCCGATGCCGGTCGCCCGTCCCAATCTGTTTGTCGGGACCGGCGGTGACGGCCATACCTATCCGGGTGCGGTGATGCCCTTCGGCATGGTGCAGTTGAGCCCCGATACCGATGTCGAGCGCTGGGACACCTGTTCGGGCTATCATCACGGCGACGGCTCGATCATGGGGTTCAGCCATACCCATCTGTCGGGCACCGGCATCGGCGACATGCTGGACGTGCTGGTCGTGCCGACGCGCGGCGAGCTGAAGCTGGTCGCGGGGCCGCTCGCCAACCCCGAGGAAGGCTATCGCCAGCGTTATTCGGACGAACAGGCCGAGCCGGGTTATTACCGGGTGAAGCTTGAGTCCGGCGTGCTGGCCGAACTGACCGTGACCGAGCGGACGGGCTGGCATCGCTACACCTATCCCAAGGGGCCGGGTCATGTGCTGGTCGACCTGTCGCATCTCGTCCTCGACAAGAGCGACGCCAAGCCGCTGATCACCGACGCCGAACTGACCATCGAGCCCGATGGCACGATCACCGGTACCCGCCGCGTGTTCCGCTGGGCCAAGGGGCGCCGCATCTTCTTTGCGATGCAGCTGTCGAAGAAGCCTTCGCGCATCCAGCTTTACGGCGACGGCGACACGCCTGCGAACGGCACCGCCGTCAAGGGCAACCGCCTGAAGGCCGCCTTGTTCTTCGACGAACTGGGCGATGCGCCGCTGCTGATCCGCTGCGGCATCTCGGCGGTCGATGTCGCGGGTGCCAAGGCGAACCTTGCCGCCGAAGCGAAGCACTGGGACTTCGACCGCGTCCGCCGCGCCGCCATGACCCGCTGGGCCGAAACGATAGGCGGCGTCCGCGTCGAGGGCGGCACCCCCGACCAGCAGACGATCATGGCCTCGGCCAATTACCACACGCTGATCGCGCCGACGCTCTTCTCAGACGTCGACGGCCGTTACGTCGGGCTGGACGGACAGGTGCACAAGGCCCCCGCCGGGCAGTTCGCCTACAGCACCTTTTCCACCTGGGACACGTACCGGGCGCTCCACCCCTGGCTGATCCTGACCCAGCCCGCCCAGGCCAAGAAGCTGGTCGACGACATCATCCGCCAGACCCAGCAAAGCGCCTATGGCCCGCCGGTCTGGACGCTGCAGGGCAAGGAGACGGGGATCATGATCGGCTGGCATGGCACGCCGATCATGGCCGAGGCGATGGTGAAGGGCATTCCCGCCGACTATGCCGCCGCCTGGCCCGGCATCGCCAAGCGCAGCTTCGACTTCACCGCGCCCGACATGGACAATAGCAAGGGCCGCGACCTGTATGACGCCAAGGGCTATGTACCCGCGGACAAGTGGTTCGAGAGCGTCAGCCGGACGCAGGAATATGCCTATGACGACTGGGCCGCGTCGCACATCGCGCGTCGCGTCGGCAAGACCGCCGAGGCCGACCGGCTGCGCAAGCGCTCGGGCAACTGGCGCAACGTCATCGACCCCTCGATCAATTTCGCCCGTCCCCGCTTCAGCGACGGCAGCTGGTGGAAGGATTACGACCCCGTCCAGCTCGGCCACATGCCCAAGCCGTGGTGGCGCGATTATACCGAGGCGAATGGCTGGCAGGCGACCTTCCTCAACCAGCATGACGTCTATGGCCTGATCCACCACATGGGCGGCGACGCGAAGTTCGAGGCGAAGCTGGACGAGCTGTTCAGTGCGCCCTCGACCCTGCCCAAGAACGCGCCGCCGGACATTTCAGGCCTGGTCGGCCAATATGCGCATGGCAACGAGCCGGACCAGCATGCGGCCTATCTCTATGCCTATGTCGGTGCGCCGTGGAAAACCCAAGCCATGGTCCGCCGCCTGCTGACCGAGATGTACAAGAACGCGCCCGACGGCATCATCGGCAATGACGATTGCGGCCAGATGAGCGCGTGGTTCCTCTTCTCCGCGCTCGGCTTCTATCCGGTCGATCCGGTCAGCGGCGCGTACGTCTTCGGCGGGCCGCTGTTCGACCGGGCGCAACTGACGGTCGGGGCCGACAAGACGCTGATCGTCGAGGCGAAGGGCAATGGCCCGAACACGCCCTATATCCAGTCGGTGACCTGGAACGGCCGCCCCTGGACGAAGAGCTGGATCGACCATGCCACCCTGTCCAAGGGCGGCACCCTGTCCTTCACCATGGGCGCCAAGCCGAACCCCGCCTTTGGCCGCGATCCCAAGGATCGCCCGCCGTCCTTCGACCACCTGCCCGCCTGATCCCTCCCGGAGCCGAATTGACGATGACCGATTTCTCCCGCCGCGCCGTCCTTGCCTCCGGGCTGGTCGCCTCCGCCGCGCCCGCCTTCGCGCAAAAGGGGGCGACTGCGCCCGCTCCTTACGGCGCAGTCCCCTCGGCGCGGCAGTGGCGCTGGCACCAGCGCGAGCAATATGCCTTCATCCACTTCGCGATGAACACCTTTACCGACAAGGAATGGGGTTATGGCGACGAAGACCCCAAGATGTTCAACCCGAGCGACTTCAGCGCGGACCAGATCGTCGGGGCGGCCAAGGCGGGAAACCTGAAGGGCATCATCCTGACGGCGAAGCATCATGACGGCTTCTGCCTCTGGCCAACCAAACTGACCGAACATTGCATCCGCAACGCGCCTTATAAGAACGGCCAGGGCGATATCGTTCGCGAGATGTCTGACGCCTGCAAGCGGGCCGGGCTGGCCTTCGGCATCTATCTCTCGCCCTGGGATCGCAACCATCCCGAATATGGGCGGCCAGCCTATGTGGAATATTTCCGCAAGCAGGTGGTCGAACTTTGCACCGGTTATGGCGAGCTGTTCGAATTCTGGTTCGACGGGGCCAATGGCGGCGACGGCTATTATGGCGGCGCACGCGAGACGCGGCAGATCGACGCGCCCAAATATTATAACTGGCCCTCGATCATCGCGCTGGTCCATCAGCATCAGCCGATGGCCTGCACCTTCGACCCGTTGGGCGCGGATATTCGCTGGGTCGGCAACGAGGACGGTATCGCGGGCGATCCCTGCTGGCCGACCATGCCGAACCATCCCTATGTCCAGTCGGAGGGCAATTCGGGCGTGCGCGGCGGGGCTCTCTGGTGGCCTGCCGAGACCAACACCTCGATCCGGCCCGGCTGGTTCTATCATGCCGACGAGGACTCGAAGGTCCGCTCGCCGGAAAACCTGGTCGGCTATTTCGACACCTCGGTGGCGCGCGGCACCAACATGAACCTGAACCTGCCGCCCGACCGGCGCGGGCGTATTCCCGATCAGGACGTGAAGATCCTGAAGAGCTTCGGCGATGCGATCCGCGCCAGCTTCGCGACCGACCTGGCGCAGGGCGCGGTGGCCAGCGCCAGCCATGTGCGCGGCAAGGGGTATGAAGCGGCCAAGGTGCTCGACGGCCAGCGCGACACCTATTGGTCCGCGCCGGACGGCGTGACCACGCCCAGCCTGACGCTGGACCTGCCGCCGGGTCGTCGTTTCGACCTGATCCGCATCCGCGAATATCTGCCGCTTGGGCTGCGCGTCACGCGCTTCGCGGTCGATGCGGAGGTGAGCGGCCGGTGGCAGCAACTGGCCGAGCATGAGTGCATCAGCGCGCAGCGGATCATCCGCCTGCCCCAGCCCATTACCGCACGCCGGGTCCGCCTGCGCATCGTCGACGCCCCCGTCTGCCCGGCGATCAGCGAGGTTTCGCTGTTCCAGAGCGTCGCGCCGGTCCCCGTCCCCGCCATCGTGTCGAGCGACCCGACCGTGCTGGCGACAACCGACTGGACTATCGTCTCGGCCACCGCGCCGGGCGCCGAAAAGCTGCTCGACAACGACGCCAAGACCATTTGGGTGCAGCCTGCGCCAGTGGCGGGCAAGCCCGCCAGTGTCACGGTCGATATGGGCCAGGTGCGCGATGTCGCGGGCTTCAGCCTGACGCCCTCTCGCCAGGTCATGATCGACGCCGCCCCGCCGCGTGGTTACGTCGCGGAGACAAGCGTCGACGGCAAGAGCTGGGCCCCGGCAGGCTCGGGCGAGTTTTCGAACATCGCCTATGCGCTTTCCACCCAGCGCCTGCCCTTCAGCAGCGTCCGGCCGGTCCGCTATCTACGGCTGACCTTCGCGGAAATGTCCAAGCCCGCCGCCAAGCTGGCGATCGCGGGGCTCGGCGGCTTCACCAAGCGGTAGGACCCGTTTCCTCCCCTGCAAGGGGAGGGGGACCAGCGAAGCTGGTGGAGGGGTGTCGCCCCCTCGATAGCACGACACCCCTCCGTCAGGCCTTCGGCCTGCCACCTCCCCTTGCAAGGGAGGAACGGAGTTATCGACCACACACCCCCATAAAAATCCACCGAAACGGGATGGCATTTGCCTTTTGTGCGTTGCAACATGACGCGACGCAGAAGGAGGTATGCCATGACCGACCGTCTCGAACCCCATGTCCCGTCGCGCCCCCGCGTCGCCCTCGCGCTGCAAGGTGGCGGCGCGCATGGCGCCTATGGCTGGGGCGTGGTGGAGCGCCTGCTGGACGAGGATATCGAGATCGTCGGGGTCAGCGGCGCCAGCGCCGGGGCGATCAACGGTGCGGCGGTCGTCTCGGGCTATGCGACCGAGGGCGCGGCGGGGGCAAAGGCGGCGCTGGAGCGGCTATGGGGCCATGTCGCCGATGCCTCCCCGCTCGCCCCGCTCGATGTCGGCGCAATGGGCGGTCCGTTCTTCGAGCCGCTGCTGCGCCGGTCGCTGGACATCGCCAAGCTCTCCAGCCGCTATGTCGCGCCTTTCCTGCCCGGCGTGCGCGACATGCGCGCACTGCGACAGGCGGTCGCGGAAAGCATCGACCTGGACTTGCTCGCCCGCCAGACGCGCCTGCCCTTCTATGTCGCGGCGACGCATATCGCGAGCGGATCGGCGCGGCTGTTCACCGGCGAGGATGTGACGCTCGACGCGCTGATGGCCTCGGCCTGTCTGCCCGAACTGTTCGCGGCGGTGGAGATCGAGGGCGAGCAATATTGGGACGGCGGCTTCACCGCCAACCCCGCGCTGGAGCCGCTGCTGACCGAGGCGATCGGCGCGACCGACATGATGATCGTCCAGATCACGCCCTTCACCGTCGAGGATGTCGGCGGCTCGGTCGGTGAGGTGATGCGCCGGGTCAGCGATATCAGTTTCAACGCCTGTCTGCGCCGCGACCTGCGTGCCCTGTCGGAGATTCAGGACGTTGCCCGTGCCGAAACCTCGCGCGATCGGCGAATGCGGGCGATCGCGCGGGTCAACCTGCACCTGCTTTCGCCGCCGCCCCAACTGGCGGGGCCATCGGGGACGAGCAAGGTCGACACCCGCTGGTCGGTGCTCCAGGATTTGCGCGAAATGGGTCGTGCGCAGGCCGAAGAGTGGCTGGCCGCCCATCGCGAAACGCTCGGCCGTGCGTCGTCCTTCAAGGGGCTGCCCGAGGACATGATGCGGCCCTGAACCGCCTTTTCCGGTCATTTCGGATTTTTGGGTAGTCCGGGCGGAACACTGATCCCATGCACCTGTTGTCATGGGCTGGAGCGGCCAAAGCGGAAACAAGAGGACGGAAACCCATCGTTTTCGAAGTGGGTGCCGGGCGGGAATGGACGACGGCCTTAGCGTATCCAACGGGCAGCCGCCCCTCAGCCAATTTCACCGATATTGATATTGATCAAGAATTGGGCGAGGAAAATGACGCCCATGTCAATCGAATGCAATCTTTCCGCTATCCGACTGGGAGCCAATCAATATTTATAACGTTGTCGCTCCATAACGAAAGGGGCGAGATTGTTTATCCTGCATCTGGCACTTGGTGGGTGCCTGAAATCGCCACCTGTCCACTATGGCATCACCGCCGATACGGGCGGTCATATTGCCTATATTCTGGACGCAGCCGCCGCGCAGGCGAAGAATGTTGATACACATCAAGTCTCCATCGTCACCCGCCTCTTCGAGGAACCGGGACTGCCGCTCGATCACGCCCGTGCGACCGAATGGCTTTCGCCCAAGCTGACCATCGACCGGATCGCTACCGCCAATCGACGCTATCTGGAGAAGGATGCGCTGGCCGACGATCTTGCCGCCTTCACCGAGGCGTTCTGCGCGCACCTCGCCCGATTGCCGCGCCTGCCCGACGTCATCCATGCGCACTTCTCCGACGCCGCCGCCGTCGCGGCCGAGGCACGGCGGCGCTTTGCCATCCCCTTCGTCTATACCCCGCACGCACTGGGCATCGACAAGCGCCGCCATCACGGTCCGTCGCCCGCGCTGGATGGCCGTATCGCCGCCGAGCGGACGGCCATCGCCAGTGCCGACGCCCTGATCGTCTCGACCGAGGACGAGGCCGAGCGGCAGGTCCATGCTTATGGCATTCCAGCCGGCGGACGGATCCACCGCATCGCGCCCGGCGTGCCGAACCATGAGGGCGGCCGCCCAGGTCGCCCGACGCTCGCCGACCGGCTGGGCGAGTGGCTCGACGAACCTGCCAAGCCCATCCTGCTCGCTATCGCCCGCCCTGTCGCCAAGAAGAATCTGGGCGCGCTCGCCCGCGCCTATGCCGCCTCGCCTGCCTTACGCGAGGCCGCCAATCTGGTCATCCTGGCGGGGCAGCATGACGGCCTCGGATCGGCCGAGGAGCGCGCGGTGCTGGCCGAGTTGCTGGCGCTCGCCGACAGGCCCGAGCTTCGCAGTTGCTTCGCCCTGCCGCCACGGCATGACGGGCATGACGTCGCCGCCCTCTATGAGCGCGCAGCGGCGGGCGGCGTGTTCGTCAATGCTGCCCTTCACGAACCCTTCGGCCTGACCCTGATCGAAGCGGCGGCGGCGGGCGTGCCCGTGGTCGCGACCCGGCATGGCGGCCCCAGCGAGATCGTCGCCGCCTTGGGCCACGGCCTGCTGGTCGAGCCGCGCGACGAAGACGCCATTGCCGCCGCCTGCCTTACCATCCTGTCCGACCCCGACACCCATGCGCGGATGAGCGCGAATGGCCGATCGGGCTCCACCCTCTATGCCTGGGACCGCTACGCCATGGAATCCACCGCGCTCTATGCTCATCTGCCGCGCACCCCCGGCCTGCTCGCCAGCGATATCGACCATACGCTGACCGGATGTCGGGTCGGCGCGCATGACTTTGCGGCATGGCGTCAGGCGAGCGACCTGCCCTTCGTCGTCGCGACCGGCCGCTCCTTCGCGATGGCCCGGATCATCCTATCGCAATGGGGCATTCCCGAGCCGGACGCCTTCATTACCGATGTCGGGACACGCATCATGCTGAAGGGCCAGCGCGGATGGCAGGAATGCCCCGTCTTCGCCGCGCGTCTGGACGAAGGGTGGGACCGCAAGGCGGTGGTTGCCGCGCTCAAGCCGTTGCGCCTGCGCCCCCAGCCGCGCGACACGGCCGGGCCGCACAAGGTCAGCTATTTCGGCACCGCCGAGGATGCCGCGCGCGTTCGCGAGACGCTGGCCGAACAGGGACTCTCTGCCAAGACCGTCTTCTCGCATGGGCGGCTGATCGACGTGCTGGCGCCGCTGGGCGGCAAGGCGGCGGCGGTCGCCGCCTATGCCAAGCGGCTCGACCTGCCGATGGGCGCGTGCATCGCGGCCGGGGACAGCGGCAACGATGTCGACATGCTCGACGCCTGCGGCCATGCGATCGTCGTCGGCAATGCCGGGCATGAGCTGGCCGACCTGCCCGAGCGTGACGGCCTGCTGCGCGTCACCGCCCATCATGCCAATGGCGTGATGGAGGGGCTGGAGCGGCTGGGCCTGACCACCCCGATGCCGACCCAGGCGACGGCGGCGTGACGCGTCCCTTCGGTTATTTCGTCCACCATCAGGGGCGCGGCCATGCCGAACGTTGCGCCGCGATCCTGAACGCCCTGCCGCCCGAGCGCCCCGTCACCATCTTCTGTGCGCGCGACGACATCTTCCCACCCCTGCCGCCGCAGGTCGAGATCGTCACCATCCCCTCCCTTTTCGAGCCGACCGGGCTGGAGGCGGGAACGATGGACACGGTGCCGACGCCCGAGACGTTGCACTGCGCGCCGCTCGGCTGGCCCGGCATCCGCCATGCCATGGCGGTGATCGCCAACTGGTTCGACCGCGCCGACCCCGCCCTGATGATCTGCGACGTCTCCGCCGAGATCGCGCAACTGGCGCGTATCTGTTCGGTCCCGCATGTGAAGATCCTTCAGCATGGCGACCGCAGCGATGCCGGACACCGCGCCGCCTATGACGGTGCCGCCGGATTGCTCGCCGCGTTCGACGAGGCGCTGGCCCAGCCCGAATGGGACGCCGCCATGCGCGCCAAGACCTGCTTCGTCGGCGGACTGGGCGTCGACACCCGCATCCCGGAGCGCGAGTTGGCACGCCAGCGGATCGGCGTCGGCGCGGACGAGGAAATGATCCTGGTCCTGTCGGGCGGCGGCGGCGGCGGTTTCGCCCAGGCCCCGCTCGGCGTCGGCGCGCGTAGCCGCCCCGGCGCCCGCTGGATCACCATCGGCCCGGTCGCGCGCGACTGGCATGCGACCGAGCCCGCCAATATCGAGCATCGCGGCTGGGTCGACAATCCGGCCGACCATGTCGCCGCTGCCGACCTCGTCATCGCCTCGACCGGCAACACCACCTGCCAGCAGATACTGGCCGCCGCCCGCCCCTGGCTCGCCATCCCCGAATGGCGCTATTTCGACGAGCAGCATCGCAAGGCGGAGGCGCTGGCCGCCGCCGGGGTCGCGTGCGTCCGTCCGCATTTGCCTTCCTCGGCCCAGGCCTGGACCTCCGCGCTGGCCGAGACCCGCAGCCAGCACCGCCCCGCCATACAGCGCGCGATGATCGCCGACGCGCCCGCCCAGACCGCCGCCGACTGGCTGGAGGCGCTGTCCGCGCGGCTCTGGCCGATCGACCTTACCCATTCCCTTCCCCAATCCACCGGAGCCTCTTCATGATCTCGGTCGTCACGCTCGCCGGGGGCCGCCCCGAACATCTGCGCAACGTCGTGATCGGCCTGACCCGCCAGACGATGCTCCCCGCCGAGCTGATCGTCGCGGTCATTCAGGACACGCCCTATGACCTGCCGGAAGCCCCCTTCCCGATCCGCCAGATGATGGTGTCAGGCCCGCGCCTGCCACTGGCGACCGCACGCAATGCGGCGGCCGAGGCGGCGGTCGGCGACAAGCTGGTCTTCCTCGACATGGACTGCATCCCGACCCCCGAATTGCTGGCCGATTACGATCGCTATCTGGATCAGGAAGACGGGCTGCTGATGGGCGAGGTCATGTACCTGCCCGGCGGCGCGACGGCGGGCGAATGGCGATATCAGGATTTCGCCGAGGTCGCGGTCCGCCACTCCGACCGGCGCGGACCGCCGCCGGAGGGGATCGAGCGGTGCGAGGATTATCGCTGCTTCTGGTCGCTCAACTTCGCGATGCGTCGTGACACCTTCCTCGGCACCGGCGGGTTCGACGAGCGCTATGCGGGCTATGGCGGCGAGGACACCGATTTCGGCAAGGTGGTGGACAAGGCGGGCGTGCCGATCGCCTGGATCAAGGGCGGGCTGGCCTATCATCAATACCACCCGCACCACATGCCGCCGGTCCACCATATCGACAGCGTGGTGCGCAATGCCGAATTGTTCGAGGCGAAATGGGGCTATCGCACCATGGGCCACTGGCTGCATGCCTTTCGCCTGATGGGCCTGATCGACGACACGCCCGGCCGCCCGATCCGGATCCTGCGCCGCCCCGATAAGGACGACCTCGCGCTGACCGGACAGCAGAGCCACCAGCCCTATGCCAACACCGCCAGCGTCATCCGCCTGCTGGAGGAGCGCGCCGCCGGCGCCTGCGTCGCGGCATGAGGATCGCACTGCTCGCCCATGTCCGCCAGCCCATCCGCCAGCCTTTCCTGGGCGGCATGGAGGCGCATGGCTGGTATCTGGCCGAGGGGCTGGCGGCGCGCGGGCATGAGGTGGTGCTGTTCGCCAGCGGCGACAGCGACCCGCGCTTTACCCTCGATCCGGTCCTGCCGGTCCATTACGAAGCCGTCTTCCCCTGGGCCGAGCATCGCGGCAAGCCCGAACTGATCGCGCATGTCGATGCGGGCTATGCCGCCGCCTGCGACCGGATCGCGCGCGGCGGGTTCGACGTGGTGCACAATAACAGCCTGCACCGTTTCCCGCTGGAGCAACGCCGGACCGCGCAGGTGCCGACCGTCACCTCGCTGCATGTGCCGCCCTATGACGCGCTCCATCATTTCGTGACGATCAGCCCCAGCCCGACCCATAGGCTGACCGTCACCTCCGCCCGCCAGTTGCAGGCCTGGTGGCCGAACGGCGCGCCGCCCGAAGCCTCGGTGCTGCACAATGCCATCGACCCCGCCTCCTGGCCCTTTGCCGAGCAGGGCAATGGCCAGGCGGTGTGGTGCGGGCGGATCACCCCCAACAAGGGCACGCATCTCGCCATCCGTGCCGCGCGGGAAGCGGGCGTCGCGCTGACCCTGTTCGGCGCGGTCGAGGACCCGGACTATTTCGCCGCCGAGGTCGAACCGTTGCTGGGCCATGGCATCCGTTATGGCGGGCATCTGGACGGGGCAGCGCTGGCGCAGGAACTGGGGCGGGCCTCGGTATTCCTGTTCACCCCCTGCTGGGATGAACCATTCGGACTGGTGGCCATCGAGGCGATGGCGTGCGGCCTGCCGGTCGCCGCGTTCGATGCAGGCGCGGCGCGCGAAGTCGTCGGCGAGGCCGGATGCATTGCCCCAGCCGGGGATGTCGCCGCGCTGGCCGACGCCCTGACCCGCGCCATGGCCGTTCCGCGCAGCACCGCCCGCCGCCGGGTGGAGACGCATTTCGCCCGCGACCTGTGGCTGGACCGCTGCGAAGCGCTTTACGCCAGCGTGCGCGGTGCTTTGCCGAGCGCCATCGCGGCGTGAGCGAGGATGTGATCGCAGGCCAGCGAAAGGCGCTGCTCGACCTGTATCGCCGCCACGTCGTACCGGGAGAGCCCTATGCGCTGGTCGATTTCCCCGACCATCCCAATGTGGGCGACAGCGCGATCTGGCTCGGCGAGATCGCGCTACTCCAAGCGGTCGGCGCGGGCGATCCGGCCTATATCTGCCGCTGGGACGATTTCGACGAAGCGGCCTTCCGCGCCGCCTGTCCGAGCGGGCCGATCCTGATCCATGGCGGCGGCAATCTGGGCGACATCTGGCCGCATCATCAGCATTTCCGCGAACATCTGATCGAACGCTTTCCCGACCGTCGGATCGTCCAGTTGCCCCAGTCGATCCACTTCCGCGACGAAGCCCATCGCAACCGCTTCGCCGCACTGGTCGACAGCCACCCGGATTTCCACCTCTATGTCCGCGACACGGCGAGCCTCGACCTGGCCCGCCGGCATTTCACCTGCCCCAGTACGCTCGCCCCAGACTCCGCCTTCGGCCTGGGCAGCGTCGAGCGACCGGCCTTGGCGGATTGCCAAGTGCTGATGCTGCTGCGCTCCGACGCCGAACGTGCCGCGCGCGACGACGCGCCTTTGCTGGCCCTTGCGGATACGGTAGCCCTGGACTGGCTCGACGAACCGCCGGTCGCGGCGTCCGCTCCGACCGAGCGGGCACGGGAGCGCGTCGAACGCGGGCTGACGCTGCTCGCTCGCGGCGAGCGGATCGTCACCGACCGGCTGCACGGCCATATCCTGGCCCTGCTGCTCGGTATCCGCCACGTCGTGCTGGACAATGACTATGGCAAGGTCGGCGCCTATATAGCCGCCTGGACGGCGGAAAGTCCGCTCGTCCGGCAGGCGCGATCCGCGCAGGAGGCGGCGGAGCTGGTCGCGGGATGATCGATATCAGCCTGCTGATCTGCACCCGCAATCGCAGCCGCAGCCTGGCCGCCACGCTGGCCTCGATCGATACCGCCGCCCGGCATCCGGGCATCGGCGCGATCGAGCTGATCCTGGTCGACAATGGCTCGACCGATGCCACGTCGGCGGTGATCCGGCACTGGGCGATCAACCGCCCCTTTACGGTGCGCCTGCTGTCCGAGCCGCTGCCCGGCCTGGCCCGCGCCCGCAACCGGGCACTTCGGGCGGCGCGGGGGCGGATCGTCGCGATGACCGACGATGACTGCGTGCTGCATCCCGATTACTTCGCGCATATGGCCCGGGCCTTTGCCGGGCAGCCCGCCCCCGTCATCATCGGCGGGCGTATCCTGCGTGGCGATCCCGCCGACCTGATGCTGACCGTCAAGCTGGAGGATCATCCGATGATCGCCGAGCCGGACAGCTTTCCCGGCGGGTTCGTCATGGGCGCTAATCTGGCCTTCACCGCCGATGTCGGCCGCATGGTCGGGCCGTTCGACGAACGCTTCGGAGCGGGCGCGCCGTTCCGTGCCGCCGAGGATACCGATTTCCTGCTGCGAGCCCAGGCGCTGGGCATAGCGATCCGCTACGACCCCGACTTCATCGTCGACCATTATCACGGCCGCCGCCGCGAGGACGAAGCCGTCGCGCTGCTGGCGGGATACGGTTTTGGCGACGGAGCGCTCTACGCCAAGCATGTTCTGACCGACCGCCGGGTCCGCCGCTGGATGGTGCAGGACGTCCGCAACCTGCGCGATCGCTTTACCGGGCCGGTGCCCACGATCCGGCATTTCCACGCCTTTCGTTTGCGCCATGTGCTGGCGGGCCTGGCCGCCTATGCGCGCGTCGCCGTCAAAAATCCGCGCTTAGCCTGACCCCTACGGTGCGCGGCCGCAACGGTGTCGAGACATTGCGCCGCCCGAGCAGAAACGGATTGCCATAGGCAAAGCGATTGCCCCGCTCGTCGAGCAGATTGTCGAGCGTCAGCGCCAGCGCATAGCCGCCCCGCCGGGCGGTCAGACCCAGATTGGCGACGCCATAGCCCCCCTGCCGGACGTCGAACATGTCGCCGACACCCAGCACCGAGGGACCGACAAAGGCCACCTCCCCCCGCGTCGACAGGATCGTGTCACGCCCCAGGGCCAAATCGCGGACCAGCCCCAGCCGCGCCGAGACGCTGGGCGTCTCCGGCAAGCGGCGATTGTTGGCGCGGCTGAGCAAGGCGGTCGAGCCTGTCGCCTCATTGTCGGTCACGAACACCGCCCCGGTCAGGTGCCAGTCACGCTGCGGCACCCACTCGACCCAGCCCTCCAGCGCATCGACGCGCGCATCGCCGATATTGTTCGTCACCGGCTGCCCGGCGCGGTTGAGCAGATCGGCCTGGATCGCCTTCCAACGGGCATGGGACAGGCTGACCGACGCCGACAGCCCCGTCGCCCCGCGCCGGACATGGCGCAGCCCCGCCTCGACCATCTGGATCGAGTCGGACTCGAAGTTCGCAACCCGCCCGACGCCCGCCGCGACCGCCAGACCACCGGTGCGAAAGCCCGATTGATACCGGCCGAACGCGGTCCAGTCGCCACCCAGCGCCCAGGCGAAACCAAAGGTCGGATCGACGCGCGTGGTCGACCGGCCACGCACGAAATTCTTGGATCGCGGCGTGATCGACGGTTCGCCATCGACCCGCGCGGCGGTCACGCGCCCGCCCAGCGTCAGCGACAGGCGGCCGGTGACGGGATGCGTCGCCTCGCCGAACACGGCACCGCTGCGGGTGACGTTGGTCACGCCGATCACCGGTCTGACCCCCTGGCGGATGGTCAGCGAGCGCCCCATCACCGACTGGTCCGACACCAGATTGACGCCGACCACCCAGGATCCACCACCGGCCAGGCGTCGTGACACGCGGCTTTCGTGCGAGAACAGCGTCTTGTCGCCGTTCAGCTGATAGGTTTCGTGCGGCACCACCGGGCTGGCATCGAACCGTTCGAAGGACGAGCCGCTGACGATGCCGGTGGCGGAGACGAATTGCAGGCCGCTCGCCCAGCTTTTGGACAGGAGCAGCCGCCCGAACCGCATGTCGCTCCAGGATGGCTGGGCAATCGCCGAGCGGCTGGCCAGCACATCCTCGCTCAGCACATATTGCGCGTCGCGCGACACGATGGACTGGGTGCCACCGCCCAGTTCGGCGCGCCAGCCGTCCCCGACATTCCAGGCCAGCGTGCCACGCAAACCGCTGGTTACGACCCGGTTGATGTTGCGCGCCTTGGTCCGCAGATTGTCGATATAGCCGCCATCGACCGCATGATAGCCGACCAGCCGGATGCCCAGCGTATCCGCCAGCAGCACCTTGTTGGCGACCGCCGCCATATCGTTGCTCGGCGCCCCGCCCCCGGTCAGTGCGCCGCCCCATTCGATCCGACCGCCATCGCGGGTTAGCGACACGGGGTTTGAGGTCAGGCGGATGATCCCGCCGATCGCGCCCGAGCCGTGCAGCGCCCCCTGCGGCCCTTCGGCAATCTCGACCTCGCCGATGTCGTAGAGTTTCAACCCCGGATCGGGTCCGGCAAAGGCGATCTGCACCTCGTCGAGATAGAGACTGGCGGTGGACTCGGTCGCGCCGTTGAAGCTGCTGTCGGCGATGCCGCGGATGAACAGCTTGTTGCGCCCCGGTCCCAGCGCGGTGGTCTGAAGGATCGGCGTCTGCCCCGCAACACTGCTAAGGTCGATCGATCCGTTGGGCAGCGCGACGCCGCGCCCGATCACCGATACGCTCCCCGGATAACGGGCCAGTTCGGTGCCCTGTTTGCTGGCGGTCACGATGATATCGCCGGTTCGGCCAGCGGGCGGCGGGATGGCGGGCGGAGGGCGGCTGATGGATGGGCGACGCGGCGATCCGACGATACGGAAGCTGACGGAGTCGATCGCGATGGCGCGGTAGCCGGTCCCGCGCAGCAACTGCGCCAGGGCTCTGGCGGGCGGCGCGCCGGTGGTCAGGGCCCGGGTGCGAACGTCACGCAGGTGGGGATCGGTGGCAACGACGGTGATGCCGCCCTGTCGCGCCAGTTCGCGCAGCGCGAAATCCAGCCTTGCGGGGGCGAGCACAATCCGGCGGGACGCCGCTACATGGGTGGTCTGCGTCCGACCGGCAACGGGCAAGGCAAGGGCGATCGCGACCAACAGACCGCGTTCAATAAACCCCGTCCGACGCCCGCAAAATCCAGTCCCCACCGCTCTGGCGCCACTCCGCTCCGATCAGCTTCGCAAGACGTGGAACGTCCCGGCTGGCTTCCCCCGTCACCCGGACCAGCCCGGTGACGCTGCGTTTCGCCAACGGCCCCTCCACCGCGATCCGCATGCCATAGGCGGATTGCAATCGTGCAGCAATCGTGTCGACCGTATCGCCGTCGAGGTCTAGCAGGCCGCGACGCCACCCCCCGACCATCGCCGGATCGACCTGCACGCGGCGCAGGCTGCCCCGCGCCTCGTCCAGCCTTGCCCCCTGCCCGGCGGTCAGCTGCATCGTCTGGCCACGGGGGGCGAGCGCGACCGCCCCTTCCGCGACCGTCACGTCCAGCCGAGCCCCCTCACGCCGGACGTTGAACACGGTCCCCACGTCGCGGATGGCAACGTCGCCCGAGCGGAGTTCGAAAGGAGCGGAGGCGTCGTGCCGCACGCGGAACAGCGCCTGTCCGCTTTCCAGCGTCGCGATCCGCGTGTCGTTGCGGTCGAGCCGAAGCCGCGATCCCCCCGCCAGCTCGACCTGCGTGCCGTCGTTCAGGGCAATGGCCCGCGTCTCGCCCGGCCGGGTCTGTTCGACCCGGATATCGGGCCGCGCCTGCATCAGCACCGGCCCCGCGATCAGCGCGACGGCCGCCGCGACGCCGCCCATCAGCCACCAACGACCCCACCCCCTGTTGTCGTTGGCGACTACCGGCGCTTCCACGATGACGGGTTCCGGCTCGGCCATCGGATCGACCAGCAGGGCATCGGCCATCGCCACCGCGTCATAGGCGCGCGCATTGGCCGGGCTGTCTTCCAGCCAAGTCGCAAAGGCGTCCCATTCGGCCGCGCTCATGTCGCGCTGCCGGACGTGCCAGTCGATCGCCTGTTCCTCCCGCGTCACTCGTCCCCGCTCCTTCCACTGTCAGGACGACGCCGACACGTCCGATCCGCACCCTCGGCATCACGATTTTCTTGCAAAAATTGATAGGCGCGGCGCAGCAGCTTTTCGACGGCACTCACCGTGATGCCCATCTGCTCCGCGATGTCGCGTTGCGGCCGTTCCTCGAAGCGGAACAGGGTGAAGGCCTCGCGCATCCGGTCGGGCATCCGCGCGATCATCGCATGCGCCTGGGCCAGTTCGCTGCGGCCCGACGCGATCCGTTCGGGATCGGCATATTCGGCGGATTGCGGCTGCACCTCTTCCCACGCGCCGTCCCGCACGCCGCGCCGGGCGGTGGCGATACGGCGGTCGGTCGCCAAATTGGTCGCCATGCGGCAGAGAAAGGGAATGGGCTGATCGATCAGCGTGGCGTCGAGCCCGGAAACGCGCAGCCAGAGGTCCTGAAGCGCATCCTCCGCTTCGTCGGGCGAGCCGAGCCGGGCGGCCAGCAGGCGACGCAGCAGCGGGCGCGCCTCCATGAACCGGCCTTCCAGACCCTGATTACCCAAAGACCGCCCTCGTATCAGGCGGCGAAGGCCAGCCCGCGTTGCGCCGCCATGTCAGACACCGAAACGGCACGCAAGACATCGGCTTCGTCGCGCCGCGCCGCCGCGATCACGTCACCCGCCCGCTTGCCCGCGCCGGGATGGCACATCACCAGATGCTCCGCCCCGCCATGATCCAGGAAACGCGGCAACGCCTCGGCAAAGCGGCCGTCAAAGCCATAATGCCCGGCAAAACCCCGGTTGCAGTGCAGCCCCGCCGCCTCCGCCGCACGGGTCAGGCCGCGCGAGTGATAGGCGCTGCCGATCGCCTTGCCCCGCCATGGCCGGCCGAGCAGTCCGACCAGCCGGTCCTCGCAGGTACGCACCCAGGCTCCGGGCGCACGCCGCCGCGTGATCGCCAGCACGATCGGGCGGACACCGGGCAGCGCGTGCGAATGCTGGTGCCCGTCGACAAAGGCGGGCGGACGGCCCATCGCCGCCTCGAACCGGTCGAACTGCGCCTCGACCTCGCGGGTGATCTCGGTCGGGTCGAGGTGTCCGCGCGACGCCAACCGCGTCAACGGATCGATCCCCGGCATCACCCCGTCCTGGGTAAAGCCATTGGGGTGGATCGGCACTTCCTCGGTCAGGGTCAGATGCAGGCCGATCTGCGCCGTTTGCGGCACGGACCGCAGCATCACGCTGTCCTCCATCCAGTTCGGACGAAGGGTCATGCAGCTTGTCGCGTTCAATTTGCCCGAGCGCAGCAGCTCGGCGATGACCAGACTGTCTTCGGTGGAAAAGGCGAAATCGTCAGCGCAAAGAATAAGCCGGTTCACCCACGACCCCCGCCAGTTGCTGATAGGCCCGCTCACGCATCCGCTCGGTCGTGAGCCGCCGCGCGCGCAGTCGCTTCGCAAGGAAATCGTAGAAGAACCAGTCCCCCGCGAACGGCGCGGCGATGCTGTAGACCAGCCGCTCAGTCAGCGTCCAGCGGATCGACTCCCGGTCGCGCTCGCGGTCGGAGGGAACGCACCAGAAGCCATCGGCATAGGCCATGGTGCCGTGGCGCATGACGCGGTGGATGACCTCATGATCCTCCAGCACGAAATTCCAGCGGCGCGCATCGAACCCGCCCGCGGCCTTCAGCGCCTCGGTCCGGAAGGCCTGGCCCGCGCCGCCCGCATGGCACTGGCGCGGCAGGAACCGTGCGGCCAGCCGGATCGCGGCGGACTCGCGACGACGCTCCGCTTCGCCGTCCTTCGGCGCGATGAAATAGGCCCCGGCGACTACGCAGCCGGGCTTTTCCAGCAGGGCTTGCGCCTGTGCCAGATAATCGGCCGGATAATAGGTGTCGGCATCGCAGGTCGCGACGAAGCGCGTGTACACATATTCGAGGCCCAGGTGCAGCGCATTGATCTTGCCCGGCAAACCCTGGTGGAGCAGGATATGGTCCAGCCCCAGTCTCTCGCAGGTGTCAGTCGCCACCCGCGCGCTGGCGTCGAGCGAGCCATTGTCGACCAGCACCAGCCGGAACCGCACCGTCTGCGCCGCCAGGCTTTCCAGCGTGGCCGCGAGATCGCGCTCCTCGTTGAAAAAGGGCACGACCACGGTCCAGCATGGCGCGACATAGGCGCCCGTCCGTTCCGTCTTCCCCGCCTGGGCCCAGGCCGTGGCATTCCGCCAGGCCGCGCCTTCCGCATCGAGCAGCATTACCCCACCCCGCCCTTAAAACGACCAAACCACCCGGTTGCCGAAGCCCCCGCCCGGCAGCGGCCGAAGCCACAACCAGAAGTGTTCATGGCTAAGACGAAGCAGTCCCCGCCGAACCGGACATGGCGGCTGAAAATATTTTCACTCGACCGGGAACCATGTCGATTTTCTTTGCGAAAGCCCCGGTGTCGATGACATGGGCGGCGGCGCACCGGGCCGGGTCCGCAGGACTTCGCTCCGCCCGTCGCCCATCCTCCAACAGGGTTCGTGATGACGGAAATGACGCCCGCCCGCCCCGCTTTTTCGACGCCGCATGGATTCAGGCTGTTCCTGAACCGGCCGATCGGTGCCGCGCTGGTCCTGCTGGCCTTTGCGGTGCTGACCCGGATGCGCGACTTCGGCAATCCCGTCGCCCATGTCGACGAGCAATATTATCTGCTGGTCGGCGACCGCATCCTGCACGGCGCGCGGCTCTATATCGATCTGTGGGACCGCAAGCCGCCGGGTCTGTTCCTGCTATTCTCCGGCTTTCGCCTGCTGCCCGGTGACGGTTTCCTGGCCTATCAACTGATCGGAACGCTCTGTACCGCCGCGACCGGATGGCTGATCTGGCTGGCCGTACGGCGCATAGGCCTCGGCTTTCCGGCGGGACTAGCGGCGGGTGCGGCCTATGTCCTGTGGTTGCCGCTGCTCAGCGGCGGAAGCGGCCAGTCGCCGGTCTTCTACAATCTGGCGATGACCGCCGCCGCCGTGCTGACGCTGGAACTGCCGCGTCTCGCCGAGCGGCGAGCAGTCGGCGCGATCGTCATCAGCGGCGCCATCGCCTGTCTACTGGCGGGTATCGCGATCCAGATCAAATATACCCCGCTGGTCGAGGGCGCGTTCTTCGGCCTGGCGCATCTCTGGTATCTCTGGCGGGCGCGGGCGAATGTCGTGATCGTGATGTTGGCGGCGCTGGCCTGGATGCTACTCGGGCTGCTGCCGACGGGGCTGGTCGTGCTGTCTTTCTGGCTGGGCGATGCAGCGGCATTCGACGCCTTCTGGTTCGCGAATTTCACCTCGATCACGCTGCGGCGCGGCTATCCGGCGGCCAAGATCATCGGGCGGCTCGCGGGGATCGGCGGGCAGCTGCTGCCGCTGATCGCCTGTGCGGTCTATGGCTGGCGCAAGGGGCCTAAGCATCCGGCGCTGACGCTGACCCGAATCTGGCTGGGCTTCGCGCTCATTGCCTTTGCGATGATCGGGGCGTTTTTCGATCATTATGCCCTGCCGCTGGTCGCACCACTGGCGCTCGCCGCCGCCCCGGCCTTCGCGCTCAGCCGAAAGGCGGTCATCGCGGTGTTCACGATCGGGGCCGGGCTGTTCGTCTTCCACTCCGCCACCAACGACCCCAGTGAGGGCGACGGCATCCGCCGCATGGCGCGGGTGATGGCGGCGGTGGACGGGCGCGAATGCCCTTATGTGTTTGCAGGGGACTCCAGCCTTTACCATTTGTCGGGCGGCTGCATTCCGACCGCCTACGCCTTCCCCTCCTCGCTGGCCTATGAGGCGGAGCGCGGTGCGATCGGGATCGACGAAAGCGTGGAGGTCGCCCGCATCCTCGCCCGCCGTCCGCCCGCCATCGTGACGCTCGACGATCCCTTCTCGCCCTGGAATGCCGCGACGCAGGCACAGGTCTCCGGCGCTCTGGCACGCGACTATCGGCTGGTCATGGCGATCCCACGCGAGGAGCGGCATGAGCTGCTATACGTCCGCCGCGACCTGCCCATTCCGCCAGCGACATAAAAGGCACGGTCGCGGTTGTTTTCGCCATCGCCCCCGCCCATCTCCCGCACCGGACAAAGCTGGAGCTACGAGCCATGAGCGACGACGCCTATACCCCGCCCGCCATCTGGACCTGGGACAAGGAAAGCGGGGGACGCTTCGCCGCCATCAATCGCCCCGTCGCAGGGGCGACGCATGACAAGGACCTGCCGGTCGGCACCCATCCGCTCCAGCTCTATTCGATGGGCACGCCCAACGGCGTCAAGGTCACGATCCTGCTGGAGGAATTGCTCGCCGCCGGTCATGCGGGGGCGGAGTATGACGCCTGGCTGATCAGCATCGCCGATGGCGATCAGTTCGGCAGCGGCTTCGTCGCGGTCAATCCCAATTCCAAGATCCCCGCACTGGTCGACCGGCGTGGGTCCGAGCCGCTCGCCATCTTCGAATCCGGCGCGATCATGGTCCATCTGGCCGAAAGCTTCGGCGCGTTCCTGCCGACCGACCCGACCGCCAGGGCGCGTGTCCTGTCCTGGCTGTTCTGGCAGATGGGCAGCGCGCCGTTCCTAGGCGGCGGCTTCGGCCATTTCTATGCCTATGCGCCGGTGAAGATCGAATATGCCATCGACCGCTATGCGATGGAGGCCAAGCGCCAGCTCGACGTGCTGAACCGCCAGCTGGAGCATAACGCCTTTGTCGCAGGCGACGAGTACAGCATCGCCGACATGGCGATCTGGCCCTGGTACGGGCAGCTGGTGCTGGGCCGCCTCTATGACGCTGCCGAATTCCTTCAGGTGCAGGACTATACCCATGTCCTGCGCTGGGCGCGCGAGATCGACGCCCGTCCTGCCGTGAAGCGCGGGCGCATGGTCAACCGCACCTTCGGCGAGCCGTCCGAGCAGTTGCGCGAACGACATGACGCCAGCGATTTCGAGACGAAGACAGCCGACAAGCTGAGCTGAACATTCGGTCCTCCCCAGCAAGGGGAGGTGGCAGCCCGAAGGGCTGACGGAGGGGTGTCACCAGCAGCGGTTACACCCCTCCACCAGCTTCGCTGCTCCCCCTCCCCTTGCAGGGGAGGAATGTGAAAACACAGATGACGCCCGCATGTCATCTGCCGCGAATGGCTTGATCCCCGCCGCCGTCTGCGCCTTAAGTCCCCGCCATGCTCCCTCGCCTTCCCCTCCCACGCCCGCTGATGGCGCTGGCGCTCGCGGCGGCCGCTTTGGTCGAAAGCCCGCTCTGCGCCGCCGATCCGGCCCCTTTCGACCTGCCGGGGCCAGCGTTGCGCATTTCCGTCACGCGCGGGGACCGCACTTTGCCCATCGCCGAGGTGCCCAACCTTGCCACCGGCGACCGGCTGATCATCGAGGCGGATCTGCCGCGCGACCAGCGGGCGCATTACATCCTCTTCTCCGCCTTCCTGAGCGGCGCGACCAACCCGCCGCCCAAGGACTGGGTGAAGTCGGCCGAGACCTGGAAACCCAAGGACAAGGATCGCCGCCTGACCCTGACCGTGCCCAAGGGCGCCCGGCAGATGGCGCTGTTCCTGGTGCCGGAAACGGGCGGCGCATCGGGCACCATCGTCGATGCGGTGCGCGACCGGCCGGGCGAGTTCGTCCGTGCGGTGCAGGACCTGAACCAGGCCTCGCTAGACCGTTCGCGGCTGAACGCCTTTGTCGCGGCGATCCGCGCACAGGAAAACAGCCACCCCGAGTTCCTGCGCACTCTCGCGCCCGCCCTGTCGAACAGCCTGGCGCTCAAGCTGAACCCCGACTGCCTGGCCAAGGTGATCGAGTTGCAGGCGGCCTGTCTGCTCGAAAACCAGGAAAATCTGGTGCTGGCCGACATCCATAGCAGTTCGATGACCGACACGCTGATCGGCGCGCCGACCGATCTGGCCTTGCAGGTCAGCTATACGCGCGAGGCCGGGCTGGGCTATTACAGTCCCTATATCGCCGTGGTCCGTGACATCGCACGGGTGTTCGGCGCGTTCGGCAATCCGCAATTCGGCTATCTGCCGACGCTGGCCACGCGGGACGGCGACCGGATGGCGCTGCTGCTCAACGCAGCCCCCTCTTTCGCCAAGCCCAAATCGGTGCTGGTCGCCGCCATGCCCGCCATCGACGCGGTCAGCCCGCCGCGCCTGCGCGTCACCGGCGACGTGCCGCTCTGCGGGGCGCGGCCGGGCCTGGTCCTGCCGGTCGAGGGCGCGCCGCTGATCTATTCGACGGCGTTCGCGCGCAACATGATGGTGTCGATCACCGCCGCCGACGGCAAGCGGATCGACCTGCCCGTCCGCGCGCGGGCCGATCGCGGGGGTTATGTCCTAAGCGATCCGCTGCCTGCGGGGGCCTTGTCGGGCAAGGCGTCCGCCAAGCTGCACGGCACCTGGGGCTTCGACAGCTTTGAAGGCCCCAGTTTCACGCTGCAATTCCCGGGCAGCGGAGACTGGCGCGCGGACGATAGCGGCCAGAGCCTGGTCGTCGGCCGCGACAACAGCGTCGCGCTGACCGGCCCCGCCGCCGCCTGCGTGACCGGCGTGACGATGCGCAGCGGCTCGGGCGCGCCGCAGCCGGTGCCATTCATCTTGCGCGGGGCGGACGGGATCAACGTCACCCTGCCGCTGAAATCGGCGCGGGCGGGTGACGTGACGCTGGAGGTGCAGCAGATCGGCGATGCCGCCCCGCGCACGGTCGCCTTGCGCGCCTTCTCGCCCGCCAGCCGGATCGACACTGTGACGCTGGCCAAGGGAGACCGGTTCGCGACGCTGACCGGACAGCGGCTGGACGAGATTGCCGGGGTCGAAATCGGCGATGTCCGCCTCTCGCCCGATAGCGTGACCCGCGAAGGCGATACAGACCGGCTGGTCGTCACCGCCGCCGAGGGCCGCCTGCCGTCGGGCACCAGCGCGAAGATCAGGCTGACCGATGGACGCACCCTGTCGGTGCCGATCACCGCCGCGCCGCCGCGCCCCGCCGCGACGCTGATCGCGCGCAGCCTGACGCCCAAGGCGGCGGCGGGCGCGGTGACGCTGGCGACCAGGGACGAGGCGATCCTGCCCGACAATAGCCGCCTGACCTTCTCGGTCCGCGCGGCCGAGGGCACGCGACTGACCCCGACCGACGCGATCGAGGTCGGCACGGCCGATGGCAGCGCGTCGGTGATACTGGAAGGCGGGCGCGACGTCCGGCTGTCCTCGCCCGATATCGCGGTGGCGACGCTTGATCCGGCGCGGCTGGGTCCGGCGGCGGCGGGGGGCTTGCGCTATCGGATCGTGCGGGGGGGCATCAAGGGCGACTGGAGCCCGCTGGCCACGCTGGTCCGGCTACCGGGGATCGACGCGACCACCTGTGCCGCCGATGGGTGCCAAATGGCCGGGCGCGACCTGTTCCTGATCGACCGGGTGGCGGCGAGTGCCGATATGGCCGGGGCGATCAGCGTGCCGCCGGGGTTTACGGCGTCGCGACTGGCGGGGCCTCAGGCGCAGAACGGGTTGCTGTACGTGACGCTGCGGGATGCGCCGGGGGTGGTGTTTACCTTGGCGCAGAAGTCATAGGTTTCCCTTGGCCTTCGACTTCGCTCAGGCTGAACGAAGGTCGGGGTTTTGGGGCCTTGTACCGAAAACCGTTCACGCTGAGCGAAGTCGAAGCGCACGCCCCTAACCCGGCCATGAAAACCGGATATTATCCTCGCGTAACCCCTCCAGCACCACCGGCACCCCGCCTGAGCGGATCATCCATTCCAACCGGTGATCGCGATATTCGCGCCGTCGCCCGCCGCTGCGATAATGATCAGCCGCCTGTGCCATATGCGCCGCCGCCGCATCGAACTCGGCAAAGGTCTCGGCAACTGCGGGCCGTGCCGAAATGCGCTCATGCCACAGCGCCAGCGGCGATCCCGCCACCGTCCCGAGCCCGTAATGGACCGAGCGGTTGACCATCGGCGCCACCGCCGCATCGGCCCGCCCGAACGTCTCGCCGCCGAACCACGGCGCGTCGCCCAATTGCTTCGTCAGCCACGCCTGAAGCACCCGCGTGTCGGTCGCCGCGACATGGCGCATATCGTCCGCCAGCGCCCCCTCGGCCCGACGAAACCACAGGATCTCGCCATAGCCCCAGTTCACCGCCTCATATTGGCTGTCGGCAATCTCCTCGATCTCGCGCTGGCGGGCGCGGACGAGCGAGTCGTGCGGCATCAGTGGCGTTTCGGGCCAGCGTTCGTCGAGATAATCGAGGATGATCGTGGAATCGAAGATCGGTTGCCCGCCCTCGACGATCAGCACCGGCACTTCGGTCCGGGGATTGGCGGCGGCGAAGACGGTATCCTGCCGCCCCGTCCCGAAATCATCCGGCAGCATGCGGGTAAAGGCGATGCCCTTTTCGCGCAGCGCGATCTTCACCTTCTGCCCATAGGAAGACAGCGGATGATCGTAGAGGATCACGCCGCCGCGCCGTCGCGCCGTTCGAGCGCCAGGCGCAGGGCGTGCACCTCGGCCTTCAGGGCCTTGAGGTCATCGACCTCCATCCCCGACCGGGCGATCAGCTCCTCGCCCAGGCAGCCGCACCGATCGCGCATTTCGCGCCCGGCGGGGGTCAGGCTGACCCGCACCTGCCGCTCGTCCTGCGGATCGCGTTCGCGCACCAGCAGCCCGGCGGCCTCCAGCCGCTTGACCAGCGGGGTCACCGTGCTGGACTCCAGCGACAGGCGATGTGCGATCGCACCGATCGTACGCCCATCCTCCTCCCACAGGACATGCAGCGCGAGATATTGCGGATAGGTCAGGCCGAGCTGGTCGAGCATCGGCTTGTAGCTTCGCTGGATCGCCATGTTGGCGGCATAAACCGCAAAACACAGCTGTTCGTCGAGCGGCCATGGGGCCGACATTTGCCATCTCCCTTTAGGGTGAAATGTATATCACGATAAAAGAAGCGCTGGACAAGTCCGTTCCGCCACCCCATATATGTATCGCGATAAGGAATATCGGAGACACTATCATGACGATCGACGTGAAGTACCAGACCCAGGCGCGTGCCACGGGTGGCCGTGACGGCCAGGCGAGCACCCCGGACGGCACGCTCGACGTCAAGCTGTCGACGCCCAAGGAACTGGGCGGCGCCGGCGGCGACGGCACCAACCCGGAGCAGCTGTTCGCGGCGGGCTATTCGGCCTGCTTCGTCGGCGCGCTGAAGGTGGCGGGCCAGCAGCTGAAGGTGAAGATTCCCGATGACGTCGCCGTGTCGGCCAAGGTCGGCATCGGTCCGCGCGCGGCGGGCGGGTTCGGCATCACCGCCGACCTGACCGTCGAACTGCCGGGCATCGATCGCGCCGAGGCCGAAAAGCTGGTCGAGGCCGCGCATCAGATCTGCCCCTATTCGAACGCCACGCGCGGCAATGTGGATGTCGGCCTGACGCTGGCCTGACATCCTCCGTACTCCCTGAACCTTCCCGGCGCGGTCTGATCTCCCTGAAGACCGCGCCGTTTTTGTCAGGCGGAGTCGCGCACGATCAGACGTGGCGGCATCTCCAGCCCCGGCGCAGCGGTTCCGTCCAGCCGCGTGAACAGCGCCTCGACCATTGCCTTGGCCCCCGCCTCCAGATCCTGTCGGATCGTGGTCAGCCGGGGGATGGCGCGTTCGGCCAGCGGCAGGTCGTCAAAGCCCGTGACCGCGACATCGCCCGGCACCGATCGCCCCCCGGCGACCAGGGCCGCCATCGTCGCCAGCGCGATCATGTCCGACGCGGCGACGATGCCGTCGATCCCCTGCCCTTCCCGCGTCATCCGTGCCAGATTGTCCTCGATCTGGTCGGGCATCAGTTCGGGCGCGAGCGCCACGTCCAGTTGCTGCGGCGGCTTCAGTCCGGCATCGGCCATCGCGTCGCACAACCCCGCATGGCGCTGCGCCAGTTCCAGCGTGCGAACCTCGCCCATGAAGGCGATATGGCGGCGCCCCGTCGCGATCAGATGCTCGCCCGCCATCCGCCCGCCCAGCCGATTGTCGACGCCGACCGCGCAGTGACGCTGTCCCGGCATGGTGCTGCCCCAGACGACGAGCGGCCGATAGGTTTCGGCCACCGCCTCGATCACCGAAAGCTGGTCCGACTGACCGATCAGCAGCACGCCGTCGACCATCCCCGAACGGGTGATCCGTGACAGCCAGTCATCGTCATCGGGTATGATCCGCGACAGCATCACGTCATGATCGCGCGACGCCAGTTCGTCGGCGAGATGACCGAGCAGCGTCATGAAGAAGGGATCGGACAATCGCTGCCGCCGCTCATGGCCCAGCGGAATGGCGACGCCGATCACACCGGTGCGCTGCGCGCGCAGGCGGCGGGCCATCTGGTTGATCTGGAAATTATGTTCGGCGGCCAGCGCCTCGATCCTCGCCCGCGTCTCGGCATTGACCACGCTCTTGCCCGCCAGCGCGCGGCTGACGGTGCCGGGCGACACGCCCGCCAGCCGGGCAATGTCCTTCAGGGTGCGGGCGGGTGGGGACGCATCGGTCATGGCCAGCCTCCTGAAACAAAAATGAGGCGGATGCCAAGTGGCACCCGCCCCAAGGGGATTGGATCAGAAGCGGTAGCGGACCGAGGCCGTCACCGTGCGCCCGTAAAGCGCGGTGTTGTTGAACACCCCTTGCGTCGAGGACAGAACCGGGAAGATGCCGCCGCCGCCACGGAAGCCGAGCTTGTCGAAGATGTTGTTGGCGTTGAGGCCCAGTTCCAGTCTGTCCATAGGCCGCACGGTGATGAAGCCGTTGAAGAAGGTGGACCCCTTGATCGTGTAGAGGTTGAAGTCGTCCGACTTGGTGCTGGTCTGGCCGTTCATGCTGACGCCGAACGCGACCGGACCGGCGTCATAGGACGGCGACACCACGAACAGGAAGTCCGGCAGGCCGCCGGGCTTCTTGCCGACCAGGCCGGGCGTCGCGCTGCTGGTGATCTTCGAATTGGCATAGGTCGCGTCGACCGCCAGGTGGAAGTCGCCATAGGTGACGCGGCTGGTGAACTCGATACCGTAGGAGCGATAGCCGTTCGAGATGTTCGGGTTGTTGTTCGGCGCCGGATTGTTGATCCGGGTGAAGTCGTAATTATTCTCGGTCAGGGTCGAGTGGAAGCCGGTGACTTCGACCGAGTAGGATGCGCCGAACAGGCCGCCGCGCTGCTTCACGCCGATTTCCTGCTGGTTGAGGAAGTTGACCGAGGTCGCCTGCCCCTGCGCATTCAGCGAGCCGTCCGCGTTGAAGTTGCCCGACAGGACACGACGGTCGGCGTTAAAGCGGCCGCCGCGGCTGGCGCGGGCGAAGACGCTCGTCTTGCTGTCGAAGGCATAGAGCGCGCCCACCGACCAGCTGACATAGCCATCGGTATAGTTGATCTTCTCCACGTTCGGGCTGAGCACCAGCGACGGGATCAGCGCCGAGCCCAGTGCGTCGGTCACGCGGGTCGTCGGCCCAGCCACGCCGCCCTGCGCGGTGCCCTCGCCATGCACGCTGTCATAGCGGATCGAGGCGTCGAGGTTCAGCCCGCCGACCTCGTAACCGGCCTGCAGGAAGGGCGCGACATCGGTATAGGTCAGGTCGACCCGGCGGGCGCAGCAGCTGCCCCAATTGTCGTTGAACCCGGCCTGGCCCGCGGCGGTCAGCTGCGTGCCGGTGGTCGAGAACAGGTCGAGCGGCGCGGCATTCTCGCCGTTCAGCTCGCTATACTGGCGGTTGACGTGCCAATCCTGGACGATGTTCTGCCGCATCACGAACAGACCGGCGGTCAGCCGCGCCTTGCCCGGCCCAACGTCGAACTTGCCGTTCAGCGTCAGGTTGTTGGCGAAATTGTCCATGTTCTTCATGAACACGTTGATGTTGGGGTTGTTGTTCACATAGGCGCCCGTGAACAACTGGCCCGTATTCGGCCCCGCCGCATAGCGGATCGAGCCCACCGTCTGGCCGTTCACCGTCGACCCGATCAGGCCACCGGTGCCCGTCCGCGTCTGGACGTTGATGAATTGGGTCGTGAAGTTGCCGCTGATCCACTGGTAACGGATCGTGTCGTCCAGCGAGATATTGTCGGTGATGTCGTAATGCACCTGACCGCTGATGCCGGTGACGCGCGGATGGATGCCCTGCACCTCGGCCGACTTCACGCCGCCATTGTCATAGTCCAGATACTGGAAGTTGCGGTTGTAGATCGTATAGGCCGACCCGGAACGCCCGTCGAAATTGGGCAGCGGCGTGAAGCCCGTCACCCGGTCGCCGTCCAGCGTGGCCAGCGTCGGCGTGGTCGTGTTGGTCGGGGCCTGCTCGTCCAGCCGCTTGAAGTACAAGCGGATGAAGCCGCGATTGTCGGGCAGATCCTTGGTGATGTTCGCCTTGATCTGATAGCCGCGCAGGATGTTGAAATTCTCGTTGGTGTAGCCGCCGCCGTTGCGCGCATAACCGCCGACATGAAAACGCGTCGTCTCGTCGATCGGGCCGCCATAGTCGAAATCGACGCGATGTTCGCGGAAGCCCAGGCCGTTGGAATAGGCGATCTGGCCGCCTTCCACGTCACCGGTCTTGCTGATGAAGTTGATGACGGCACCCGGTGCCTGGCTGGCGAAGGTCGAGGCCGAACCGCCGCGCACCGCCTCGACCGTCTTGATGTTCTGATCGAAGCGCAGCCAATAGTCGTTGTTGCCGAAGTTGATGTCGCCGAACAGCACGTCGGGCAGACCGTCTTCCTGTAGCGAGACATATTCCGAACCGCCGGTCGATACCGGAATGCCGCGCACGCCGATATTGGCGTTGCCGCCCGGCCCCGCCGTGTCGCTGGGCTGAAGGCCAGGGATGTTGCGCAGGATTTCGGCGGTCGAACGCGGGGTGAAGTTCTGGATCGCCTCTTGGCTGACCTGCGACACCGAGATCGAGCTGCGGAAACGCGAGCGCTCGCCGCTGGTCGCGGTGACGACGATGTCTTCGCTGGACGCGCCGGCATCGGGGGTGGCCCCCTCCTGGGTCGCCGGGGTCGGGGCCTGGGCCGCCTGCGCGAAGGCCGGTGCGCTCACCAGCGCCATCGCCAAGGCCGCCATCGATCCGCAAGACCGCAGAACGCTCGTCGTCATAACCCTCTCCTGATTCGCCCCGCTGTCCGGGCTGTCGTGCATTTTGGATAACACACGCGCAATCGTTTGCAACGGATCATTGCAAACCATTGCAAAGAAATTTACCTATCTGTGATCGAGAAAGCACAGCGGCGCCTGTCCGATCGACCGGCTAAGAGTGCGAAGGGCCGCGAGTGCCCGAAGGAGAGATGGCGATGACGACCCCTTCCCCCGATGCGATCCGATCGGTGGTGATCGTCGGCGGCGGCACGGCGGGCTGGATGACGGCGGCGGCACTGGCCCATGCTAGCCCACGCGGCCTGTCGATCACGCTCGTCGAGTCGGACGCCATCGGCACGGTCGGCGTCGGCGAGGCGACCATTCCGCCGATCCGCCTGTTCAACCAGACGCTGGGCATCGACGAAGCCGAATTCCTGCGCGAGACCAAGGGCAGCTTCAAGCTGGGCATCGAATTCGTCGGCTGGGGACGCGCGGGCCATCGCTATTTCCACCCCTTCGGCACGCACGGCAAATCCTTCGATCTGGTGGCGGTGCATCAGCATTGGCTGGCGGCGGGCGGGCCGGGCAGCGGTATCGCCTTCGACGACCTGTCCATGGCCTGGGGCGCGGGCCAGCGCGGACGCTTCGCCGCGCCGATGGCCGATCCGCGCAGTGTCGCCTCCACCTTCGACTATGCCTATCATTTCGATGCCGGGCTCTATGCGCAGTTCCTGCGCCGCTATGCCGAGGCGCGCGGGGTGGTACGGGTCGAGGGCAAGATTGCGGGCCATGCGCTGGAGGAGGTGCGCGGTCATGTCGCCTCGGTCACGCTCGACGATGGCCGGGTGCTGGCGGGCGATCTGTTCGTCGACTGTTCGGGCTTTCGGGGGCTGCTGATCGAAGAGGCGCTGGGCACCGGCTATGAGGACTGGACGCATTGGCTGCCCTGCGACCGCGCGGTGGCGGTGCCGTGCGAAACCGGCGGCGACGGGCTGACACCCTATACCCGCTCGACCGCGCGTGAGGCCGGATGGCAATGGCGCATCCCGCTCCAGCATCGGACGGGCAACGGCTATGTCTATTGCAGCCGCCATATTTCGGACGACCAGGCCGCCGCGACACTGATGGCGAAGCTCGACGGTGCGGCGCTGGGCGACCCGCGTTTCCTGCGCTTCACCACCGGGCGGCGCAAGCGGATGTGGAACCGCAACGTCGTCGCCATCGGCCTGTCGAGCGGCTTCATGGAGCCGCTCGAGTCGACCAGCATCCATCTGATCCAGGCGGGCATCGCCAAGCTGCTCGCTTACTTTCCCACGCAAGCCTTCGCCCCTGCGGCGATCGAGGAATATAACCGCGTCGCGATCACTGAGTATGAGCGTATCCGAGACTTCCTGATCCTGCACTATAAGCTGACCGAGCGGACCGATGCGCCGCTGTGGCGCGAATGCGCGGCCATGCCGATCCCCGACACGCTGGCGATGAAGATCGCGCATTTCCGCGAGAGCGGAAGGCTGGTCGCGCGCGACATGGACCTGTTCGGCCCGGCGAGTTGGGCAGCGGTGCATATCGGGCAGTTCAACATGCCCGAGGGGCTGGACCCGCTACTGGCTTATGGCGATCCCGCGCAGAGCCGAGGTTTCGTGGCGAAACTGGCGGGCGCGATCGGGCAGATGGCGGAGTCCATGCCGACCCATGCGCAATGGCTGACGAAGATCGGGGCGACTATTTAGGGTCAGGACCCATTGATGGAAGCGTCGCAATCTGATTCAGGCTCCGCGAGGAGACCCGAATGAACGACCTGTTTTGGCTGACGGATGAGCAGATGGAGCGGCTGCGGCCGTTCTTTCCCAAGAGCCACGGCAAGCCTCGAGTGGATGACCGGCGCGTGCTGAGCGGCATCGTGTTCGTCAATCGTAATGGACTGCGCTGGCGAGATGCCCCCAGCGACTATGGTCCGCACAAGACGCTGTACAACCGCTGGAAGCGCTGGGGTGCGGCTGGTGTGTTCATGCGAATGATGGAGGGTCTGGCTGCGGCTGGCGCGGAGCCGAAGACGCTTATGATCGATGCGACCTACCTGAAGGCGCACCGCACGGCCTCGAGCCTGCGGGTAAAAAAGGGGATCTCGGTCGCCTGATCGGGCGCACCAAAGGCGGCATGAACACCAAGCTACACGCCGTCGCCGACGCGAACGGCAGGCCCTTGAGCTTCTTCATGACCGCAGGCCAGGTCAGTGACTATACCGGGGCCGCCGCGCTGCTCGACGACATGCCTGCGGCACAGTGGCTGCTTGGCGATCGCGGCTACGACGCCGACTGGTTCCGCGACGCTCTCCAGGCCAAGGGCATCCAGCCCTGCATACCAGGTCGGAAATCCCGCAACGAGCCGGTCAAATACGACAAGCGCCGCTACCGGCGACGCAGCCGCATCGAGATCATGTTCGGCCGCCTCAAGGACTGGCGTCGCGTCGCCACCCGCTATGACCGCTGCCCGACCGCCTTCTTCTCCGCCGTCGCCCTCGCTGCCACCGTCATCTTCTGGCTGTGATCAACGAGTCCTGACCCTAAGCCGCATCCACCCTCACCCTTCCCACCCGCTAACGCGGGCGGGCCCCTTCCCTCTCCCATCGGGAGAGGGAGGGAGGCGCGAAGCGCCGGAAGGGTGAGGGTCGGTTACAGCCCCTCGCCGCCGACCCATTGCGCATGCGCCAGCCGCCGCGCCAGTTCCCAGTTCTGCTGGCGCAGGTCCGGCACCGCCACGACCTCCCACAGCCCGCCGCGCGTCATCGGGCCGATGCAGTAGAGCCGCTCGGCCGCACCGCCATCCGCCGCCACGACATGGCTCTGCGCGTCGACCTCCAAGCCGATACGAAGCGCGTCGGGGCGGATCATCCCGGCCCCCAACAACTGCCGGATCAGCGGCTCGCGTGATCGCAGCAGATCGCCCTGCGGCCCGGTGCAGTTGACGATCCGCGCTACCCGCAGCGCCTCCACAACCTCCGTCCCTCGCGGGCGCCAGTGCACGATCGCGCCCTCGCCATCGGGCTCGACCCGCACCAGCTTGCCGCCTGCGACCGACAAGCGCCCCGCTCCGATCAACGCCTCCACCCGATCGGCGACCGATGGCGCCAGGCGATGGCGATGCACGTCCCAATAGGGCCGCAAATGCCGCAGGAAGCGCGCCCGCGTCGCACCATCCGCCGCGCCCCACATCATCTGGGTGACGGGCCGCAATGCGTCGACCGCCCCGCGCCAGCCCTGCTCCTCCGCCGCGCAACGCACATGCCGCACCAGCGCGGACAGGCTGGCGGCGGGGCGTTCGCGTAAAGGAGCGACCGGCGGCGTCTCGGCATGACGGCGCGGGGCCAGTCCGCGACGCGACATGGCGATGGTCCGCCCGCCGAACCCGCTGGCGTCCAGCAGCAGCGCCGCATCGATCGCGGTCAGCCCGCTGCCGACCAGCAGCACCCGGTCATCCGCACCCAACCCCTCGGCGATATCGCCCGCCCAAGGATCTTCGCGATAGCACCCGTCCGCCAGCACCGCCGGATCGATCCCCGGCGGCGTGTGCGGCGGCAGGTTGCCCAGCGCCAGCACCACCGCATCGGCCGTCAGCCCTGCGCCCTCCGCCATTTCGAGGCGATAGCCCTGCCCGGCCTGCTCCAACGCCACCACTTCGCCACTCGCCAGGGTCAGCCGCGCCGGGTCCGCCGCGATCGTCTCCATCAACAGGTCGCGTAGATAGTCGCCATAGACGCGGCGGGGCACGAAGGTCTTGGCATCCCCCGTCCCGCGCGCGACCAGCCAGCGGACGAAATGATCGGGATCGTCGCGCAGCGCGCTCATATTGCCTGCGCGCACGTTCAGCAGATGTTCGGCATGCGCCGCGCTATAGGCGACGCCGCGCGCCAGCTGATTGGCGCGCCGCTCGATCAGCGTCGCGCGCGGGCCGCCATGGCGCACCAGATTGATGGCCAGCAACGTGCCCGCAAAGCCGCCGCCGATGATCGCGACATGCTCGATTCCTGCATCCATCAACCGACCCGTCCCTTCGTGATCGCCACCGCCGATGCCCTAATCCTATCGCGGCCGATCTTCACGCAGATTTCAGTATACGATTTTAGAAGCAATCGTTAGGCTCCGATGCTTCTGATCAAGGAGTGGGTGGGTCGATGCGGTCGTGCTGGCGGATGTCCGGACTTTTGGTTTCGCTGTCGTCGGTCGCTTTGGCGGCCCCGCTTTTGGCCCAGACGCCCGTGCCCGTGCCGCCGTCCGACGCCTCGTCCACGACGCCAGCCGCCGCGCTCTCCGGTGCCTTGTCGGTCGAGGGGATTTTCGGCCCGGGGGCGGTGCGCACCCAGTCCGTTCGCGCCAGCCGCTGGGGCAAGGACGGCGAGAGCTATCTCGCGCTCGAGGATGCGCCCAAGGGCGGACAGGATATCGTCCGCTATGCGATCGCCGATGGACAGCGACAGGTCGTCGTCGCGGCCGCCGATCTGATCCCGCAGGGGGCAAGCGCGCCGTTGGGCATCGACAGCTATGAATGGTCGGCTGACCAGCGCTGGCTGCTGATCCAGACCAATGGCAAGCGCTTCCGCCGGACCAATGCGCTGTCGGATTACTGGTTGTACGACACGACCACCAAGCGGCTGCACAAGATCGGTGGCGATGCCGCGCCCTCGACCCTGCTCTACGCGACCGTCTCGCCGGACAGCCGCCGCATCGCCTATGTCCGGAGCAACAATATTTATGTCGAACCGATCGAGGGCGGCGCGGCCGCCGCGTTGACGAGGGACGGCGACGACTATGTCGTCAACGGCTTGGCCGACTGGGTGTATGAGGAGGAATTCTCGGTCCACCGCGCGTTCGAGTGGAGCCCGGACTCGCGCCGCATCGCCTTTCTGCGCTTCGATACGAAGGGCGTCGGCACCTTCGATATGGTGAAGAACACCGGCGGCCAATATTCGCAGGTGATCCCGCTGCAATATCCCAAGGCGGGGACGACCAACTCTGCGGTCACGACCGGCGTGATCGATGTGGTCGACGGCGCCACCCGCTGGTTCAAGCTGACGGGCGACCCGCGCCAGAATTACGTGCCGCAGATCAGCTGGGCGGGCGGTTCCGACGCGCTGTTCATCCAGCAATCCAACCGCCTCCAGAATACCTACAACGTCCTGCTCGGCGATCCCGCGACCGGCGCGGTCAAGCCGATCATGGTCGAGAAGGACGCCGCCTGGGTCGAGGCCAATGTCGCCCCCGAATGGCTGAACGGCGGGCGCAGCTTTACCTGGCTGTCGGAGCGCGACGGCTGGCGCCATCTCTACACCATCGACCGCGCGAGCGGCCGCGCGACGCTGCGCACGCCGGGCAAGTTCGACGTGGTCGAGTTGCTGAACGTCGATGAAAAGACGGGCTATGCCTGGTTCATCGCCTCGCCCGACAATCCGACCCAGCGTTACCTCTACCGCACCACCCTGTCGGGCGCGCCCAAGGTCGAGCGGCTGACGCCTGCGAACCAGCCCGGCACGCACAGCTACGACATCGCGCCGGGCGAGCATTGGGCGCTGCACACGGTCTCGCGCTTCGACGCGCCGCCGGTGACGGACATGCTCGACATGACCCGCCAGCAGCCGCTTCGCACCCTGGCCGCCAATGCGCCGCTGGCCCAGGTCATCGGGAATACTGGCCTGCCCGCCACCGAGTTCTTCCGCGTCGATATCGGCGACGGCACGCAGCTAGACGGCTGGCTGATCAAGCCGCCGGGCTTCGATCCGGCCAAGCGCTATCCGATCCTCTATTTCGTCTATGGCGAACCCTGGGGCCAGACCGTCGCGGACCGCTGGGCCGGGTCGCAGGGGCTGTGGCACCGGATGCTGGCGCAAAAGGGCTATCTGGTCGCCAGCCTCGACCCGCGCGGCACCGCCACGCCGAGAGGGCATGACTGGCGCAAGAGCATCTATCGCCAGGTCGGCATCCTGGCCTCCGCCGATTATGCGGCGGGCGTGCGCAAGATGCTGAGCACGCGGCCCTATATCGATCCCGCCCGGATCGGCATCTGGGGCTGGAGTGGCGGCGGCGCGATGACCCAGAACGCGCTGTTCCGCTATCCGGACCTCTACAAGACCGGCATCGCGGTGGCGGGGCCAACCGACATGAAGCTCTACGACACCATCTATCAGGAGCGCTACATGGGCCTGCCGCAGGACAATGCGGAAGGCTACAGGAACGGCTCGCCGATCAATTTCGCCGACCGGTTGAAGGGCAATCTGCTGCTGATCCACGGGACGCTGGACGACAATGTCCATTACCAGAACCAGGATCAGCTGGTGGATCGCCTGATCCACTTCAACAAGCCGTTCACGATGATGGCCTATCCCGACCGCAGCCACGGCATCTATGAGGGCGAGAATACCAGCATCCACCTCTATTCGCTGATGACCCTTTACCTTGAGACGAACCTGCCGCCCGGCGGGCGGTGAGCGGGGGTCAGGAAACCCACATCGGCGACGGCTTGCCGTTGCGGCGCCATCCTTTGGTGGTCCGCACATAGCGATAGAGCATGCCACTGCCACACATGCCGGAGCATTCGGTGGTGACCTTAACCGTCGCGGACCGACCATCGGCGGCGATCAGTGGCACGCCGATCGTGGCGATGACGGCCGGCGGGCGCTGCGGCCCTGGCGTCGGCACATGTTCGGCCGCCCGCGATCGCGCACCCTCATCGGCCGCCGCATATCCCGCTGGCAGCTTATGCGCCAAATGCGGACACATCTTCATCAGCCCATCCTGCGCCGGATTGGTTTCGATGAAATAGATGCCAGGATCGGAGGGAGACGGCATATCCGCAACCACCACCCGACCGAGTTCGCAAATCACCTGCGACGGGGCGGCACCATGGCCCGCCGATGCGATCGTCAGCGCCAATATCCCCAAAGACATCAGACTCTTCCTCCCTCTTGAAACACGATCCGGCAAAGCATCAAGCATGACAAGCAATCGTCGCGAACACACTATGCAATCGTTTGTTGCATTCCATGTTGGAGCACGGCATGATGGCCTCGACGCGGCAAGCCAGCGATAGACTACAGGCCCACCCCCGCGTGCGAGAGGACCCGCATGACCCCGTCCACCCCCACTGCCGGAACCGGAGTGCCGCTGAAGCCCCGCCTCTCGCTGACCCGAATTCTGGAAATGAATCTGGGCTTTCTCGGCCTGCAATTCAGCTTCGGGCTGCAGCAGGGGAACATGGCGCCGATCTACAGCTATCTGGGCGCGTCCGAGGCGCAGATTCCGCTGTTGCAGATGGCCGGGCCGATGACGGGCCTGCTGATCCAGCCGCTGATCGGGGCGATGAGCGATCGGACCGACAGCCGCTGGGGGCGGCGGACGCCCTATTTCCTGATCGGCGCGGTGCTGTGCGCCTTCGGCCTGTTCTTCATGCCGCTCAGCTCGTCGCTGCTGATGGCGGTGTCGCTGCTCTGGATCCTGGATGCGGGCAACAACATCACCATGGAGCCGTACCGTGCCTATGTCTCCGACCGGCTGGATGGGACGCAGCATAATATCGGCTTCCTGACGCAGAGCGCCTTTACCGGGCTGGCGCAGATGCTCGCCTTCCTCACGCCCTCGATCCTAGTCTGGGCGGGGATGAACCCGGACTGGGTGGATGGGCACAACATTCCCTACACCGCGCGCATCGTCTTCATGATCGGCGCGGTCCTGTCCTTCGTCACCATCGTCTGGTCGATCAAGCGTGTGCCCGAGCTGCCGCTGGCGCCCGAGGAGCGCGCGCGCATCGCCGCTGCGCCCAAGGGCATCGGCGCCACGCTGAAAGAAATCGGCGAGGCGATCCGCAACATGCCGCTGCCGATGCGCAAGCTGGCGCTGATGAGCCTGTTCCAATGGTATGCCATGATGGCCTATTGGAATTACGTCATCTATGCGATCGGCCGCTCGGTCTATGGCACGGCGGACGCGACCTCGTCGGGCTTCCATGCCGCGGTTCTGACCAACGGCGAAGTGGCCGCCTTCTATAACGGCGTCGCCTTCGTCGCGGCCTTTGCGATGGTGCCGCTCGCCAGGCGGATCGGCGCCGCGCCGCTCCATGCCGCCTGTCTCGTCATCACCGGCATCGGCATGATGGTGATGCCGCACATGACCAGCAAGGCGATGCTGTTCCTGCCCGCGATCGGCATCGGCCTGGGCTGGGCCAGCATGATGGGCAATCCCTATGTCATCCTGGCGGGCTCGATTCCGCCCGAGCGGACGGGTGTCTATATGGGCATCTTCAACATGATGATCGTCATCCCGATGCTGATCTTCGGCGTGACGCTGCCGCTCTTCTATCAAAGCTGGCTGGGCGGCGATCCGCGTAACGTGCTGACGCTGTGCGGCGTGCTGATGCTGCTGGCCGCCGTCTCCGTCTACACGGTGCGCGCCCGCAATGCGCAGGGGCTGCCGCTCGGCGCCGCCCCGCAAGCCTGATCCCCGTTTCGATCTTCCCTGAGGTATCATGACCGACACCCCCGCTCCTACCCACTGGTCGGCTGACGCACTGGCCGGCATCCCGGCACAGACCGACGCGCGCCTGCCGGTCTTCACCGCGGCCGATGTCGTGCCGATCCTGCCCGACCATGATTTCTGGGACATGTGGCAGATCGCCTATGCCGATGGCCGCACCGCCTTTTTCGGCGGGCGCAGCTGGTGGTTCTTCCTGGCGACGCCGCGTTTGTCGGACCCCGAGATGCGCCATGACGAAGCGCGCATCCGCCTGACCAGCTATGGCGCGGACGGCTGGCGCGATCATGGCGTGACCTTTGCCGACGGCTTCACGCCGGGTAGCCGCGAATGGTCGGGCTCTGCGGTGCTGGGCGAGGACGACACGACGCTGACCATGTATTTCACCGCCTCGGGACGGCGCGGCCAACCCCGCACCTTCGAGCAGCGGCTGTTCGAGACGGAAGGACGCTTCATCGTCGAGGGCGATAACGCCCGCACCGAAGGCTGGAGCGAGCCGGTGGAGAGCGTCGCGGCGGACGGCCATCATTATATCGTGGCCAACCAGGCCGAGCCGGAAAATGGCGGCATCAAGGGCTTTCGCGATCCCGGCTATTTCCGCGATCCGGCGGACGGCGCGGAGTATCTGCTGTTCGTCGGCTCGGCAGGCTGGGTGAAGCAAGATATCGACGGCGTAGTTGGCGTCGCCAGGCGTGAGGGCGAGTGCTGGACCATCCAGCCGCCGCTGATCGAATCGCTCGGCGTCAATGCCGAGCTGGAGCGGCCGCACATCATCGTCCGCAATGGCCTGTATTACTGCTTCTGGTCGACCCAGGGGAAGCGCTTCGCCCCCGGCCTCGGCGCGCCGACCGGGCTCTATGCGATGGTCGCGGACAGCGTTGGGGGGCCTTGGCGGCCGGTCAACGGCACCGGGCTGGTCGCGGGCAATCCGGTGGAAGAGCCGGCCCAGGCCTATTGCTGGTGGGTCACGGGCGAAGGCGATGTCACCAGCTTCGTCGATTATTGGGGCATGGAAGGCCGCGACGCGAGCGAGGACGTCGCGCTTCGTCGGGAGCGGTTCGGCGGAACGGCCGCCCCCTGGTTCCAACTGGCGTTCGATGGCGACCGGGTGACGATCGCGTAAGCTATTTGGCAGGCCGCGGGCCTGACGGAGGGGTGTCACCTGTTGCGAGGGTCCCTGCCCTCACAACCGCCCCTCCCCTTTCAGCCAAGGAAAGTCCTCAGGCCGTTTCGCGCAACACCAGTTCGGGGTCCAGCACCACCGATCCCGCCTCGCCCCCGCCGATCCGGGCGAACAGCGCGTCGACCATCGCCTTGGCGCCCGCCGCAATGTCCTGGCGAATGGTGGTGATGCGCGGCACCGCCTGGGCGGCGAGCGGCAGGTCGTCATAGCCGATGACGGGCAGCGTCTCGGGCACCGCGATCGCTCGGTCGGCGAGCACCCGCACCGCGGTCATCGCGATCATGTCCGACGCCGCGACGATCCCGTCGATCGCGACGGTCCCCCCGCCCTCCTCCAGCAGCGCGTCGATATGCGCGCCGATCTCCTGTTCCATCACATCGGAGGCGAGATGGGTGGCAAGCTGGACCGGACCGCCGTCCAGCCCGGCCTGGGCCATGGCGCGTGCCAGGCCGTCATGGCGCTGGCGGATCTCGGGGGCGCTGATATCGCCCAGAAAGGCGATACGACGCGCCCCCCGTTGGATCAGTCGCTGGCCTGCCAGATAGCCGCCCTTGGCATTGTCGGTGCCGACCGCCGCATGGACCTGATCCGGCAGGTTGACGCCCCAGGCGACGAGCGGACGATAACGGCTGGCGACGCGCTCGATCGCGTCATACTGGTTCGACTGGCCGATCAGCAGCACACCGTCGACCATGCCGCTATCGACCACGCGGTCCAGCCAATCGGGTGCGTCCGGGATGACACGCGACAGCATCACGTCATAGCCGTTCTCCGTCAGCGCATCGGCCAGATGGCCCAGCATGGTCATGAAGAACGGGTCGGACAGATGCTGGCGCCGGTCATGGCCCAGCGGAACGACGATGCCGATCACGCCGGTGCGGCGGGTTCGCAGGCGGCTGGCCATCTGATTGGGGCGAAAGCCGTGCAGGTCGGCGAGCGCTTGAATTCGCGTCCGCGTCTCGGCATTGACCAGCGACTTGCCCGCCAGCGCGCGCGAGACGGTGCCGGGCGACACACCCGCCATTTCCGCCAGATCCGCGATCGTCCGCACGCGGCGACCGCCCCCTCCCGTGATATTGTCTGTCATATGCGAATGGTAGCCAAAGCTTCGTGGCGCTAACAAGCAGGCAACGGAATTTGCAGGCTTTTCCTCACATAGATCAGCGATATTCGCCACTCACGTCGAATTTCAGGCCATGTAGCGCTACCACATGCTTGCCCCGACATTGCGGTGCGCCGACGATCCGCATCCAGCGTGAGCCGCCCGGCGCCTGGATTTGCGCATCGATGGTAAAGCCACGCCGATGCCGGATGGCATAGGCGCGTAGCCGCTCGACCGCCGACAGGGATTCGGATCGGTAAAGCGGCAGGACGCCAAGCCGCTCCAGGGGGCGATCCGGTTGCCAGTCGAAGAGACGGAAGACACCCGCCGACCAGTTCAGGCTTTGGGACTCCAGATCGCAGGACCAGCGCCCGATGCCATGCGCGGTCAGCCACGCATCATCGGTCCCCGCCGGTGTAAGGTCAGGCGAATCCGGACATCCCAGGTCGAAACGCAGTCCGCGTTCGAACAAGGGCCAGCTATGGTTCAGCGCGAGGGGCTCGGCTGGTTTCATAAGGCATTCCCCGAAAGCGCGGAGATGCTATGTCGCGAATCTTAATCTAGATTTAAATCTCTCACCATTTCTGCTCCTGCAAGGGAATTGCAGGCCGTCAGGTCCGACAGAGGGGTGTCACCCTCGCGATAGCGGGACACCCCTCCACCATGCTGCGCATGGCCCCCCTCCCCTTGCAGGGCAGGAATGTTGGTTCGCGCGGAGGAGAAGGTTTTACACCTTCTCGGTCAGTTCAGGCACGACGGTGAAGAGATCGCCGACCAGGCCGATGTCCGCAACCTGGAAGATCGGCGCATCCTCGTCCTTGTTGATCGCGACGATGATCTTGGAGTCCTTCATTCCCGCCAGATGCTGGATCGCGCCCGAAATGCCGACCGCGACATAGACTTCCGGCGCCACGATCTTGCCGGTCTGGCCGACCTGATAGTCGTTGGGGGCATAGCCCGCATCGACCGCCGCGCGGCTCGCGCCGACGGCGGCGCCCAGCTTGTCGGCGAGCGGGTCGATCAGCGCATGGAACTGATCCTCCGACCCCAGTGCGCGGCCGCCCGAGACGAT